>CAZINF010000220.1:0-4478 GCA_964540555.1 uncultured Syntrophus sp. | reverse complement strand
CCGGATATGCCTCTGATCTCGATCATGTACTATTCGCAGGTGATCAACGGGGCGATCCTCCCCGTCATCCTCATCTTCATGCTCCTGCTGGTCAACGATCGAAAGATCATGGGGGAATATACGAACGGTCTCGCGATGAACATCGTCTCCTGGCTGACGGTGGCGATCCTGACCGTCCTGTCGCTGACGATGCTTGCTTTCGCACTTTTTACACAATAAAAGACGACTACCTTAGAATCGTGCCGATCCGTCCCCAGCGGACCCAGGTGTCCTCCTGGTTCCAGGACCAGTAGATGATCTGGGCCTTGCCCAGGACGTCCTTCATGTCGACAAAACCCCAGAAGCGGCTGTCATAGCTCTCATCGCGGTTGTCCCCTAAAACGAAGATCGAGCCTTCGGGAACCTTGGCCGGTCCGAAATTGTCCCTGGGCTGAACCGAGCCCGGAATGATGAGATTGTCCACATGCACCCCGTAGGCGTCGCTCCAGGGGAGACCGTTGAGGAGGACCTTCTTTTCCCGGATTTCTATGGTGTCTCCGGGAAGGCCGATGAGCCGCTTGATAAAATCCTTGGAACGGTCTTCGGGGTAGATGAAGACCACGATGTCCCCCCGTTCAGGGGTTCCGATGGGGATAAGGGTGGAGCGGATAAAAGGCAGCTTTACACCGTAGTTGAACTTGCTGACGAGGATATGGTCGCCGATCTGGAGTGTCGGCTTCATGGACCCGGAGGGAATTTTGTAGGCCTGGATCACGAAGGTCCGGATGAAGAAGGCGATTAAGATGGCCAAAAGGATCGCCTCGATATATTCCCGCAGTTTGGATTTTGGTTTACTCATTCATTCTTCCTTACGAATAGATGCTGGTTAACGTCATGATGACCATGATCAGGGCAAATACACCCTTCACAGCGATCCCCGCCACCCTGCCCAGGATAGCCCCGTAGGTTGCCCGGAGGGTCGGTTTGAGTTTGCTGCGGGCAAGCAACTCCACCGTCAGCATGGCAATGAAGCCCCCAAAGAAGGACCCTATAATCAGACCCAGTCCGAGAAAAAAAGGAGTCATCAGAAGGGCCCCGATGAAACCCCCGATCGTAAAGGCCCAGAATCCCTTCCGGGAGACTCCGAATTTCACGGCTCCGGCCATGCTTACGGCGAAATCCGCGACCTCCGCAAGCACCGACAGGATAAGGAGGATGAGGAGGATCTTGAGGCCGATCTTCTCGAATCCCGTAATGGCGCCGTAGATGAACGCATCGATGAGAATGATGACGGTTCCGGGAAAGCCGAAGAGGATGGAGAAGACGCCAAACAGGAGCACCAGGATAAACAGGGTCAGTCCTCCAACCTCCAGGGGTGTCAATTTATTTTTTCCTCTTCAGACCCGTGGGCTTGATCTTTTCAAATACAAGCACGATCGGGCTCGCAATGAACACGGTCGAATAGATGCCTGCCACCGCTCCCACTATGAGTGCAAATGTAAAATCGTGGATCACGGCCCCGCCGAATATAAACAGGATAGTCAGGACGATCAATACCGTGAGCGAGGTGAGTATCGTTCGGCTGAGAGTCTGATTCACGCTGACGTTGATGACGTCGAGCAGAGGCATCCTGGTGTTCTTCCGCGAATTCTCCCGGATCCGGTCGAAGATCACGATGGTGTCGTTGATCGAATAACCGATGATCGTCAGGAGGGCCGCCACGATATTCAGATCGAACTCTTTATCGAAGAGAGAGAGAAAGGTGATGGTGATCAGGACGTCATGGATGAGTGCGACAATTCCGCCGAGGGCGTACCGGAATTCGAACCGCACACCCACATAGATCAGGATGCCGATCCATGAAAAAAAGATGGCGAGCAGCGCCTTCCTTGTCAGATCCTTTCCAACCTTGGGGCCGACCATCTCGATTCGACGTATTTCGTAGGCGTCCTTGCCGAATGCGGCGGTAAAAACCTCCTCGATGCGGGAGGTCAGCTCTTTAGGATCGGCGCCGGATTCGACCATCCTGATGATGACCTCCTGTGGTCCGAACTTCTGGATGATGCTCCCCTCGAAACCCATCGGTTTGAGGGCGCTCCTGATCTTATCGGCGTTGGGTTCGTCCTTGAATTTGATCTGAATCAGGGATCCGCCCGCAAAATCGATGCCGAAATTGGGCCCCCCGTGCCAGATCAGGGAAGCAATGCCGATGAGGATCACGGCGAGTGACAGGATGACGGCGGGCTTCATGAGCCTGACGAAATTGAAGTGGGTCTCCGTTTTTATGATTTCCATTGTATTTACCTCTAACCTATATGCTGATTCCTTGAATCTTCCGATTCCAGATGAAGTAGTCAAAGATGATCCGTGTGACGACAATAGCGGTGAACATGCTCACCACGATGCCGATGGTCAGTGTAACGGCGAAACCCTTGACCGGACCTGTGCCGAAGCCGAAGAGGAACAGTGCCGCCACGAGGGTCGTCACATTGGAGTCGAAGATGGTCAAAAAGGCCTTCGTGTAGCCGGCCTCGATGGCCGCCCTTGGCGTCTTCCCCAGACGGAGCTCTTCGCGAATCCGCTCGTTGATCAGGACATTGGCGTCCACGGCCATGCCCATGGTCAGGACGATGCCGGCGATGCCGGGCAGCGTCAGCGTCGCCTTGAATGCCGCCATGACGCCGAGCAGGAGCAGCATATTCATGGCCAGGGCCACATCGGCGATAAGGCCGGTCAGTCGGTAATAGACGACCATGAAGACGAGAATAACGATGCCCGCGATGATGCTCGCCCAGGTTCCTTTGTCGATCGAATCCTGGCCGAGGGAAGGACCGACCGTCCGCTCCTCGAGGATGATCACCGGCGCCGGCAGGGCGCCGGCCCTAAGGACGATGGCCAGATCGGTCGCCTCCTCCATGGTGAAGGAACCGGTAATCTGGGCCTGCCCTCCGGAGATCCTCTCCTGGATCACCGGAGCGGAGTGGACCATGCCGTCCAGAATGATGGCCAGGCGTTTCTTGACGTTTTCCCCGGTGATCCGGTCGAAGTCCTTCGCACCCTGGGCGTTGAACTTGATTGAGACGTGCGGTTCGCCGAAGCGGTCGCCGATCTGGACCTTGGCGCTCTCAAGGGCGTCACCGGTCAGGAGTGACTTGCTTTTAAGAAGAACCGGATTCTGTGACCTGCGTCCGGACGTTCTGTCCGTGCGCGATTCATAGGCGACGATTGAACCTTCGGGGATGTTCCCCTTCAGGGCCTCTTCAAGGTTGTGTTCTTCGTCGACAAGCTTGAATTCGAGAAGGGCCGTCCGGCCGATCAGGGACTTGGCCCGGGCCGTGTCCTTGATCCCGGGAAGCTGGACGATGATACGGTCTATCCCCTGGGGGATGATCTCCGGTTCGGTGATGCCGAACTGATCGACCCGGTTTCGGATCGTCTCCAGGCTCTGTTCAACTGCCAGTTTCTTGATCTCGGCGGCGCGTTTGTCTTTGATCCTCAAGGAAACCGACCCCCTGCCTTCCACTGTCTCGGAGCTGGCGATTTCAAGGTCCGGATAGTCGTTCCTGAGAAGCTTGTCAAACGCATCCCGTGCGGCGACGTCCGGAAACTCGAAGCTCACATCCCTTTCCTTGGTCCGCTCTCGGAGTTTGAAACGGACCCGCTTGTCCATAAGGTTTTCCTTCAGATCGCCGACCGTCCGCTCTAAGGTGCTTTCTACGGCTTTGGCGGTTTCCACCTCCAGGACAAGATGCATCCCCCCCTGCAGATCAAGTCCGAGGTGGATCTTGTCGGTTGGGAGATATTTCTTCCAGAATTCGGGAAGATCGGGTGTCAGGGTCGGCGCCAGATAGACGAGTGCGGCCACGCAGACGACGATCGTGACGGCGGCCCTGATTCGGATGCTTTTAAACATGGTTTACCCCTTTCAGCCTTATCACTTCGGAGCCTTTTGAAGGACGGCGCCGATAAAGTTCCTGGCGACCTTTATTTTGACCTTGTCGGCGATCTCGAGCGTCACGATAGTGTCTGTCAGACCCGTGACCTTCCCTTGAATCCCTCCCGAGGTCATCACCAAATCACCGTGGGCCAGATTGGCAATCATATTTTTTACATCCTTCTGTTTTTTCTGCTGGGGCCTGATCATGAGAAAATAAAAGATGGCGAAAAGGACACCCATCATGATGATAAAACTGAAATCGCCGCCGCCGGCGGCGCCTCCTCCACCCGGTAGTGAACCCATTGCATAAGCCACATTCATCATAGTGAAACCCTCCCTTATGTTTAGTTGTGATATCGCCTTAAACACTCTTCCTGATAAAACAGTCCCTGAAATCCCGATACCTGTCCCCCCGGATTGCCTCCCTGATCTGCTCCATGAGACGCAGGTAATACCGGAGGTTGTGGATCGTATTCAATGTCATGGCCAGGATCTCCCCGGCCACATACAGGTGCCGCAGATAGGCTCGTGAATAATTTTGACAGGTATAACAATCACATGT
>CAZINF010000219.1:0-4494 GCA_964540555.1 uncultured Syntrophus sp. | reverse complement strand
CCCAGGTCTTCATGGGGGATGTGGGCGCCCTCTCCCTCGGCGGTTCGCTGGGCGCCGTCGCCGTTCTGACGAAACAGGAGATACTTCTGGCCATCGTGGGGGGGGTCTTTGTCATGGAGACCTTCTCCGTCATCTTCCAGGTCGGTTGGTTCAAGCTCACCAAAGGCAGGCGCATCTTCCAGATGGCCCCTATCCATCACCATTTCGAACTCAAGGGGTGGGCCGAACCCAAGGTGATCGTCCGCTTCTGGATCATCTCTATCCTGCTCGCCCTCGTGGCAATCAGCACGCTGAAACTGAGGTGATAGACAGGCGATGAATCTTCGAAATAAAAAAGTGGCGGTCATCGGCGTCGGGAAAACAGGGATCGCGACAGCCCGTTTTCTCGCAAATCGGGGGGCCGATATCGCTCTCACCGATGAAAAGCCGATAACGGCATGGGGAGAAACCTTCTCCGAGCTGAAGAAACGATGTGACGGTCTGACCGTCGTTCCATACGGACCGGAGATTCTCGCGGGCGTCGACCTGGTCGTCCCGTCACCGGGGGTCTATCCGTCAAACCCCATTCTGGTAGAGGCGCTCCGGCGGGCAATACCGATCATCAGCGAACTCGAGCTGGCCTCGCGATTCCTGAAGACGCCGCTCGTCGCCATCACCGGCACGAACGGAAAAACGACCGTGACGACGCTCATCGGGGAAATGCTCCGCGCTGCGGGGAAAAGGGTCTTTGTCGGCGGCAATATCGGCGCCCCTCTGATCGGCTACGTGGACGGCCCGCAGGAGGCGGAATGGGCGGTCGCCGAGGTGAGCAGCTTCCAGCTCCAGTGGATCCGGGATTTCCGCCCCCCTATTGCTCTTTTGCTCAACACCACAAGCGATCACATCGATTATCACGGCAGCTTTGCCGCCTACCGGCAGATCAAGGAATCGATCTTCTTCCGGCAGAGTGCCTCCGACCTCGCCATCCTCAACGCCGACGAGACATCCACGGAGTCGCTCATCGGTCGCCTGGGAGCGCAGGTCGAGTGCTTCAGCTCCTCTACCGCCGTCGATCGCGGGATATTTCTTGCCGGAGAGAAACTGGTCCGCGTTTCGCATTCCGGCGAACGCGAGGAATACCCCCTCGGGATGATCCGGATCCCGGGACGCCACAACATAGAAAACGTGATGGCCGCCACTCTGGCGGCCCGGGCATGCGGCTGCTCCCCCTCGGATATCATCCGGGCCGTGGATGGTTTTCGCGGCATCGCCCACCGGATCGAATATGTCGACGAGATAAATGGCGTCCGCTTCTATGACGATTCCAAAGGGACCAATGTCGGAGCCGTGATGCGGGCTCTCCAGAGTTTCTCCCAGCCCCTCATTCTCCTCCTCGGGGGACGGGACAAAGCGGGGGATTTCGAAACTCTCTCTCCTCTGATCCGGGAACGGGTCCGAGAGCTGATACTCTTCGGCGAAGCGAGGCAGACGATCAACGGCCTCGTCGGCGGGGTGGTTCACACGCAACTGGCGGCCACTATGAAAGAAGCGGTGGCAACGGCCAGGAATCTTGCGTCGTCCGGCGACATCGTCCTCCTCTCTCCAGGATGCGCAAGCTTTGACGAATTTGCGGACTACAAGGCCCGGGGAAGAGCATTTCAAGAACTGGTCAGGACATTTCAGAAATGAAAACCGCATCGCAAGGAAAACCGGATCTGATCCTCCTGCTGGTCACGCTGCTTCTGGTCACCATCGGGACGGTGATGATTTACAGTTCCAGCTCCATCCTCGCCACGGAGAGGTTCCGTGACGGCCAGTTCTTTCTCAAGAAACAGCTTCTTTTCTTTTTTCTCGGCCTGCTGCTCATGGTCCTGATGACGCGGATTCCCTACTACAAGCTCCGGAAACTGGCCTGGCCGGGCATCGCAGTCTCGATTTTCCTTCTGTGTGCGCTCTGGATCCCCTCTTTGGGGATCAAAGCCGGTGGCGCCGTCCGCTGGTTCAATCTCGGGGTATTCTCTTTTCAGGTTTCAGAGCTGGCTAAGGTCGCCCTGATCCTCTTTTTGGCCCATTTTCTAACCCTGAAAACAAACCACCTCCGGGAGATCAGTCAGGGGCTGCTCATCCCTTTCGGCATTACGGGGGTCATCGTGGGACTGATCCTGTTGCAGCCGGATTTTGGCACTACCGTCATCATCGTTCTCATCACCCTCATGATGATCTATCTGGCCGGCGGCCGGATCGTCCATCTGGCGGGACTCGCCGCCCTGTTCATTCCCGTCGCCGTCTGGCTTCTTCTCCATAAGAGTTACCGCCTGGCCCGCTGGACGGCCTTTCTCGACCCCTGGAAGGACCCTCGTAATTCCGGTTTTCATATCATCCAGTCACTGATCGCCTTCGGATCCGGCGGCCCCTTCGGTGTGGGGATCGGAGACGGGATGCAGAAGCTCTTCTATCTCCCGGAACCCCATACCGACTTTATTCTCGCGGTCATCGCCGAGGAGAGCGGTTTCATCGGCGTCGGACTGATCCTTTTTCTTTACGCCATTCTGATTATCCGGGGATTCCAGATCTCGCTGCGGGCGCCGGATCTTTTCGGAAACCTGCTCGCCGCGGGGCTGACGATGCTGATCGCCCTGGAGACTTTCATCAACATCGCGGGCGTCACGGGTCTGATCCCGCTCAAGGGGCTCGCCCTTCCCTTCTTGAGTTACGGAGGAACGTCGCTGATGATGTCCCTCATTGCGGTGGGAATTTTACTTAATGTTTCTGCATATGAAGGATAAATCAACATCGGATCGCCGCGGCATCGGGATGATCATCGCCGGCGGTGGAACCGGCGGGCATCTCTTTCCGGGGATCGCCATTGCTGAGGAGTTCCTCAATAGGAATCCTGCATACCGGATTCTCTTTATCGGCACCGAACGGGGTCTGGAGAAGAAGATTCTGGGCAGGTTGAGACTTCCCCTCAGGACCATCCAGGTGGAAGGGATCAAGGGACAAAGGCCGCTCAGGACCGCGGGCGCCCTCGCGAAGATCCCCGGAGGCCTTATCGCCTCTTTCCGGATCCTTCGCGAATTCCGCCCGGACATCGTTGTCGGCGTGGGCGGTTACGCCTCTGGACCGGCGGTCCTCGCCGCCAGCCTCATGGGGGTGAAAACGGCAATCGCCGAACAGAACGCCTTTCCGGGTCTGACAAACCGAATACTCGGCTATTTCGCAGACCGGATCTTTCTCACCTTCCCGGTGTCGCAGAGGTGGTTCCCTAAAAGGCGGACACTGGTCACGGGAAATCCGATCCGCGCGGCTTTCCTTGCTGAAAAACCGCAGGAGGAGAAGAAGGACCCCCGGTTCACGATCCTTGTCTTCGGGGGGAGCCAGGGGGCTCGCACGATCAACCGGATGGTCGGCGAGGCGCTGGACGGCCTGCAGCACCTGAAGGACCGGCTCCGATTCATACATCAGGCGGGGGAAAAAGATCTGGAAACGGTGACCGCAGCCTACCGTGAACGGGGCCTTACGGCCGACGTTTCCCCGTTCATCATGGATATGGCCGCGGCTTACCATAAGGCCGATCTCCTCATCTGCCGGGCAGGCGCGACATCTATTGCGGAGATCACCGCCGGCGGGAAGGCCTCCATCCTGATCCCCTTCCCCTTCGCGGTGAATGACCATCAGGCGCGAAACGCCGAGGTCCTTTCCCGTGCCGGGGCGGCGGAAGTGATCGCAGAAAGGGATCTGAACGGACCAGGACTGGCAAGGGTGATCGAACAGCTCCATCGAAATCCGGGCGCCGTCCGGAAAATGGAAGCCGCCGCCGCTGCATTGGGCAAACGGCAGGCGGCCAGGGATATCGTCGATATCTGTCTGACGCTGGTCCGGGACCGGCGACCGACCGGGCAGAGTTGAGGACAGAGATGAAAGAGTTCCTTCAGAAAAGCAGCATGTACCGGAAGATCAGGCGCATCCACTTCGTCGGCATCGGCGGGATCGGTATGAGCGGGATCGCCGAGGTTCTCCTCAATTTAGGCTATGAGATCAGCGGTTCGGACATCGCTTCGACCGATATCACCCGGCGTCTGGATGGCATGGGCGCCGCGATCCACCGGGGGCATGACGCCTCCCACATCGGCAACGCCGATGTCGTCGTCACCTCGACGGCCGTCCGGCCGGACAACCCGGAGGCGCTCTCGGCCCACCGACGCAACATCCCGGTCATTCCGCGCGCCGAGATGCTCGCAGAACTGTTGAAGATGAAATTCTCCATCGCCGTCTCGGGCAGCCACGGAAAGACGACAACGACCTCGATTGTGGCAACGCTCCTCGCCCACGGGGGCCTGGACCCGACGATGGTGATCGGAGGCAAGCTTGCCGGCATCGGGAGCAACGCCCGCTTAGGCGATGGGGAGGTGATCGTAGCAGAAGCAGATGAGAGCGACGGGTCTTTTCTTAAGCTGAGCCCCTGCCTCGCCGTCATCACCAATATCGACCGGGAGCACCTGGACTATTACCGGG
>CAZINF010000218.1:0-4549 GCA_964540555.1 uncultured Syntrophus sp. | reverse complement strand
ACTATGCATAACTCTGCCCTGCGGCTAACCTCCCCACTCGAGACTGAATCGTTACTTTTGTCCCGTCAAAACCATTGACAGGCAAGGTTTCTCCTCATATACTTTAGGGATGGAATTTGCTGATTTTCCGATTAGGCCAGTGATGTTCACCATTCAAGAGGAGGAGTGACGATGGAACCGAAGATTGCCAAGAAAGGGCCGTATGTGATGGAGATGAAGCCTGGAACGTATTCCTGGTGCAGCTGCGGTCAGTCCGCAACTCAGCCGTTTTGCGACGGCTCACACGAGCGGCTCAACACCGGCCTGACACCCATGGAACTGGAGATCAAAAATCCCAAAACGGTCGCCTGGTGCGGTTGCAAGCGCACCGCCAAACCGCCGTATTGCGACGGCGCGCACAACAAGCTGTAACTGTTGCGGATGAATGAGATGGTCTGCCCCTGGTGGCTGTGTTACAGTTTCGACAATCCTCTACGCCGGCTTTTTCATGATCCGGAGCGCCTCCTCGGCCCTTATGTGAAGACCGGCATGACCGCTGTCGATATCGGTTGCGGGATGGGGTACTTCACGATCGGCCTGGCGCGGCTGGCCGGTCCGGAGGGGAAAGTGATCGCGGTCGATCTCCAGCAACAGATGCTGGATGTCGTGGGAAGGCGATCCCGGAAAGCCGGAGTGGCCGATCGGATCGTCCTCCACCGCTGCAGCAAGAAGAGCTTGGAGGTCGAGGGCGCCGCTGATTTCGCCCTTGCCTTCTGGATGGCCCACGAGGTCCCGGACCAATCCCGTTTCTTCGGAGAAATTCTTACTCTTCTGAAACCACGGGGAAGACTCCTTCTCGTCGAACCGAAAGTCCATGTGACGCAAAGGAGCCTTGAACGAACGGTCGCAGTGTGCCGGGAAGCGGGATTCCATGTTATCGAAGAGCCCTGCGTGGCACTGAGCCGCGCCTTTCTCCTGGGGAGTGACAAAGAAGAGACCTGGGAATGAGGATCAAATCGTTCGAGTTCAACCTCCGGGAGCTGGCCGGTTCGATGGGGGATTTCGGGACGCTGTTCCCCCTTGCCATCGGCTACATCGCCGTCTGCGGCCTCGATCCGGCGGGATTCTTGGTCATGATGGGCATCTCCAACATCGCGACCGGCCTCATCTACAAACTCCCCATGCCCATCGAACCGATGAAGGTCCTCGCCGTTGTCGCCATCGCCCAGCACTGGACGCCCTCCATGATTTACGCCTCGGGGTTTGCCATGGGGATCGTCTGGCTCTTCTTCGCGATGACGGGGATCATCGACCGTCTCGCAAAGATCACTCCGAACAGCGTCGTCCGGGGGATCCAGGCGACGCTGGGGATACTCCTCGCCGTCGAGGCGGCAAGGATGATCTCGACGGGCTGGGTCCTGGGGATTCTCTCGATCGTGATCGTCCTCGTCCTTAAGGAGAGCCGCTACGCCCCTGCCGCCGTTGTCCTGATGCTCCTCGGAATCGCCATCGTCGCTTTCCAGGGGCGGCTTCCCTCGGCGGAGGCGATCCGTTTCACCCCGCCGCCGCTGACCGGCTTCAGCCCGAAGGAGGTCTGGGATTCGCTCGTCCTGGCCGGATTTGCCCAGATCCCGCTGACGATCACGAACGCGACGATCGCCACTTCCGCCCTGATTGCCGCCTACTGGCCGGAAAAGCCGGTCAGCGTGGCGAAGCTCTCCTGGAACCAGGGGGTCATGAACCTGATCCTCCCTTTCTTCGGCGGCATGCCGATGTGCCACGGCTGCGGCGGGCTGGCCGGCCAGTACTATTTTGGGGCGAGGACCGGCGGGACGAACCTCATCGAAGGGACGATCGAGATCGCTCTCGGTCTTTTTTTCGCGGCGGCCATCGCCGGCCTTTTTTCCGTCTTTCCCGCCGCAATCATCGGGGCGATGATGCTGCTCATCGGGATCGAGCTGACGAAGTTCGCACGGGATGTCCGCTGGGAGCGTGACCTCGTTCCCCTGGCGGCGACGGTGTCCGCGGCCCTTTTGACGAATATGGCCGTCGGCTTTCTAACCGGCCTGGCCGCCCACTACGGGATGGCGCGATGGCGGGGGAAAACCTGAACCAATTCCAGAATCGCCAGGGCCGCCTCCTTCCCCCTCGGGCCGACCTCCAGCGTCGGACCGACGCACGACGGGCAGCCGCAGACGCAGGGGCAGGCTCGGATAAGCTGCCCGGCCGAGGCGATCAGCGCCTCGTGGCGTTCGAACAGGAGATCCGAAAAGCCGATTCCACCGGGGTAGGCATCGAACAGGAAGATCGTCGGATCGAAGGCGTCCGTCGCCGGCGGCGAATCCGCCGCGGGCGAGGCGGTGATCGTCCGCCAGTTACCGTCCTTGCGGACGAACCACTCGCCGCTCTTGTCCCCGATCGCCCGGTCGATGTCATGGAGGTCCGCCATAAGCATCATGGCGGCCAGGTGGTGGAGGCTGTAAGCCAGCCCCGACAGGCCGTCGATAATCTCCGCCTGGTGGTAGGGAAGAGAAGCAAGGCGGTCCCGGGGGATCGTGAACCAGTAGCTGGTCGTATGCATGTCCTTCTCCGGCAGGTTGACGTCGCCGAAACCCAGGTTCTCCGAAGTGTAGAACTTGATCTTCTTGTAGCCAACGACCTTGCTCACCACCTGGACCTCGCCGTGCTCGACAAGGACCTCCTTCCCCGGCTTCTTCGCGAAGGTGTCGATCACCCGGACGTTGGTGTAGGTCATGGCGTCGGTGAAATAATCCGCCTCCACCTTATGGACGTAAGCGGTCTTGCGCTCTAGGTCAAGCTTGTCCACGTGGTACTGCTGGGATTCCATCATGTAGATCGCGTCGGTGTGGGTGGTGGTGAAGGCGCTGTCCCAGTCCACCTCGGCGATGACTTTATGGTTGCCGGCGTCCGTCGTATCGACGATCACCACGTTTTCCGGGTTGATGCTCCTGAGGCTCACCTCGTCGGCGGGGTAGCTCTCCGCCGACCAGTGCCAGCGGGCGCCGACACGGTGGAGCACACCCTTCCCTTCGAGATAGTCGAGGAGCTCCTCCAGGTTCTCCCCGCCGAAACGCTCCCCCTTCTCGAAGGGAAGCTCGAAGGCGGCGCTCTTGATGTGGTGGAGCAGGATCAGGAGGTTGTCCGGGTTGACCCGGCAGAACTCCGGCGAACGGGAGAAGAAGTAATCGGGGTTCTCCACGATGAACTGGTCCAGCGGTGAGCTCCTGGCGATCAGAAGCGCAAGGCTTTGTCCCGTGCGCCTTCCCGCCCGGCCCGCCTGCTGCCAGGTGCTGGCAATGGAACCGGGATAGCCGCAGAGGATCGCCGCCTCCAGATCGCCGATGTCGATCCCCAATTCAAGGGCGTTGGTCGCGACGACCCCCATCACCTCGCGGTTGCGCAGGCCCGCCTCGATCTGACGGCGGAGGTTGGGGAGGTATCCCCCGCGGTAGCCCATGACGAAGCTGGTGTCCACGGGCTTTCCCTTGGCGAACCGGTCCTTGAGGTACTTGGTCAGCACTTCCACATTCAGGCGGCTGGTGGCAAAGACGATCGTCTGGATTGCGTTTTCGATCAGTTCCGAGGCTATCTTCCGGACCGGCGTCAGCGCGGATTGGCGGATGCCGAGCTCCCGGTTGACGATGGGCGGGTTATAGAGGATGAAGGTCTTGGCCGCCGTGGGCGCCCCGCTTTCCTCGATCGAGGTCACGGTCCGCTCCAGGAGCCGCTCGGCGTGCTCCCTTGGGTTCGCCACCGTGGCGGAGCAGCAGATAAAGACCGGGTCGCGGCCGTAGAAGCGGCAAATCCGGACCAGACGTCGAAGCACGTTCGTCAGGTGGGATCCGAAGACCCCCCTATAGACGTGGAGCTCGTCGATGACCACGTACTGGAGATTCGCGAAGAGCTTCTGCCATTTCGTGTGGTGGGGGAGAATCCCGGCGTGGAGCATGTCGGGGTTCGTGACGACGACGTGGCCCTGCCGCCGGATCGCCTGCCGGGCGTCGTCGGGGGTGTCCCCGTCGTAGGTGTAGGTCTTGATGTCGGCCTTCATCTCGCCGATCAGGCCGTGGATCTCGTGCATCTGGTCCTGGGCGAGGGCCTTCGTGGGGAACATATAGAGCGCGCGGGTCTCCGGCTCTTCAAGAATCTTCTGGAGGACCGGGAGGTTGTAGCAGAGCGTCTTGCCGCTTGCCGTCGGGGTGACGAGGACGACGCTATGCCCCTGCCGGATCAGATCCACCGCCCGGGCCTGGTGGCTGTATAGCCGCCCGATGCCTCGCTGTGCGAGGACGGCCTTCAGGGAGGGATGGACCCACTGCGGATACTCCGCAAACGACCCGGGACAGGCGGGGATCCGCCGGATCGCCCGGACGTTCTCCATAAACCGCCGGTCCTTTTCGGCCCTTGCAAGCCACTCCTCCAATGTCAGTTTTGCCATGAGGGCAAATTACCCTTTTTTGGGGCGATTGACAATTCTTTTGTGACGGGCTGTCTAAAATTGTCTTGACAAAATGGTCCTGTTGATTAAGATGGGCATCCGTTTTCGGCG
>CAZINF010000217.1:0-4568 GCA_964540555.1 uncultured Syntrophus sp. | reverse complement strand
GTCGCCTGCCGTCGGGAGACCATCGCGGTGAGAGGGTCAGGGAGTTGTAATGGGTAATGCGGCGGAGATCCGAACCGTCGAAGTTGATCGTATGGAGCTCCGCGGTGGATTGACTCTTCCTGACGAAGGCGATCCGGGTGTCGAACAGACCCGCCTCTCCCGTGAGGGCCAGGAGGATCTCTTTGGCAAACTGCCTGACGATCCGCCCCCTGTCATCGGGCTTGCCGATATACCGCTTCCCGACCACGAGCGCTCCTTTCGTCACGTCAAAGAGGCGGAACTCCGCGGTGAGCTCCCGGTCGTCCATCTGGTATCCGCCCTTGACCAGATATTCGGCGCCGATCGTCGACCAGTCTCCGAAGCGGGTCCCTTCCTCCGTGATTCCCGCCTTACTTGGATCTTCCAGGAAGGCCTTTCGGTCGATGATGCTGAAATATCCCGTGAGCAGCAGATCCCGGGAGAGGGCATCGGCAAACCAAACGGGAAGATCGCTCTTCCCGACATCGGACCGCAAGGGTTTGAAATCAGCGATCGCGATGGGGAGTTTTTGAAAAGCGGGAGAATCGATGTCGATATATACCTTCCCGTATGCCGGGCCGCTATGAAACAGGCAAACCAGGATCAGACCCGCGGTCGCCAGATGTATCCGTTTTCTCATTCAGAACCCCCTTCTGCCCTGCCTGCCTCAGTCCATCACGATCTCAATTCCGACGAATGAAAGCGTATCCCCACCTGGATGCTGGTCTCTCCGATCACCGCCGGCAGGGGCGGAAAGGGACTCGCCTTGCGAATGGCCTTCATGGCGGACTCATCAAAAAACCGGTTGCCGGAACGTTTTTCAAAATTCACCTCCGTGACCGCCCCGCTTCGCAGGATGGTCACGTCGATCACCGCTTCCAGCGCCTCCCCCGGCGACGGCGAGATGAAGGCCCAGCTGCCCTTGATACGGGACCAGATCTGCGCATAGTAGGCGTGCATCCGGGTACCGACTTCGCCATCGCCTGGCTGAGAATCGGGACCGGCTGTTTTCTCCTGAGCGGTTTTTTCCGGTGCTGTTTTCGTCTGGGGTCGCCTGACCGACTCATCCGCGGCAGATGCCTTTTTCCGGATATCCTCCATCGCCTTTTCGATGTCAGGATCCTTTTTCTTCCGGGTTTCCAGGCTGCGTATCGGGATGGATTTGTCCGGTTCGGTCGCTTTTTTCATCACCGTTTCACGACGGTCGGTCGCCAGGAGTTCCTTTGCCGCAGCCGAGGCGCCCTTCGCTTGAACGGCTTTTCCGGAAAAATTCACCAGAGAAACGGTGTAGACCGGCCCGAAGGTTAGTTTCGGCGAAGGGAAGGAAGGGGAAAAAAAGAGAAGTGTCAGGACCGTGATATGGAACAGCAGAGATATAACGATCATTCCGTTCAGACGGAATCCGCCGTCTCGCTCGCCGACTTCCCTGTCAGACATCACCTTGATTCCTCGGGTGGCTCGGTGATCATCCCCAGCTTGTCGACGCCGGCCTTTCTCACCTCGGCCATCACCTCGACAACGAACCCGTAAGGGACGTTTCTATCCGCCCGCAGATAGACCTCGCGCTCGATCCGAGACGCGAAGATGTGCTGCAGCTTCGTTCCGAGTCCCGCAAGCGGCATCTGGGTTTTGTTAAGGAAAATCTCTTTCGCGCCGTTGATGGTAAGTACCAGCTTTTCTTCCGAGACATCCACCGCTTTCGCCCTGACACGGGGAAGATTGACATCGATTCCCATCTGCATCATCGGCGCCGTCACCATGAAGATGATGAGCAATACCAGCATCACGTCTACCAGAGGAGTGACATTGATTTCGGCCATCAGCCGGTCGTCAGAATGTGCTCTCCGTTTCGAGTATCGCATGCCCGCTCATTTCTTTATGTAATGTCGCTCGACAGTGTTCAGTATTTCCAAGACGAAATGGTCCATGTCGAGGGTCAAATTCTTGACCCGGTTCAGATAGTAATTGTAGAAGACAACGGCCGGGATGGCGGCGGCAAGACCCGCCGCGGTTGCGACCAGCGCCTCCGATATCCCCGGCGCCACGACGGCGAGGGTCGCCGACCCCCGGGCGCCTATCCCCTTGAAGGTATCCATGATGCCCCAGACGGTGCCGAACAGACCGATAAAGGGGCTGGCGCTTCCCGTGGTCGCCAGGAACCCGAGGGTCGCCTCCAGTTTGGTGGTCTCCGCCCCGCAGGCCCTGTTCATCGCCCTTTCCACGTTATCGATATCGGCGATCTCGAGACCCTGACCGCCGGCATCCGGGGCATCCTTCCCCGACGGATTACCCCGCACCGTCCTGGAGAGTTTTGCGAGCTCGATATACCCGGCCCGGAATACCTCCGCCAACGTCGAATCCCTGAACTTCTTCGCATCAGGCAAGATATCCGAGAGTTTCGTACTCTTCATGTAGGAGCTCAGGAAGAGTTCATTCTCTCGCGCGACTTTCCGGATATTGAAGTATTTCATCAGGATAATGGCCCATGAGATGACGGAAAAAATCAGCAGGACCAGCAGGACCAATTTGACGACAAACCCGGCGCTGAGCACCATGTCGAAAAGGCTGACATTGAAAGTTCCTCCCAGGTTCATCGCGACGATTGGCGCAGCTTCCTTCACGTGCAATCTCCTTGTATGCGAAATGTAAAGACGGCGATCACATATAATGGAAAAGAAGGAGCCTGTCAAGGACCGATAAACCGGATGACCGATAAACCGGACCGATAAACCGGATCGTTCCCTCTGTGAAAAAATATCACAGAGATTCCGGAGTAAAGGCAACCACATCATCGATTTTCACCTGGTCGGTCAGAATCATCGCAAGACGATCCATTCCGAGGGCGATGCCAGCAGACGGGGGCATCCAGGAAAGGGCTTGAAGAAAGCGCTCCGGCAGGGGGTAGGCGGGGCAGTTTTTCAGACGCCGGTCGCGGGAGGCCTCTTCAAACCGCCGTCTCTGTTCCGCCACATCGGTCAACTCTGAGAAGGCATTAGCCAGTTCCAATCCGGCGGCATAGAGTTCAAAACGTTCTGCGACCTCAGGGTTTTCCGCGTTCACCCGCGCCAGGGCGGCCAGCTCTGCCGGATATTCATACAGAAAAACGGGCCGTTCCATACCGAGGCGGGGTTCGACAGCACAGACCATGGTCTCATCGAAGCAATCCCGTCTCAAGGCCTCCTCGACGCTGAGCCCGGCGTACCTGGCGAAGGCCTCACGAACGGTGATCCTCTCCCAGGGAGGCAGCAAACAGATCCTCCTCCCCTGCCAGGAAACGGCGCCGCCAAGACCGAGCTCCCCGGCGACGCGGGCAATCAAGCCCTCACAGTCGTCCATCAGCGTCCGGTAATCGGTCCCCGTCCGGTACCATTCCAGCATGGTGAATTCCGGAAGGTGAAGGGCGCCCCGCTCCCCGGCACGGAAACATTTGCAGATCTGGAATATTTTCGGATAACCGGCCGCCAGAAGTCGCTTCATGCAGAGTTCCGGGGAGGTCTGGAGAAACCATTCGCCCGAGGCGACGGTATCGATGTGGGACTCCGGCGCAGGCGCCGGAATGCGCAGGGGTGTTTCACATTCGAGAAAATCCTGATCCTGAAAGAACCGGCGGATCGATCGGGTCATAGCCGCTCGGATTCTCAAAACCTCCGATTTACCGGTCAGTCTCCAGTCTTCGTCCACGATAAAAAGTCATCCCTTGACCCGGGTCAGGTACTCTCCGCTGCGGGTATCGATCCGGATCTTTTCTCCCTCTTCTATGAAGGGCGGCACCTGGAGCTGGTAACCCGTCTGGACGGTGACCGGTTTGGTGTTTCCCGATACGGAATCCCCCTTTGCCCAGGGGTCGGCCTTGGTCACCACGACATCGATGAAGTTTGGCAGACTGATCCCCAACGGACGATCCTCGAAGAAGAGGATCTCCACCTCGATGTTGTCCAGTAGAAAATATTTCGCCTCCCCGACCTGATCCGCGGAGAGAAAGACCTGTTCGTAACTCTGGTTGTCCATGAAGCAGTACTTGCCTTCTTCCCGATAGAGGTACTGCATCTTCTTTTCCTGCAAATCGGCAGTCTCAAATATATCGACGGAACGGAAAGTCCGCTCAAACTGGTTTCCATTCACCATGTTCTTCAGCTTGCAGCGGTAGAGGGCCTGTCCTTTGCCTGGTTTGACAAAGTTGAATTCGGTAACGATATACGGATCGTTCTCGATCTTGATCCGCAGTCCTTTTCTCAAATCGCTGGCTGTGTACATATTCTTCCCTTCCCCCTTTTTTTCTTTCTAATCCATCCGGTCTCGCTTGTCAAAAGAATGTTTATCAATCCCAGCCTCCCTCTCGGGCAGAATTGAAAAAATACTGGAGAGGGATTTTTCCCCTGCCGCCCGGACAGTCCAGTACATAACGGGGGAGGCAGAGCCCAGAGACGTTCTGCCGGAGCTTCTCCATGATCTCCATGCCTCCCCTGATCTCCGCCCGGAAATGGTTCACCCCGCAAACCGGATCGCACTGGAAAAGGTAGTAGGGCCTGACCGAGATCCTCTCCAGGCCG
>CAZINF010000216.1:0-4610 GCA_964540555.1 uncultured Syntrophus sp. | reverse complement strand
CCGTCCATGGCCTCGATACGGTTTCCCGGAGCGAGGGTCACAATTGCCTTCTTCCAGGAGCGCCTCTGGCCGATAATCTTACCTGTTCGTTTCTTTTTCCCGGGGACATTCATGACCCGCACATTCAGCACCTTGACCTTGAAGAGTTTCTCCACGGCGCGACCGATCTCTATCCTGTTTGCGTGGAGATGAACCTCAAAGTTGTACTGGTTTTGAGCGTCCCTCGCAATGGTGCTCTTTTCCGTGATCAACGCCTTTTTTATGATCTGATGCAGTTCCATTATGATACCAGCGCCTCTTCAATTTTCTTAATCGAAGGTTCTAAAAGTACAACATGGTCGTATTTCAGCAGGTCGTAGACATTGATCCCTTCGGATCTGACCATCTTTACATTCTTTATATTGCGCGATGACTTCTCCAGAATCGGTCGCGATCCGTCTATGACGAACAGGGCCTTTTCAAATCCAAAGCGATCGATCACTTCCTGGAATTTTTTCGTCTTGATTTCGTCCATCGGAAAATCCCTGAGGATGATCATCCGCTCTTCCTTGAGTTTCATGCTCAAGGCGGAAACCAAAGCGATCCGTCTCACCTTTCTGGGAGGTTTGAAGTCATAACTGTGCGGCGTAGGTCCAAATATGATTCCCCCACCTCTCCAGATCGGAGAGCGTGAGTGACCTGCTCGAGCCCGGCCGGTACCCTTCTGCCGCCATGGTTTTTTCCCGCCGCCTCTGACATCGCTCCTGCCTTTGGTAGACGCGGTTCCCAGCCGCCGCGATGCCATCTGCATCCTGACCACTTCGTACATGGCGTCCTTGTTCACCGCTGCGCCAAATACGGCATCACTCAGATCTATGTCAGAGATACGGTTATTATCAATGTCGTACACGCCTGCTATTGGCATTTTCCCACCTTACACTCTTGCTTATTCACCCTTTTTGATCGCCTGCTTGATCAGCACAAATCCGTACCTGTTCCCCGGCACAGCACCTCTGACCAGGATCACATTCAGTTCTTGTCTGACAGCCCACACCTGTACATTCTGCACCGTCTTTTTTTCATTCCCCATGTGACCGGGAAGCTTCGTCCCCTTGAAAACCCGGGACGGATCCGCACTGGCGCCGATGGAACCGGGAGCTCTATGGAACATAGAACCATGAGTTGCCCTTCCGCCGTGGAATCCATGCCGCTTCACAACGCCGGCAAACCCCTTGCCCTTCGTGGTGCCGACAATGTCCACATAATCCCCCGGTTCGAACATATCGGCCTTCAACTCTTGCCCCGGCTCGCTTCCTTCAAGATCCATCCTGAATTCTCTTAGAATACGGAACATCCCCTTATCTGCCTTCCGGAAGTGCCCCTGACGGGCCCTGGTCACGTTTTTCTGCTTGATGCGCCCGTAGCCGAGCTGCAAGGCATCGTATCCGTCGGTCTTTTTGGTCTTTTTTTGAATGACCACGGATGGCTCCACCTCTATCACTGTCACGGGGACGGAAATCCCTTCGTCAGAAAAAACCTGGGTCATCCCTAATTTTTTACCGATCAGTCCTTTTGTCATGCTCTTTCTCTTTTTAAAGTTTTATCTCAACATCCACACCCGCTGACAGATCGAGCTTCATCAGGGCATCCACCGTCGCCTGGGTTGGCTCGACGATGTCGATCAGCCGTCGATGCGTTCGAATCTCGAACTGCTCTCTGGATTTCTTATCGACGTGCGGCGACCGATTGACACAGTACTTGTTGATCTCGGTCGGCAAGGGAATCGGACCGGCGACGCGGGCGCCGGTCCGCTTCGCCGTCTCTACGATATCCTCCACTGAACGGTCAAGGAGCTTATAATCGTAAGCTTTCAGACGAATTCTTATTTTCTGTTCTTTCATGGTTTCCTTCAGCCTGCTTCTATGGCATTCTATTCGATAATCTTGCTGACGACGCCGGCGCCAACCGTCCTGCCACCTTCGCGGATGGCGAATCGGAGCTGCTCTTCCATGGCGATCGGGGTGATCAAGTTGACTTCCAATTCCACGTTGTCACCGGGCATGACCATCTCTACGCCTTCCGGCAGGTTGGCCACTCCCGTCACATCCGTCGTCCGAAAATAGAACTGGGGACGATAACCGTTGAAGAAGGGTGTATGCCTGCCGCCTTCCTCCTTTGTCAGGACATAGACCTGGGCTTTGAACTTGGTATGGGGTGTAATGGAACCCGGCTTCGCAACAACCTGCCCTCTTTCCACATCTTCCCGTTTCGTACCGCGCAGAAGCACACCGACATCGTCACCTGCCCGGCCCTCGTCGAGGGTCTTGCGGAACATCTCGACGCCGGTGCAGACGGTTTTGAAGGTCGGACGGATGCCGACGATCTCGACTTCCTCACCGGTCCTGACGATCCCGCGATCGACGCGGCCTGTGACCACCGTACCGCGACCGGAAATGGTAAAGACATCGCCGACCGGCATCAAAAACGGCTTGTCCAGATCGCGAACCGGCATCGGAATGTAGGTATCGACGGCTTCCAGAAGCTCCCAGATGGATTTTGCATCGGGAGATTTCGGGTCATCGGTCTCGAGCGCCTTCAATGCGGATCCTCTGATGATGGGAATGTCATCACCCGGAAATTCATAAGCCGTTAAGAGTTCTCTCAATTCAAGTTCAACGAGATCCAGAAGTTCAGGATCATCCACGAGATCAACTTTGTTCATGTAAACGACGATATAGGGAACCTGAACCTGCCGCGCCAGGAGGATATGTTCTCTGGTCTGAGGCATAGGACCATCGGACGCCGCCACGACGAGGATGGTGCCATCCATATGCGCGGCGCCGGAAATCATGTTCTTGATGTAGTCGGCATGTCCCGGACAGTCGACATGGGCGTAATGACGTTTTTCCGTCTGATATTCGACGTGAGAGATGTTGATGGTCACGCCTCTCTCCTTTTCTTCCGGTGCATTATCGATGGAATCAAAGGGCCTGAATTCAGCAAATCCCTTCGTGGCCAAGTGTTTTGTGATCGCAGCAGTCAACGTGGTCTTCCCATGATCAACGTGACCAATCGTGCCGATATTTAGATGCGGCTTCGTCCTCTCAAATTTTTTCTTAGCCATTTCTAACCTCCTTAAGCTTTAAATGGTTGTTAAAATCGGTAATGGGCAAATGCTTTATTGGCGTCGGCCATCTTGTGAACGGCTTCCCTCTTCTTGACGGCCCCACCGCGATTGTTGGCCGCATCGATCAATTCCGCCGCCAGCTTCTCGCACATGGTCTTTTCGGAGCGCTCCCGCGCATGGGTAATCAACCAGCGGATACCCAGAGCAATCCTTCGTGAAGGGATGACTTCCGTCGGCACCTGGTATGTCGAACCACCGACACGCCTTGACTTTACCTCGATGACCGGTTTGACGTTGGTTATGGCCTTTTCAAAAACGTCGACAGGCGGTTCCTTGATACGATCCTGAATGATATCGAATGCCCCATACAGGATAGATTCCGCAACGCTCTTTTTCCCCCGTTTCAGGAGATTGTTGATGAATCTTGCTACCAGCCTGTTGCTGTATTTCGGATCCGGTAAAATCTCCCTTTTGGTAACTTCTCTTCTCCTCGGCATCACCCTATCCCCGTTTAACTCGGCCTTTTAGCTCCGTATTTTGACCTTCCCTGTTTTCTATCCTGCACACCTACGGCGTCGAGCGTCCCCCTGATGATGTGATAACGCACACCGGGCAGATCCTTGACTCGACCGCCCCGCACCAGGACAACGGAATGCTCTTGAAGGTTATGTCCCACGCCCGGTATATAGGAAGTCACTTCATAACCGCTGGTCAACCGAACCCTGGCCACTTTTCTCAAAGCGGAATTCGGCTTTTTGGGTGTCGAGGTGTAAACCCTGACGCACACCCCCCGCCTCTGAGGCGAACTGGCCAGTGCGGGCGTTGCCGCTTTCCTGCCGATCTTGACCCTTCCCTTCCGAACTAATTGATTTATTGTAGGCATTACCCCTCCAGGCCCTTTCTTCAGTTGTTAGCTCTGCCTGTGCAACAAAAGCTTGGTTAATTATCAATTCGCCGTATCTATGTCAAGCAGTTTCTCGTTAATTTTTTCATCCGGAAGATTCCTCACCGGTTCGTCCTCTGACAAAGAGAGTGCTTCCGTATTTGTTTTAATACCCAGTTTCTTATACATCGGGAGCCCTGTCCCGGCAGGGATCAGCCTGCCCATAATGACATTCTCCTTGAGGCCTCTGAGGTAGTCCGTTTTCCCGGCTAGCGAAGCCTCGGTCAGAACCCGCGTTGTTTCCTGGAAGGAAGCGGCGGAAATGAAACTCTGTGTGGACAGTGACGCCTTCGTGATGCCCATCAGAATGGGTTCACCCTGCGCGGGATTTCCCCCTTTTGTAACTACCCTGTCGTTCTCCTCCTGGAAGCGGAACCGCTCCACCTGTTCATCGGCAATGAAGGTCGTGTCGCCCGGATCCTTGATCATGACCCTTCTGAGCATCTGTCGGACGATCACTTCCATATGCTTGTCATTGATCTTTACCCCCTGCAGTCGGTAGACATCCTGCACCTCATCCACCAGATAACGGGCCAGCACTTTTTCCCCTTTGATCATGAG
>CAZINF010000215.1:0-4666 GCA_964540555.1 uncultured Syntrophus sp. | reverse complement strand
CCCCCATCACCACCCTGCACCCCCTGATCGCCGCCGGCTGGGTCGCCGGACTGGTTGAAGCTACGCTCCGTAAACCCCAGGTCAAGGACTTCCTGGCGCTGCAGGACGACATCATCTCGGTCCGGGGATTTTTCCGGAATCGAATCACCCGGCTTCTCCTGCTCGTCGCCGTTGTCAACCTGACCACCTCCATCGGGACCTTCGTCGCCATTCCGGTGATCATGCGGTTGATATAAACGGGACCATGCCATGACCGAAAAGAAATCCATGCTCTGCCCGAACTGCAGGAAGCTGATCAGCAGCGACGAACCGGCCTGTCCCTATTGCGGGATGGCCCGCCCGGGTTCGCTCTGGAAACGGGGGGTGATCGGCGGCTTTTCCCTGCTCCGTGTTGATCCGGTCAAAGCGATCCTCGCCGTCAACGCTGCCTTTTACCTCTTTTCACTCCTCTTGAATCCGGCGGCGCTCGGCCTTTCGGCAAACCCCATGACCTTCCTCTCCCCCTCGGAGGGGAGCCTCTTTCTCCTCGGTGCCACTGGAACTTTGCCTATCGACGCTTACGGCCGCTGGTGGACCATCGTTTCGGCCTCCTTCCTCCACGGAGGGCTCCTCCATATCTTCTTCAACATGATGGCCCTCCGGCAGCTCGCCACATTCGTCCTGAACGAATTCGGCTTCCACCGTTTCGCCATTCTCTACCTCTGGACCGGCGTCGCCGGCTTTTTTCTCTCCTATCTGGCCGGCGTCCCCCTCACCATCGGCGCCTCCGCATCCCTCTGCGGTCTGATCGGCGCCATCCTTTACTACGGCAAGAGCCGGGGAGGGTTCTACGGGGAGCAGATCTTCCGTCAGGCGATGGGATGGGTGGTGGGCCTTGTCCTCTTCGGGCTCTTTTTCCCCGGGATCAACAACTGGGCGCACGGAGGTGGCCTCGTCTCAGGCGGTCTGATCGCCTTCCTGACGGGATATCGCGAACAGACGACGGCGCGACCTCTCCACCGCTTCCTGGGAACGGCGAGCATCCTCTTCACCGCGGCCGTCCTGATCTGGGCGCTGATCCAGGCCGTCTATTTCCTGATCTGATCCTCACATCGTTTTGCTTGCCGTCGTGCTCCGTCTCTGTTATATTTCCCACTACATTTCGAAAGCGAAACAGACTTTCCCCGGTAACCGGGGATAGCGAATGCCGCAGCAATCCACAGGTAACGAAAGGAGATTATGCGTATGAAGCTGCATATCAAAAACAACGTCTCATGGATCGGAAAGATCGACTGGGAGCTCAGGAAATTTCACGGGGATGAGTATTCGACCCACCGGGGCTCCACCTACAATTCCTACCTGATCGAGGAGGAGAAGGTCGCCGTCGTGGATACGGTCTGGGGGCCCTTTGCAAAAGAATACATCGCCAATCTGGAAAAGCAGATCGATCTGAAAAAGATCGACTACGTGATCGCCAACCACGGGGAGACCGATCACAGCGGCGCCCTTCCCGAACTGATGAGCCGCATCCCCGATACCCCCGTCTACTGCACGGCAAACGGCATCAAGTCGCTCAAAGGCCATTACCATAAGGACTGGAATTTTCATCCCGTCAAAACCGGGGACAAGCTCAGCCTGGGGACGAAGGAGCTGATCTTTATCGAGGCGCCGATGCTCCACTGGCCGGACACCATGTTCTGCTACCTGACGGGGGACAGCATCCTCTTTTCCAACGACGCCTTCGGCCAGCACTATGCCTCGGAATACATGTTCAACGATCTGGTGGACCAGTCGGAGTTGATGGCCGAATGCATCAAGTATTACGCCAACATCCTGACCCCCTTCAGCGAGATGGTGACGAAAAAGATCCAGGAGGTCCTCGCCTTCAACCTCCCCGTGGAGATCATCTGCACGAGCCACGGCGTGATCTGGCGTGTAAATCCCGTCCAGATCGTCCAGCAGTACCTGAAATGGGCGGACAGTTATCAGGAGGACCAGGTCACGCTCGTCTACGATACGATGTGGAACGGAACGCGCGTTATGGCGGAGAATATCGCCCGAGGGATCACGCAGGCAGACCCAAAGGTCAACCTGAAGCTCTATAACATGGCAAAAGCGGACCGGAACGACGTGATGACCGAGATCTTCCGTTCCCGGGCCATCATCGTCGGTTCCCCGACGATCAACCGCGGCGTCCTGACCTCCATCGCGGGATTCCTGGAAGAGGCGAAAGGCCTGAAATTCAGAAACAAGAAAGCGGCAGCCTTCGGCTGTTACGGCTGGAGCGGCGAATCGGTCAAGGTGCTCAAGGGGCAGCTCGAAGCGGCCGGTTTCCAGGTCGTCGACGACGGCATGCGATGCATGTGGAATCCGGACCCGATGAACATCGAGGCATGCGTCGAATACGGCGCAAAGCTCGCCGGGCTTTTGAAGTGAACAATGGTCGATTCCCCAGGGAGGCGGGCGGCCGGGAGTGTTTCCAGCCGGGCGCTTCCGTTAAGAGAAAGGAAAGGGCATGAAAAGAACACTCATCGGGCTTCTGTTAGTTCTTCCGGCGCTCCTGATCACCTCGGCCTGCGACACCTCCTTGTCCGTGGGGAGAAAGACGATCGGCATCCGCTCCTGGGAATTTATCTACACCGACGGCTACCTCCGGTCCACCTACCCTCTTCCCCTGGATAGAGTCTGGTCTGCCTGCGAAAAGGCACTGACCGACCTCAACGCCGTCGACTTCGAGTCGAGCCAGAGGATCGCCACGGGAAAGCTGACAGCGTACATCCAGGATGAAAAGGTCCAAATCTTGGTGGATTATGTGGAAAGGCAGATTACCTCGGTCTCGATCATGGTCGGCCCGTCGGGCAGTGTGCTGGGATCCCGGTTCGTCCATGACCGGATCGCAGCCGTCCTGAAAAATCTATGAATGGAGACTAAGGAGGAGGCCTTTGAGATAGCGACCCTCCGGATGGGCCAGGTTCACGGGATGATCCATCCCTGCTCCGAGGCGACCAAGGAGCTGTCCGGTTTTTCCCGCATCGCGCAGAGCGCCGAGAACGATCTTCTCGAAGAGCTCCGGCGTAATGGGGTTGGAACAGGAAAAGGTGGCAAGGATCCCACCTTCCCTGAGGCGGCGCGCCGCCTGAAGATTGATCTCCTTGTAGCCCCGGGCCGACCGGCCCACATCCTTCCGGGATTTGGCAAAGGCGGGAGGATCGAGGATGATCAGATCGAAGGTTTCTTCAGTTTCCCGCAAATAATTGAAAACATTTGCGGTTAGGACGGGGTGCTGCCCCGGAGAAAAGCCGTTTCGAACGAGGTTCCGGCAGGCGATTTCGTTGGCCGCCGCCGAAGCCTCCACGGAGACGACCCGATTCGCCCCCCCGCGGGCGGCATAGACGGAGAAGGCCCCCGTGTAGGAAAAGCAGTTCAGGACCGCCGCCCCCCGGCCAAAGGCGCCGACAATCTCCCGGTTAAGACGCTGATCGAGGAAAAATCCCGTCTTCTGGCCGGTGAGCAGATCGACCTCGAAGTTCAGGCCGTTTTCCTTGATCTCCACGCTCTCCGGGACATCTCCGGCCACGCGGCCGATCCGATCGGGAAGCCCTTCTAATTGCCGGGAGCGTCCCTCGCTCCGCTCGTATATTCCGACCGGCGCCGCGATCTCAAGCAGAAGCCCGATCACGACCTCCCGCCATTTGTCCATCCCCGCCGTCCCGATGGTCATAACCAGATGCCCGCCGTAGCGGTCGCAGACGAGACCGGGCATGCCGTCGCCCTCCGCGTTGATGAGACGGCAGGCGTCCGTTTCCGGCGGGATGACCCGGCGGCGCAAGGTCAGCGCCCTTTCGATCCGCCGCCGCCAGAAGCCAGCGTCGATCCGGACCGCGGGATCGTCGGTCAGGAGGCGAAAAGCGATGTCGCCCGTGTTGTAAAAACCGAGACCGATCGGCCGGCCCGAAGCGTCCACCGCCTGAACGATCTCTCCGGGCCCCGGCTCCCCCTCCACGGCTGCCAGCGCCCCGGAGAAGAGCCAGGGATGGCCGTGGCGAAGCGCGGCGTCCCGCCCCTTTTTGAGTATGATCCTCGGGTAATTCATTTCGATCATCCTGGTCGGAAATGCGCGTCAAGCGCTTCTTGGACAAGGTCATGCAATCTACCAGAGAATCAAAGGGCCGGCAACAGCATTCTTAACACCGCTACAAAATCTCCTTGACATCGCAGGCCGCATTTCTTACCCTCACCTCAAATAAAAAGCAATTTCTTATGGGATCACGCCCCGCGAATTTCTTTAGATCATGGGGGATTTGAAGCCGTAATTCCTGGGCGGGGGCTGGTGAGGAATACCGAGAGATGAATTCTTTTACGGAGTATATCAACGAACTCAGGAAGAATATTGAGAAAGGCGACTCCACCGAACACACGCACCGCACCGCCTTGGAAGCCCTCCTGGAGGTTTGCGACAAAGACATCGACGCCACGAACGAACCCCGCCGGATTGCCTGCGGTGCGCCGGATTTCAACATCACCCGGAAGGGAGTCCCGTTAGGCCATGTCGAGACGAAGGACATCGGCGTCAATCTCGACGAGATGGAGCGCGGCAAAGGACCGAATGGAGAGCAGTTCAAACGGTACTCTAACAGGAGTTTAAGAGCATCTGTACCGGAATTAGACAATAGCCTGCAATATCGAA
>CAZINF010000214.1:0-4781 GCA_964540555.1 uncultured Syntrophus sp. | reverse complement strand
TCTTCTGAGGCGTTATGAATATTATCATTACCGGTCTCATTACCGGCAGCATGCTGGCCCTGCTGGCCATCAGTTTCTCGCTGATCTTCGGGGTGGCCCGCATCGTCAACATCGCCCACACCGCCTTCTACATGGTCGCCGCTTATTGCATCTTCAGCCTGACCGGCAAATTCGGGCTCAATCCCGTCGCGGGGATGATGATCGCGGTTGCGGTCGTCACCGTTTTCGGCCTGCTGGCATACAAATTCCTGATCGACCCGATCCGCGAACACGAGGCCGCGGTTCTGATCGCCACGATCGCGCTGGCCATGATCTTTCAGGAAGCGGTCATGCTGATATACACCGGAGACTACCGGACCGTATCGGCCCTGATTGAGGGGTATTTCATCGTGATGGGTGTCAAGGTCTTCTATCAACAGGTCCTGACCTTCGGCGTCGTTCTGGCGGTGCTGGGTATCCTCTGGGTTCTCCTGATGAAGACAAAATTGGGCCTGGCGATCCGCTCCACGGCCGAGGACCGGGAGGTGGCCAACCTGATGGGGATGAACGACAGCCGGCTGGCCATGATCACGATGGGCATCTCCGTTGCGCTCGCCGGATTTACCGGGGCGGTGCTTGCGCCTCTGACCGTTCTGAGCCCCTACATGTGGATGGAACCGCTGATCATCATGATGGCCGTTGTCGTCCTGGGCGGTCTGGGCAGCATCAAGGGAAGTTTCGTGGCGGCCTATATCCTGGGGTTTACCGAAGCCCTGGTGGTTTTTATGATCCCCAAGGGCGCTTTTCTGAAAGGATCGGTCGCCTTGACCATCATGATTCTGGTCCTGCTGCTTCGGCCCGAAGGCCTTTTTGGTATCTCCTTTGAGGAAGAGAGGTGACCATGGTCGCTGCCGGGTTGTATTTGAGAAGGTTTTATACCATCGTGCGCGGGGAGGTGCTGGTCTTGCCGAGCCGGATCATCGTCGCCCTTTTCTTTATCATCCTCCTCGGTCTGCCCTTAATAAGCCAGAATCCTTACCTGATACGCGTTGTTATCTTGACCAGCATCTTTGCCATCCTGGCTGCAAGCTGGGACCTCCTGTCCGGTTTCACCGGTCAGATGAATTTCGGCCATGCCCTTTTCTTCGGCGTTGGGGCCTACACATCCGCCCTGCTGAATATCCATCTTCAGATTCCCCCCTGGGGAAGCGTGCCCTTGGGGGCGTTGGCAGCGGTCCTGACCGGCCTTATCATCGGGATCCCCTGTCTCCGGCTGAAACACACCTATCTGGCCCTGACGACCATGGCCTTCCCGATTATTTTGATGGGCATCGTTTTTGCCCTGCCTGATTTCACCGGCGGCGAGCTGGGTATTTCCGGATTAAAACGCATCTCCAACTCCCTCATCGGCAACTACTACATTTACATAGTGACCATGCTTGTCCTGTGCACCATCATGTGGAAAATCACCGATTCCCATACGGGCATCATTTTTCATGCGATCCGTGAGGATGAGCTGGCCGTGAAGGCCTCTGGCATCAACACCACCCGCTATAAGCTCCTGGCCTTTTGCCTGAGCGGTTTTTTTGCCGGCATCGCCGGCGGTCTCTACGCCCACTACATGAGGATTGCGGGGCCCTCCACGCTTGAGGTCTCCATGTCTTTTACAGTGGTGATCTGGGCGGTTTTCGGAGGGATCGCGACGATCTATGGCCCCATCGCAGCGGTATTCATCCTTTTCCCGCTGCTGGAATTTGTCCGCTTCTGGCCGGAGTACCGCATGCTGATATTTGCCGTCGTTGTCTTGCTGATCCTGTTGTACATGCCGGAAGGGCTGATACCATGGGTAAGGGACAAAATCGAAAAGCAGTGCCCCCGCTGCAAGATCCGAAATGTGGCCACCCGGAACACATGCCGTATTTGTACCGCGGTTCTCGATTGAAAGGATTGCTATGAACCCTAAAGATGTCTACCTATCCAAGCCCTGGTTGAAATTCTACTCGGAAGGCGTTCCGGCCGAAATCGATATCCCCGATATCTCCGTGCCGGAACTCTTCGACCGGGTGGTGGAGAAATACGGAAGCAAGGCCGCCCTGATTTTTTACGGTAAAACGATAACCTATCGGGAGCTCAAGGGGCTGGTCGATCGATTGGCGACCGCGCTGGCCGATCTGGGGGTGAAAAAAGGGGATACCGTTGCCCTCTATCTGTTGAACAGCCCCCAGTATGTGATTGCCTATTTTGCCACCCTCCGGCTGGGCGCCAAGGTCACGCCGATCAGTCCGGTCTATACCAGCATCGAAGTCAAACACCAGATCGAAGACAGCGAGGCCGGAACCGTTATCTGCCAGGACATCCTCTATGACAACCTGGAAAAGGCAGGGGTCCATCCGGAGCGGGTGGTTTTGACCAGCATCGACGAATACCTGCCCTACTTGAAGAAGTGGTTCGGAAAGAGCGCAAAGGCCAAGGCGTACGGCGGAAAGCCCACCCTTTCCGCCGAAGAGATCAAGCAGAAGGGACTTCATTCCTTTCAGGATCTGCTGAAAGGCTCTTCCGCTGCCCCACCCGCTGTTGCCATCGACCCGCGGAATGACCTGGCGGTCCTCCCTTACACCGGCGGAACAACCGGGCTTCCCAAGGCGGCCATGCTGACCCATCGCAATCTCGTCTCCCTCCAGGGTCAGGTAGTGGCTTTCTGGCCCATCTTCGAGGAGGGGAAAGAGGTGGTCATGGCCTTCCTCCCGTTTTTTCACATTTACGGCCAGGTGGTGGTCATGCTTGGCGGACTGGCCCAGGGGGCGACACTGGTCCTGTTCACCACGCCGGATATCGATGAGATTCTGTCAGCCATGGAGCGCTACCAGGCCTCAGGTTTCTACGGCGTGCCGACCCTTTATGAATATCTCAAAGAGTACGAGAAGACCGACCGGGTCAACTGGAAAAGGCTCAAGCTGATCGTTTGCGGGGCCGACACGCTGCACGAATCGACCATCGACGCCTGGGAAAAGCGTACCGGATCTGTCATCTATGAAGGTTACGGGATGACGGAAACCACGGCCGTCAGCCACAGCACCCCCCTTAACCGGCGAAAAAAGGGTTTTTTCGGGGTGCCCATTCCGAATGTCAAAGCCGCCATCATCGATCCGGACGGGACGGAATTTATCCCGGTGGGAGAGGTGGGTGAAATGATCCTGTCCGGACCTAACATGATGCAGGGTTACTGGAAAAGGCCGGACAGCACAAAGGAGGTGATGCTGGAGATCGACGGGGAGACCTGGATGCGCACCGGCGATCTGGTCAGCATGGACGAAGACGGCTATTTTCATTTCTTCGACCGCAAGCGCGACCTGATCAAATACAAGGGGTATTCGGTCTTCGCCCGGCATGTGGAGGAGGTCCTCTACCAGCACCCGCAGATCAAAGCCGCCGGCGTCGTCGGCGTGCCGGACCCCGCGGTGGGCAACCAGATCAAGGCGTATGTGGTCCTGGAAGGCGAGGCCAGGGGCAAAATATCGGAAGAGGAGATCATCTGCTTCTGCAAAGAGAAACTGGCCCACTACAAGGTGCCCAAGATCGTTGAATTCAGGGGTGAGCTCCCCAAGACCGATGTGGGCAAGGTCTCCCGGCGGGAGCTCAGAGAAGAGTGTGAGGAAGCCTGATATGGCCGTACCATTTCTGGAAGTGGAATCTCTGACGAAAAGCTTTGGAGGGCTCAAAGCGGTCGACAATATCCGCTTCCGCATGGAGCAAAAGGAGGTTCTGGGCCTCATCGGACCTAACGGGGCGGGCAAGACCACGTTGCTCCGTCTGCTCACCGGGATACTGAAGCCGGATTCGGGAAGCGTTCGCTTTAAAGGAAAACAGATCATCGGCCTGAAGACCTGGGACATCGTCAACCTGGGTGTGGCCTGCACGTTTCAGAATATGAGGCCTTTTCGTCGGCTGCCCATCATCGCCAATGTGATGGTCTCATGTCTTTCCCCCCGGTCGATGAAACGGGGAGAGTGGGTGAAGGTTGTGGAGGCCAAGGCGATGGATGCCCTGGAATTCGCCGGCATCTCGGATATGGCCCTGGAAAAGGCGTCCACCCTGTCCCAAGGAGACCTCAAAAGGCTGGAGGTGGCCAGGGCCGTGGCAACGGAGCCCGATTTGCTCCTATTGGACGAGCCTTTCGGCGGACTCAGCCCGGCCGAGACGGACCTGATGGCGAAATCGATCCGGAGGCTTCATAAGGGCGGGCGCTTCGGCCGCCTGCACAGCGAAGGCCCGGCAATGATCATTGTAGAACACAAATTGCAGCAGTTGATGAAGATTGTCGATCGGATCATCGTCCTGAATTTCGGGACCCTTCTTGCAGAAGGGACGCCCGAGGAAGTGGTGAAAAACCCTCAGGTCATAGAAGCCTATCTGGGTCAAGGTGGAGGCCAATAACCGTGCTTTTGGAAATCGCCCATTTAACCGTCCGCTATGAGAAGGCCGTCCTCATCAACGATCTGAGTCTTCATGTGGACACAGGAGAGCTGGTCGCTCTGGTGGGTCCCAACGGGGCCGGAAAATCCACAACCCTCAGGGCCATCAGCGGCCTGGTGGCCTGGGAAAGGGAGATCAAGCGCCGGTCCACCAGCGGCGACATCACCATGGATGGAACGGTGACCTTCGACGGCGAGCGAATCGATTCGATTCCGGCCCATGAAATCGTCCGGAGGGGTCTTGTCCTTTGCCCCGAACGGAGAAGGCCTTTTCGGGAAATGACGGTGCTGGATAATCTGTCGGCGGGCGCCTATCTCCAGAAAGACAAG
>CAZINF010000213.1:0-4841 GCA_964540555.1 uncultured Syntrophus sp. | reverse complement strand
AAGAAATAATTCCTGCCGGATTTTTCGTCTTGACATGGAGGGCGCTAATCACTATTTATTATGCCAGGAGGCGCCCCATGCTGACAAAAACCGTTATCGATTATCTCCGGCAGAAGGTAGGCGCGGAAAATGTTTACCATGAAAAAGAAGACCTCCTCGTCTACGGCTATGACGCCACACCGGAGATCCAGGGTCTTCCCGATGTGGCCGTTTTCCCGGATAACGTCGATGGACTGAAAGCCGCGCTTTCGATCTGCCGTGAAGAAGGTCTCGCGGTCACCCCCCGCGGGGCGGCGACCGGCCTTTCCGGCGGCAGCATACCCATCGCCGGCGGTATGGTTCTGGGCCTCACCCGGATGAACCGCATCCTCGAAATCGACGAGGAGAACCTGACCGCCACCGCCGAAGCGGGCGTCATTACGGTCGATCTGTTCAACGCCGTTGCCGCCCGGGGGCTCTTCTACCCTCCCGATCCCGGTTCGCAGAACGTCTCGACGCTCGGCGGCAACGTCGCGGAAAACGCCGGCGGACTTCGGGGTCTCAAGTACGGCGTCACTCGGAATTATGTCATGGCGCTCAACGGCCTCCTTTACGACGGCACGGAGTTTCAAACCGGGGGTAAGTGCGTGAAAGACGTCGCCGGCTATTCCCTACGAGATCTTCTCGTCGGCAGCGAAGGGACCCTCGGGATCATCACCGAAGTCACAGTCCGCCTGATCTCACCGCCGCAGGATAAGCGCACCCTCCTCGCCTATTTCCGGGATATCCGCACCGCCGGCGAGGCGGTCTCGAGGATCATCGCCGCGCGAATCATCCCCGCGACCCTGGAAATCATGGACCGGATGACGATCAACTGCGTCGAAGACTACATGAAGATCGGCCTCCCCCGTGAGATGGCGGCACTCCTATTGATCGAGGTGGATGGCCATCCCGCGGTGGTCGCCGAGGAGGCCGAGGGAGTCCGGAGGATCCTGGAGGAGGTCCGGGCCGACGAGATCCACCAGGCGGGTAACGCCGCCGAGGCCGCCCGCCTCACGGCCGCCCGACGGACCGCCCTGTCGGCGGTCGCCCGCGTCTCGCCGACGACGATCCTCGAAGACGCCACCGTTCCTCGAAGCCGGCTTGCCGAGACGTTCGGCGAGATCGAACGGCTCAAGGAAAAATATCAGGTCCGTGTCGCCACGTTCGGGCACGCGGGAGACGGCAACCTGCACCCCACGGCCCTCGCCGATGAACGAAACCCGCAGGAGATCAAAAACGTCCACGCCTTCTTTTCCGAACTCTATGAAAAGGTCCTCTCCATGGGCGGAACGGTATCGGGTGAACACGGTATCGGCATTGCCAAGAAGAGTTATCTCCTCCGTCAGTTCGGCGAGGGCGGGATGGGCGTCATGCGCCGGATCAAAGACGCCTTCGATCCCGGCGGCCGTCTCAACCCGGGGAAGATCTTCATCGACAATACATCTCCGTCGACCGTGCGAGTACAGGGAGGGCAGGATGTCTGAGTCTTTCCCCGCGGGCAATTTCCACCCGGTGGACGCCCCGAGCTACGAAAGTATTTTGCAGTGCATGCGGTGCGGTTTCTGTCTGGCGGTCTGCCCGACCTACGCCCTGACGAACCGGGAGCGCTCCAGTCCCCGGGGCAGGGCGGCGCTCGCCCGCGCGGTAGCGGAGGGAAAGCTGGAATTCACCCCCGCCGTCGGTGAAGAGGCCTTTTTCTGCCTCGACTGCAAGGCCTGCTCCACGGCATGTCCCTCGGGCGTTCGCGTCGGGACAATCATGGAATTCTGTCGGAGCCAGGAGCAGGCCTTCCACCCCCCTTCCCTGCCGGCCGGGGTGCTGCGCGACTTTATCCTGAAGCGGATGCTCCCCTCGCCCGCGCTTATGGAAACCTCCCTGTTGCCCCTGCGTCTCTACCAGCGCCTCGGCCTCCAGTGGGCGGTCCGCCGTCTCGGGATCAACAAGTTTCTGCCCGATGTCCTTGCCAAGCTGGAAGGTTTTCTGCCCCAGTTGAGCCGGCCGCTCCGTCTGGAGATCCCCCCCGTCATCCCCGCCCACGGGAAGAGGCGGGGCCGTGTGGCCTTTTTTCTCGGCTGCGCGATGAGTCTGGTTTTTCCTGAGGTTTCACGGCAGACCGCCCGCATTCTTTCCCGGCAGGGCTTCGAAGTCGTCACCCCGCGGGAGGTGAAATGTTGCGGGGCGCCCCATCTGGCCGAGGGGGACCGCGAAAGCGCACGGCGTCTTGCCGCGATCAACCTCGATCTCTTTCTCGGATCGGATGCCGATGTCATCGTGACCGACTGCGCCGGCTGCGGCTGCGCCCTCAAGGAATATGAGGAGTTGCTCGAAGGACGGGCGGACCACGAACGGCTCGGCCGTTTCCGGGCGAAGATCCGCGACATCTCTGAATTCCTCGCCGAAGTGGGGATCCGCACCGAAGAGCTCAAACCGGTCCCGCTGACCGTCACCTACCATGAGCCCTGTCACCTGGTCCATGGTCAGGGCCTTTCCGGTCCGCCCCGCCAGGTCATAGGAAAGATTCCCGGGATTGAACTCCGGGAGATGAAGGAATCGAACTGGTGCTGCGGCATGGCGGGGTCGTTCGCCCTGAAGGAGCTCGAGACGAGCCGCAGGCTGCTCGAGAGGAAACTCTCCCATGTCAAGGCCGCCGGCGCCGACGTCCTTATCACGGCAAACCCAGGCTGCCACCTGCAGCTTGTCTCGGGTCTCCGTGAACTGGGGATGAAACAGCCCGTCCTGCACATTGTGGAGCTCCTCGGGCGCTCCCTTCCCTCATGAGAGATCCGCATCCCGATAGAAGCGATCCCGTGCAGCCATCCGCCCCCCGTGCCGAAGATAAATTCCGGAAACTTCTCGATCTCGTTGTCCGACTGCGCGCTCCCGAAGGCTGCCCATGGGACCGCTCGCAGAAGAGGGAGGATCTCGGCTTCTATCTCATCGAAGAGGCCTACGAGGTCCTCGAAGCGCTGGAGGGCGCTTCGGCGGAGGGGCTGCGGGAAGAACTGGGCGACCTCCTCTTTCAGATCCTCTTCCTCGCCCGGATTGCGGAAGAAGAAGGGGAATTCGACATGACGGCCGTTCTCAGCGGGATCACCGAAAAGATGATCCGGCGCCATCCGCATGTCTTCGGCAAAACCAAAGTCGCAAACGTCCAAACCGTCCGCTCAAACTGGGAGCAGATCAAGAAGGAGCTGGAACATAAAGGAGAGGGCGAACCCCGCCTCGGCGATGGCATCCCCCGCTCCCTCTCCGCGCTGGCCAGGACGCAACGGATCACCGCACGCGCCTCCGCGGTCGGGTTCGACTGGGAAAACACCGCCGCGGTGCTGAGAAAGGTGGAAGAGGAGCTCGCCGAGTTCCGTGCCGCACTGGAGACGGAAAACCGGACCGCGCTGAAAGAAGAGGCCGGCGACCTCCTGTTCACCCTGGTCAATCTCTGCCGTTTTACCGGCGTGGATGCCGAGGCGGCGCTCCGGGCCTCCCTCGGAAAATTCACCAAACGCTTTGCCTATATCGAGCAAGCCCTTGCCCGGCGGGGAAAGACGCCCGCCGAATCGACCCTCGCCGAAATGGACGGGCTCTGGGATGAGGTAAAAAAGAAAGAATGAAGGAGGATCCTGACAGCCAATGAAATATTTCCTCTGTGTCATGGGTATGGTCCTGATTATCGAAGGCATTCCCTACTTCGCTTTCCCCGATAAGATCAAATCCTACCTGCGCAAACTGACCGACATGCCGGACACGACCCTCCGGATCATCGGTACCATTGCCGTTGTCGTCGGACTTTTCCTTGTCTATTTCGGGACAATCTGACGGGGAACCTATTAAAACTTATTGACTTTCTATTTTATTTCTGTTTATGTGCCGCAGCTTGCAATAGAGGTGACACGTTTTCGCTATGAAATTGGAAGAGTTCGATTATCTCCTGCCGGAAGAACTGATCGCCCAGGAACCGGTCGGGGTCAGGGACCAGTCCCGGATGATGGTGGTCCGCAGAGATACAGGAACCTGCGATATCCGGACATTCAGCGACTTCCAGGAGTACTTCAGCCGGGGCGATGTGATCGTCGTCAACGACTCTCGCGTCTTTCCGGCGCGTCTCATCGGCAGGAAGGAGACCGGCGGGATGATCGAAATCCTCCTGCTTACCCGGCAGAACATCGAAGAAACACCGGGCGAGACCTGGGAGGCGCTCCTCCGTCCAGCCAAACGGGTCCAGGTGGGTATGACCATCACGTTCGACGGAGGCGCCCGGGCCACGATCCTGCGCCGCCTGTCGGAAAAACAGTGGCTGCTCGGCTTCAAAACCGAGATCCCTTTCGACGATTTTCTTGCCCGGTATGGGAGGGCGCCTCTGCCGCCTTACATCAAGCGCCGGCGGGATCGGTCTAGGTCGGAAAGAGACCTCGAGAGATACCAGACCGTCTACGCCCGTGTGAAGGGTTCGGTTGCGGCGCCGACGGCGGGCCTCCATTTCACAACGGAGGCCCTTGATCGGCTGACAGATAGAGGAGTCGCGATTGCCCCCCTCACGCTCCACGTCGGTTACGGAACATTCCTGCCCATCGAGACGGACCGGGTCGAAGACCACGTCATGGAAGAGGAGCGTTTCGCTCTCGGCGAGGACTCCGCGCTGAAAATAAACGAAGCCGAGCGGGTCGTCGCCGTGGGGACGACCGCGACACGCGTCCTCGAATCCGTTGTCGATGAACAGGGGAAGGTCTATCCGGTTTCCGGATCGACGCGGCTCTATATCTATCCCGGATATCGTTTCCGGCGCGTCGATGCGCTCCTGACCAACTTCCACCTCCCGAAATCGT
>CAZINF010000212.1:2260-4842 GCA_964540555.1 uncultured Syntrophus sp. | reverse complement strand
AAGAAGTAGGGGTTGAAGAAGGCCAGCCCCAGGGCTAGGCAGAAGATGACGACGAAGATGTTGATCATCCCTTTCTGTGCGTAGAGTGTGCAGATCCTGACGACCTCCTTGCTGTCGGCCAGCGAGGCTTCCTTCTTGTCCAGCTTGATGTGATCCTTGATGTAGACGACGGCCTGGTAGGACCCGGTGACCACGGCCTGGATCGAGGCGCCAGTGAACCAGTAGATGACGCAGCCGCCCATGATGAGCCCGAGGATGACCTCCGGATGGACCAGACTGAGTTTGGAGATCACGTCGCCGAAGAGACCCTCGAGCAGGATGATGATCCCGAAGACCATCGTGGTGGCGCCGACGACGGCCGTGCCGATGAGAACCGGTTTGGCCGTGGCCTTGAAGGTGTTCCCCGCGCCGTCGGCCGCCTCAAGGAAGTGCTTGGCCTTCTCGAAGTCGACGTTGACGCCGAAATGTTTCCTGACCGACTCCTTGACATCCTTGCGGCTTTCGATCATCGAAAGTTCATAGATGGACTGGGCATTGTCCGAAACCGGACCGAAGCTGTCCACGGCGATCGTGACCGGTCCCATGCCCAGAAATCCGAACGCGACCAGACCGAAGGCGAAGACCGGCGCGGCAAACTTGAAGGCATCCGGCATCAGGGCCAGGATCGAGCCCGACTGGGAGACCAGATAGGCCACCAGCATCAGGACCAGGATGACGAGACCCTCCCAGAAGGCGGAGAAGTTGCCGGCGACCAGACCCGAGAGGATGTTCAGGGAAGGACCGCCCTGGCGGGAGGCGTTGACAACCTCCTCGCAGTGGCGGGAGTTGGTGCTCGTGAAAATCTTGGTGAACTCGGGGATCAGCGCCCCGGCGATGGTCCCGCAGCTGATGATGATCGAAAGGGCGAGCCACGCCGGAATCGAACCGGCCAGCAGGGGAATGTCGTTCAGCAGGAAATAACTCGCGATAAAGGTGACGATGATCGACAGGGAGGAGGTGATCCAGATCAGGTTGGTCATCGGATGCTCGAAGTTGAATTCTGTCTTGCCGGCGAAAAGGGCTTTGCTTACCGCGTCGTTGGCGAAGTAGGAACCCAGCGAGGTCAGGACCATCAAGATACGCATCGCGAAGATCCAGACGATCAGCTTGCCGCCCATCTCGGGATTGGCGGCGAGCGCAAGGGCCAAAAACGCGATCAGGGCGACGCCGGTGACGCCGTAGGTTTCGAAGCCGTCCGCCGTCGGGCCGACGCTGTCGCCGGCGTTGTCGCCTGTGCAGTCGGCGATGACGCCGGGGTTCTTCGGATCGTCCTCCGGGAGGTGGAAGATAATCTTCATGAGGTCGGAACCGATATCGGCGATCTTGGTGAAGATGCCCCCGCAAATACGAAGGGCGCTCGCGCCGAGAGACTCGCCGATGGCAAACCCGATGAAGCAGGGACCGGCCAGGTCTTTGGGGATGTATGCGAGAATCAGGATCATGAAGAAGAGCTCGATGCTCACCAGCAGGAGCCCGACGCTCATTCCGGAGCGCAGGCAGATGTTGATCAGGCTCAGGGGATCGCCGCTCAGGGAGGCGAAGGCCGCCCGGGAGTTGGCTACGGTATTGATCCGGATGCCGAACCAGGCCACTCCGTATGAGCCCAGGATTCCCATGACCGAACAGAACAGGATCATCGCGACGGATCCGAATGTGTTCTCCTGCAATCCGGCAAAATAGTAGACAATGCAGACGGCGATGAGCAGCCAGAGGCCGGCGAGGAATTTTCCCTGCTGGAACAGATAGGTTTTGCAGGTTTCCCATATCGTATCGGAGACGTCCAGCATGGCCTGATGGGCGGGCAGATTCTTCGTCTGGTTGTACTGCCGCCAGCCGAAAAACATCCCGATTGCACAGATGACGAGACCGAAGTTAAGGATCGTCAATCCTCCGAGAGAACCGCCCATGAAGCTGATCTGGGTCAGATCGGGGATCTTGATGTCCGCTTCACCTGCTAAGGATAGAGGGGTCATCAAAAATAGGGAGATGACGAGAGAACACAACTGAAACCATAGGCCGCGTTTTCCGGTGCACATGATTCAATCCTCCTTGGTTAGTGTGGAATTCCCTTTCCCGTGATGCCGTTCCATAGCCGCCTGAATGCCGGAGGAAATGATGTCGGCCGCCGCCTCGCCCGCGTTTCCAAGTAAGCGGGGCAGCGAGGTGATCTCTTCTTCAGAAAAGGGTGACAGGACGTATCCCTCTACCATCGACTTGCTCTCCGGTCTCCCGATGCCGAGCCTGACTCTGAGAAAGTCCGCCGCGCCGAGATGATCGGTTATGGAAATCAGCCCTTTATGTCCGCCAAGGCCTCCCCCCGCTTTCAAGCGGATCGTCGGAAAAGGGAGGTCCAGGTCATCATGCACGACGATGACATCCGCATGTTCTATCCGGTAATAGTCGGTCAATTTTCTGACCGCGATGCCGCTCAGATTCATGAAAGTCTGAGGTTTGGCCAGTAAAACGTCGCTGCCGGCGATTTTCCCCTTTCCGATGTGGGCGTCAAAGAGGGTTTGAGCGATCGATATGTGATATTGGATCGC
>CAZINF010000212.1:0-2160 GCA_964540555.1 uncultured Syntrophus sp. | reverse complement strand
TTCCGATGTGGGCGTCAAAGAGGGTTTGAGCGATCGATATGTGATATTGGATCGCCAGTTGATCCACGGCCAGGAAACCCGCGTTATGCCGGTTGAATCGATACCGCATCCCCGGATTTCCCAATCCTACGACCAATTTCACTCAAAATCCTTCCCCAGGGCCAGAGCGCAAGGGGACAGATTTGAAATCAGCCCCCTCCCCCAAATCTCCGGCATCCGGTGACCGGAGGTCGTGTCAGCCTTTGGCCTCTTCCTTTGCGGCCTCTTTACCCTCGGCCGGAGCGGCGCCTTCCCCTTCAACCGTTTCCTTCTCGGGCACGGAAACCTTCACGAAGGCGACTATCGCCACGCCGACATCACCCGGATCGAGGACCTCGACGCCATCCGGAACCTGAAGATCCTGAATCTTGATCGAAGCGCCGATATCCAGTCCGCTCACATCGACGTCGATGAAATCGGGCAGGGCGGTCGGCAGACAGGTGACTTTCACATCCCGTTTAAGATGCTGGAGTTCCCCGCCGTTCTCAACGCCGATGGGGGCGCCTACAAAGCGGAGAGGAATATCGACCGTCAGTTTGTGGTCCATGCGGATTTCATAAAAATCGGCATGCTGGAAGCGTCTGCTCACTGGTTCGATCTGCAGCTCCTTTATCATGGTGAGCTTTTCCAGACGCTTCTCTCCTTCGATGAGTAGTTTGATGAAGATGTTTTCTCTCTTGGTCTTTATGATCTTCAAAAGATCGGTCACATTCACCGATAGAAGAATAGCCTCTTGGCCGCGACCGTAAAACACGGCGGGGGTCAATCCTTCCTTCCTGAAACGTCTGGCCGGTCCTTTCCCGGATTCTTTGCGGATACAGGCCTTTAATTCGATAGCCTCCATGAAATTCCTCCTAAATGAATAATGAACTGACTGAGTCGTTATAATAGATCCTACGGACAGCTTCGCTCAGGAGCCCCGAGACGGAAAGTACCTTGATCCGGCTGCAGGCGTTGGCCTTGTTATGCAGGGGAATGGTGTCCGTCACGATCACCTCCTTGATGTCTGATTGTTCTATCCTTTCGATCGCAGGTCCCGAAAGGACGGGATGGGTGCAGCAGACGGAAACCTCAACAGCCCCATTCTCGTAGAGTGCCTTGGCTGACTGGACGACCGTTCCGGCGGTGTCGATCATATCATCCAGTATGATGACCCTCTTTTTCTTGACATGACCGATGATGTTCATGACCTGCGCCTCGTTCGGTCCTTCCCTGCGCTTGTCGATAATGGCCAGGCTGGCGCCGAGTCTTTTGCCGAAGGCCCGGGCCCGCTCCACGCCGCCGGTATCCGGCGAAACGATCACGATGTCGTCGTCGTGATAGTTTTTCTTGATATAGTCAAGAAGTACCGGGGTGGCAAATAGGTTATCCACGGGGATATTGAAGAATCCCTGGATCTGACCGGCGTGGAGATCCATCGCGAGAATACGGTTGGCCCCGGCCTGGGTGATCAGATCAGCGACGAGTTTGGCCGTGATCGGTGCGCGGGGCGTCACTTTCCTATCCTGCCTGGCATATCCGTAGTAGGGAATGACGATCGTGATACGGTCCGCAGATGAGCGGCGTGCCGCGTCGATCATGATGAGAAGTTCCATCAGCGTGACGTTCACCGGAGAGCAGGTGGGCTGAATGATGAAGACATCCATGCCGCGGACGTTTTCATTGATTTCCACCCGGGTCTCGCCGTCGGAAAAAGCAGTGACATGGGCTTGTCCGAGGGGAATCCCTAAATTCTCACAGATCTTCCCAGCGAGCGGCAGATTTGCGTTTCCGGAAAAGACCCTTATTTTTTCTAGCATGTGATGTCCTTCATTTTCAAACATTCATTGGCTGGGGCGGGAGGATTCGAACCTCCGAATGCAGGATCCAAATTCCTGTGTCTTACCGCTTGACGACGCCCCAATAAAAACAAATGAGAGGTAGCATGCGGTGGGAAAATAGGGAAAATAGGGTATCTGTCCCTATTTTTTATTTTCCCACAACCCATCACCCGCGCACCGTCACCTTTATAGTGAATGTGCCCTAAAAACCGACCAGCGGTTTTCCTGCTTCTCCTGCTTCAGACTTTTTTCCGCCCGTAAAGCGGATGCCTCATCCCCGAAAACGCCGAAAACCGTCGGT
>CAZINF010000211.1:0-4908 GCA_964540555.1 uncultured Syntrophus sp. | reverse complement strand
GTGATCGGGATCAGCGTCCACAGGAGGGTGAGTCCGTATTCCGAGCCGGCCAGGGAATAGGTCGTGATCCCGCCGGCATCGTTATCGACGTTGGAGGTGATGATCCCCGGACCGACCAGCGCGAAGAAAAGCCCGAGGGATTTCCAGTATTTTTTCCCGATAAAGGCCCGCCACAGACCGCGGAAGGCCCCGGTAAGATTCTCAACCATATGTCGCTGCCGCCTTCCTCCGACATCAACCTATCTACCCAGTTTAGGCAACACCACCTCGAGGAGGTTCTTGAAGAGAATCACCCCTTTGAGTCGATTATCCTCATCAACGACCGGCATGGCCAGCATGCCGTATTTGGCGAAATCCTCGGCAATACGATTTTTTTGCTCCTCAATGTTCACCGCAACAATCCGGGTGTCCATCAGCTCCGAGAGTGCCTTTTCCGGGGCCGCAACGATCAGTTCGCGGAGGCTCAGCACACCGAGGATATGATCCTGGGGGTCCACGACATAGAGATAGTAGATCAGGTCCATATCCTCCGCTTCGCGCCGGATCGTCTCCATCGCCTCACCCGCCGTGTGTTCGGGGGTAAAACTGAAGAAGGAGGTGGTCATGAGTCCCCCTGCCTTTTCCTCCGGATGGGCGAGGAGCTCTTTGACGTCCTCGGCCAGATCCTTCTCCATCTCCTTGAGAATCCCTTCCGCCTTTTCCTTAGACAGATCTCCCAGGAGGTCCGTCGCTTCGGAGAGGGACATCTCCTCGATGATATCGGAGGCGTTCGCCGTATCGAGATCCTCGATCAGGCTCACCTGGATCTTCGGGTCGGTTTCTTCAAGGGTCTCGGCGGCCGTCTCGACATCGAGCGAACGGAATACGGCAGCGCGCTGGTGGATATCAAGGTCCTCGATAATATCCGCTAGATCCGCCGGATGGAGCTGGGCCAGCCGTTTCTGGGCCACCGTCAACCGGAGGAGATCCGGAGAGGAGACGGGCTGGACAAACTTCCACGAGATCAGCTGATCCGTCAGGGTGTAATCAAAAAGCACCCTGAAGAGGAAATTGATCGGGCGCTCCAGCCCCACGCGCCGCAGGAGACCATGAAATCCCACATCCACGTGGACCAGGTAGAGCGTTTTATGCGACTTGAGAAACTGCAGGTCGTTCACACGACGGATCTTTGCCCCGTCCGTATCCACCACCTGTTTGTCCAGGAGGGTGTCCTTCAGCAACAGCTCTCCCGCGCGGAGGTTCGGCGCCCGCAGGTCCCCCGGTTGAAGGGGATCGGCAATGAGCTTTCCTTCGACTTCCGCCAGACGACGCCAGGGGAACAGGACGATTTTACCGTCCGTGGCGGAACGCAGGAGAATTTCCGTGACCGGCGGATAGATCTCGCCGATGTTCGCTGTCAGGTCAAGGATCTTGCCTACGGGACATCCTGCGGAATCAAAGACTTTTCGCCCCAGGAGTTCACTTAAATTCAAAAAAATCTGGGGTTCCTGGTTCATATCCATGATCATCCCCTCCGGGTTTTTGTGCCTATAGCACCAATCATAAATATGTCAAAAGCTTTTTTAAAGAGTATTTTTTAGTCTTGACACCATCCCGTCATTCATTATAAAAACTAATCCGTCAATAAATGGTTGCAGGCCCTTTAATTGAATCCGGTGAGGTTGAAAAGGGGTGGTCAATGAGGAACTCTCGATTTTACCGAGTCTCGGCGAGCCTTCTCACATCAGGGGAAGGCTTTTTTTTTGAATGGCATGATGAGGAAACCAATGGAGCCCAATAAGGTCGTCATGGATGCGGAGGGGATTGACCGTTCACTGGCCCGCATCGCCTATGAGATCCTGGAAAAGAACAAGGGGGGGGACGAACTGATCCTTGTCGGCATCCGGACCGGGGGGGTTTTTCTCGCGGAGCGCCTGCGGAAGAAGATATCCGGTATCGAAGGGAAAGAGATCCCCTTCGGGATCCTTGACATCACCCTCTACCGCGATGATCTTTCCAGCTCCCACCGGAAACCGATGCTGGGGAAAACCGATATTCCCTTTTCGCTGGACGGAAGAAAAGTCGTCCTCGTGGATGATGTCCTCTTTACGGGCCGGACAATCCGGGCGGCCATGGATGCCCTCATCGACTTCGGCAGGCCGAAGTCGATCCAGCTTGCGGTCCTGATCGACCGGGGTCACCGGGAGCTTCCCATCCGTGCCGACTTCGTCGGGAAAAATCTTCCCTCGTCACTGTGGCAAGCGGTCAGCGTCAACCTGACGGAGAAGAGCGGCAAAGACGAGGTGGTCATCGGGGAAAACGCATAGTCCCTCACCCTGCGCCCGCGGGATGCCCTGCGGCTGCGACCCCATACATTCGAGGTTCAACCATGAAACTAAGCAGCAAAGACATCCTCGGCATCAAGGAGCTCTCCGTGGAGGAGATCACCCTCATTCTGGATACGGCGGAGTCCTTCCTCGAGGTCTCTACCCGGGAGATCAAGAAGGTCCCGACGCTACGCGGGAAGAGCGTGATCAATCTCTTTTACGAGGCTAGCACCCGGACAAGAACCTCCTTTGAGATCGCCGCCAAGCGTCTGAGCGCCGATACGATCAACATTTCCGCCTCGACCAGCAGCGTCGTCAAGGGGGAGACTCTGATCGACACGGCGAAAAACCTCGAGGCGATGAATCCGGACCTCATCGTGATCCGGCACAGCGCCGCCGGGGCGCCCCATATGCTCGCCTCGTTGCTCCGGCAGCCGATCATCAACGCCGGCGACGGGGCGCACGAACACCCCACCCAGGCGCTTCTGGACATGATGACGATCCGGTCCAGAAAGGGGCGGATCGCCGGGCTCAAAGTGGCCATCGTGGGCGATATTTCCCACAGCCGGGTCGCCCGCTCCAATATCAACGGCCTGACCAAGATGGGGGCCCGTGTCTTCGTCGCGGGTCCCGCGACCATGCTCCCCCGCGACATCGAGAAGCTGGGGGTCGTCGCGTACAGCCGCATCGCGGAGGCGATCAAGGATGCGGACGTCGTCATGATGCTCCGTATCCAGACCGAGCGGGAAAAGCAGAACCTCTTTCCCTCCCTGCGCGAATATGCACAATATTTTTCCCTCAACCGAACAAACATCGCCCTCGCCCGTGAGGATTGCATCGTCATGCATCCGGGTCCGGTGAACCGCGGCATAGAGATCTCCCCGGACATCGCCGACGGGCCCCATTCGGTCATCCTCGATCAGGTCACCAACGGCGTGGCCGTGCGGATGGCGCTGCTGTATTTGCTGACAGGAGGCAGCAATCCATGACTCTCTTACTCAAAGGCGGCAGGGTGGTCGACCCCTCCCGGAAGGCGGACGGCGAAGCCGATTTGCTTATCGACGGCGGGAAAATCGTAGACTTTGGGAAGGCTCTCCCGAAAGGGAAAAAGTCTTCAGACGCGGAGGTGCTGGATCTCCGGGGCAAGTGGGTCGTCCCCGGCCTGATCGATATGCACACCCACCTGCGGGAGCCGGGATTCGAGTACAAGGAGACCATCGCTTCCGGAAGTGAGGCCGCCGTCGCGGGCGGCTTTTGTTCCGTCGCCTGCATGCCCAATACGAACCCCGTAAACGACAGCCGGTCCGTCACCGAATTCGTCCGGAGAAAAGCGACGGAATGCGGCCTCGCGAACATCTATCCGATTGCGGCAATCACGATGAAGTCGGAGGGCACATCCCTCACCGAATTCTGGGATCTCAAAGACTCCGGCGCCATCGGTTTTTCCGACGATGGGAAGCCGGTCATGAACGCCTCCCTGATGCGCAGGGCTCTGGAATACGCCTCTTCGCTGGATATGCCGGTCATCGTCCACTGCGAGGACAAAAATCTCTCCTCCGGCGGGGTGATGCACGAGGGGGCCGTGGCGACGGAACTGGGGCTTGCCGGCATCCCGGGGATTGCCGAAGACGTCATGGTCGCCCGGGATCTCCTCCTTGCCGAATTCACCGGGGCGGCCGTGCACATCGCCCATGTGAGCACCGCAGGGGCGGTCCGTCTGATCCGCGAAGCAAAGGCCCGCGGGGTCCGGGTCACCGCCGAAACGGCGCCCCACTACTTTTCTTTGACCGATGAGGCCGTCCGCAGTTTTGACACCAACGCCAAGGTCTACCCGCCGCTCCGCGGCGCGGAAGATCGGGAGGCCGTCCGGGAGGGACTCTCCGACGGGACCATCGACGTCATCGCCAGCGATCATGCCCCTCATGCCCGAACCGACAAGGAGGTCGAATTCGACTACGCGGCAAGCGGCCTGACGGGGCTCGAAACCTCTTTTGCTCTCTCATTCCGGCTTGTCGCCGACGGCGTCCTCCCCTTTTCGGACCTGATCGAAAAGATGACCATAAACCCGGCGCGCATCCTCCGCCTCCCCAAGGGCACGCTCGCCGCCGGCGCAGACGCCGATATCACCGTCATCGATCCCAAGAGGGAGTGGACCGTCGATCGCACCCTTTTTTGTTCCCGCGGCAAAAACTCCCCCTTTCACGGCTGGACCATGAAGGGCAAATCAGTCCTGACCATAGTCGGAGGCGTCATCCGCTATCGTGACTTATAACAAAAAAATGAAGGCAAGGATTCAGCACCGGACGGAAGCGATCGTCCTGCGCCTGCTCGATTACGGAGAATCCGACCGGATCGTGACCTTTTACACCGCCGGATTCGGGAAGCTCCGGGGAATCGCCAAAGGGGCAAGGAGGAGCCGGAAGCGGTTCGCCAACGCCCTCGAACCTTTTTCCTGCTCGCAGATCCTTTTTTCCAGTCAAGGGCCCGACAGCCTGGCCCTGATCGAGGGATCAGATGTGATCTGTCATTTTCCCGCGATTCGCGCCGATCTGGAAAAGACGCTGAGCGCCTCCTATCTGATCGACCTGACGGACCGGTTCAC
>CAZINF010000210.1:0-4918 GCA_964540555.1 uncultured Syntrophus sp. | reverse complement strand
ACGCCGAGCGGGATGCCGCTTTCCATGAAACCGATAAACAGCGGGATGGCCGAGCAGGAGCAGAAGGGCGTCACGATACCGAGCGAACTCGCCATGATGTTGCCCAGGAACAGCGGCTTCCCCTCCAGCGCCTTTCTCGTCTTTTCGGGTGAAAAGTATGAGCGGATGATCCCCACGACAAAGACGATGGCCGTGAGGAGCAGAAGCACCTTGGGCGTCTCAAAGATAAAAAACCGCACCGCCTCGGTGAGATGGGAACTCCGATCCATCGAGAGGATCGAATAGACGAGATAATTCGTTCCTTTCTCCAGAAAGAGGTAGATCAGAACAAATACCGGGACGAGCAGCAGCAGAGGCCACATCCGTGTTTTTATCGGTTCGGTCTTTGTCTGTATGTTGACCAGCCCGGCTGCCTCTTTTTTTACACAACATTCAGACATTCGATACCCCTTATTCGGTGTCTATATATTTCGATATGACAATATACTTGATTAGCCAGGCGTGCCGCAGAGGTCCTCCCGCCGGATGGTCTCACACTTTTTGATCAGGTCCTGAATCTCTGGATCGTCGGCGAGCCAGTGCATCAGGTTTCCCAGAAGGCTCGCTGCGTAAGGGCTGCGGCCGCCGTTGGTCAGGGAATAGTTTACCCAGAGCCCCTCCTTCTTTCGATCCACCAGGCCAGCTCCTTCCAGGATCTTCAGATGCTTGGAGACGGTAGGTTGGGAAATCCCAAGCGCGGCCTGGACTTCGCAGACGCACATTGTCCTTTTCTGAAGCATCTTGACGAGCTTCACGCGATTGGGATCGGAAAGCGCCTTCATGACTTTGATCAATTCCTTCATGGCATCTCCTTAATATTCACGGATGTGAATATAGTGACCATCGGAGACCTTGTCAAGATAATTTTACCGGATCTTTCATCGGGGGTTTTCACAGACGGCGTTAGAAATAGTCCGTAAATGGTGATATACTCTACATCAATATCTATGTGGATATTTTGTTTTGTCGTTTTCACAAGGAAGACCATGATAACAGATAAGTTGGTGGTCATTGGCGGCAGTGATGCCGGAATCAGCGCGAGCCTTCGCGCCAAGGAACTGTCACCCGATACGGAGGTTACGCTGATCCTGGCGGACCGGTATCCCAATTTCAGCATCTGCGGGCTCCCTTTTTACCTGAGCGGCGAGGTCTCCGACTGGAAGACCTTGGCCCATCGAACCGCCGATGAAATCAAGCAGAAAGGCATCCAACTGTTTCCTGATCATCGTGTCACGGCGATCATCCCGGATCGGAAACACATTCTTGCCACCGATACGGAAGGCCGCAGCAAGACTTTTTCCTATGACAGGCTGGTGATCGGCACCGGAGGTGTCTCGCTTGTACCGAATCTCCCGGGCATCGACCTTCCGGGGGTCTTTTTTCTCCGATGGATGGCGGATAGTTTTGCCTTTCAGGAATACCTCACCACGCGTCATCCGATCTCCATCGTTATCATCGGCGCGGGCTATATCGGCATGGAAATGGCCGACGCCATGACCCGCCGGGGGCTTTCCGTTTCCGTGGTCGAATTCTTGCCTTCCGTTCTCACAACCTTTGATCCGGCGCTGGGCGGCATCGTGCGGGCTGAATTGGAGCAGCAAGGTGTTCAGGTTTTCAACGGATTTGCCGTGGAGCGGATCGAATCCGCTGGAAACCGGCTTTCCGTGCGCTCAGTCGCCACCGACACCATTACCGCAGACATGGTGCTGGTGGCGGTCGGTAGCCGGCCGGAGACCGGTCTAGCACGATCCGCCGGTATTGAAACCGGCATCAAAGGCGCTATTTGCGTCAACCGACGAATGGAAACCAACATCCCGGATATTTACGCAGCCGGCGATTGCGCTGAGACCTATCACCGGCTGCTTGGGAAAAACGCATACCTTCCCTTGGGCACCACCGCCCATAAACAGGGCCGCATTGCCGGTGAAAACGCAGTGGAGGGAAAACGGGAATACGCCGGCACGTTAGGAACCCAGTCCGTCAAGATTTTCAATCTGGTGGCCGCACGAACAGGCCTGAAGGACGATGAAGCACTGAAGGAAGGGTTTTCACCCCTGTCGGTGGATATTGAAACTTGGGATCACAAGGTCTATTACCCGCACGCGGAAAAAATGAAAATCCGGATCACCGGCGATCAAAAAACCCGCAAGCTGCTGGGCGCCCAGATCATCGGCGCATACGGCACCGAGATATCCAAGCGCATTGACACGGTGGCTGCGGCGATTCATAACGGCATGACCATGGATTCCATGAACGACCTCGATCTCAGTTATACACCGCCGCTCTCCAGCCCCTGGGACCCGGTGCAAATGGCCGCCCAGGCATGGAGTCAGGCAAATCGCCGCGCAGACGGCGCCGAATCTTCATAGGTATCGTTGCCGTTCGGGAAGGGCTTTTGTTCTGTCCATTGCAGGCTTTAAACTGCTATTTGTGTAGAGGAAGAACCATGACCGGAAGACAGCTGTTTGATGACTGGCCGGAGCGTTATGACCGCTGGTTCGATACGCCGGTGGGGAAGGCGGTCTTGAAATATGAAGTGACCCTGGTTCTCGATCTGCTCAGGCCTGTCCGGGGGGAAAGGATCCTCGATGCAGGGAGCGGTACGGGGATCTTTACCCGGGAATTTCTCGTCCGGGGGGCCGATGTCATCGGGCTCGACATCTCCTGGGCAATGCTCCGATGGGCAGAGATAAAAACCGGGGCATTTTCCCACCGGGTGGTGACAGCGGACATGACGTTGCTCCCCTTTGACGACGGCGTGTTCGATAAAACCGTCTCGGTAACGGCGCTGGAGTTCATCGAGGATGAGAAAAAAGCCGTCGCCGAGCTGTTCCGCGTGACGAAACCGGAAGGGATTGTCGTTGTGGCGACGCTCAACAGCCTCGGTCCCTGGGCGGTCCGTCGACGGGAGAACGCCTTACAGTACCGGGAATCCATCTTCAGTCGGGTTATTTTCCGGTCGCCCGCGCAGCTCCTCGCGGCGGCGCCTGTTCCCGGTATCGTCCGGACGGCGGTCCACTTCGGAAAGGAGGATGATCCCGCCGAACTCGACCGGATCGAACGGGAGGGTCAGGGCCGGGAGACGGGAGCCTTCATCGCGGCCCGCTGGGAGAAGACGTGACAGCTTCGCAAAAAGCCCCATATGCTGCGTTGCGCTTCCTCCTCGTCGTTGAGGCGTAAGGAAAAAAGGTAAATAACTGAATGGATATGAATCTCGACAATGTGACCATCGTCCTGAAGGGACCGAAATTTCCGGGGAATGTCGGCTCGGCGGCGCGCTGCGCGAAGAATATGGGGATCGGCAAGCTGATCGTCGTGGGGAACCGCGACCTTGACGACGAAGCGGTCCGGCAGATGGCCACCCACGTATCGAAAGACATTGTGGATACGATTCGTCATTTCGACACCCTCGACGAGGCGCTGGCGGGTTTTTCCTGGATCGTCGGAACGACGGCGAGGCAGGGGTCGGGACGGGGTCCCGTCGTCTCTCCGCGCCGGATGGCCGAATCGCTCGTCGCCCTCTCGCAGGAAAACGCGATCGCCCTCCTCTTCGGCCCGGAGGACAAGGGGCTTACCAACGACGATATTCGCTTCTGCCAGACGGTCGTGACGATCCCTACCGTGGGGTTCAAATCCCTGAACCTTTCCCATGCGGTGATGATCATCTGCTATGAACTGCTCATGGCCCGGATAGGCGAGGAAGCGAAACCCACGCCCAAGCTGGCCGGGACCCGGGAACTCGAGGGGATGTATGTCCAGCTCAAGGCGGTCCTCCAGGCGATCGGCTTTCTCAACCCGGAGAATCCCGACTACTGGATGATGCATATCCGCCGTCTCTTTGCCCGGACGACCCTCCAGGCCAGAGAGGTCAAGATCATCCGGGGGATCTGCCGGCAGATCGAGTGGTACGGGGATCACAAGGAACGCAAAAACTCTTGACTTTCCGCTGTCCGGCGGCGTATTCAAACAGAAAAAATGGAGAAGAGGCAATGAAGACATTTTCCTTCACCGGTGCAAAAAAGATCGTTTTCGGACGGGGGAGCTTTGCCGCCCTGCCGGAGCACATCGCGGAACTGAAGATTCTACAACCTTTGATCGTCCTCGATCGGAACCTCGCGGAGACTGGTTTCCGTCAGAAAGTTGACGGCGTCCTGGGCAAGGCGGGAAGCGGTTATGTGATCTTCGATAAAACGGCGCCGGAGCCCCCGCTCGAACTCGCCGACGAGGGGACGAAACTGGCCCTGAAGAAAAAATGCGACGGGGTGATCGGCATCGGCGGCGGGAGCGCCATGGATCTTGCCAAGGCGATTGCAGTCCTTGCAGCGAACAAAGGAAAGGCCGAGGATTACCTGGGACTGAACAGGGTACCGGGTCCGGGGCTTCCCAAGATCATGGTACCGACGACCGCAGGGACGGGGAGCGAAGTGACCTTCACCGCTGTGTTCATCAGAAAAAAGCTTAAGAAAAAAGAGGGCATGAACAGTCCCCATCTCTATCCGGAGCTGGCCCTTCTCGATTCGGAGTTGACGCTTTCGCTTCCACCCCACCCCACGGCGGCGACGGGGATCGACGCCCTCTGCCATGCGATTGAATCCTACACCTCGGTCAACGCCTCGCCGATGAGCGAGATGATGTCCATCGAGGCGATTCGCCTCATCTCCGACAACCTGAGAACAGCGGTCCATGACGGCACGAACATCGAGGCGCGCGAGGCGATGCTTCTCGGGAGCCTCTATGCGGGTCTGGGGCTTGCCAACGCGGGCGTGACGGCGGTCCATTCCCTCTCCTATCCGCTCGGCGGGAAATACGGGGTTTCCCACGGCTTGGCCAACACGATCATGCTTCCCCGGGTGATGGCCTTCAACCTCCCCGGCGCCCT
>CAZINF010000209.1:0-4983 GCA_964540555.1 uncultured Syntrophus sp. | reverse complement strand
GAAATGGGGATTGGGGAGAAAACGGACGTCCAGAACCATATCCGCATCGGCCGGCAGCCCGAAACGATAACCGAAAGAACTCACATGGATGACCAGCCTCTTTCCCGGCGCCTCCCCGAGAAAGTAACGTTGGACGATATCCTTGAGCTGGTGGACATTACAGGAGGTGGTGTCGATCACCTTGTCGGCCATCTTTTTGAGAGAGGCGAGTTTTTCTCTTTCCAGGGTGATGCCGTCCATCAGGGACCCCCGCAGGGCGAGGGGGTGTGAGCGCCTCGTTTCGCTGAATCGGTGGATGATGGTCTCATTTGCGGCGTCAAAAAAGAGGATCTCGATCCGGAAACCCCTTTCCTTGAGGCGGGTGAATATCCGGGCGTACCTGTCGAGAAATCCCGTCTCTCTGAGATCCATGACCATCGCGACCTGCACGATCTCCTTGGCCGGATCGGACTGAATCTCGAGAAATTTTGGCAGGAGGACCACCGGCAGATTATCGACGCAGAAAAAGCCGATATCTTCAACGGCCCTAAGAGCGGTACTTTTACCGGAACCGGACAGCCCCGTAATGATCACCACGCGCATCTGCTTCATCATCAGTGAACCCTGCCGGATATCCCCACTTCTGCCAGACAAGACATTCGTTGACAAACCTGATCACCTCATCCGCCATCCGCCGTGAACCGCCGCCTGCCGCAACGCGCCGGCAGGAAATGGGAACCCCCGCTATCTCAAGAAACGACCGGCGCTCGCTACCCGGGTCTACCCCTTCCCTGCAGAAATACCGGACGAACTGAATGACGACGTGCACCTGCGTCTGGTCGCAGAGAGCCCCGGTTCCCAGAAGGGATCGCGCCTCGAGAATCCCCCGGCCTCGGACCGCAATCAGCCTCTTTGTTCTCTCATGGCCCCGTCCGTAAAGGGCGCCTCCCCTTCGTTCAAGAACGACCGCATCATCCGCAATCCATAGGCATCCCCGGGCAACGAGATCAAGTCCGCATGCCGTCTTGCCGATGCCGCTGTCGCCCGTGATCAGTACGCCAATGCCGGACATCTGAACGAGGACGCCATGGACCACGATCCCCCGCCCGGCCTTCTCCCGGCAAAGCGGCCCGTCCTTCGCCTCTGCAGGAATGACCTCTGGCTTGAGCATCTCCATCATTTTCATTTTTTCACTTTTTCAACCCTCAGCGGCTGACATCCAGCAACGTGAATTTCCCGTCTTCGCGTCGGTAGATGACGTTCACATTTTCCGTTGAGGAATCACGATAGATCACAAATCGATTTTTTGTGGTCTCCATTTCCATGACCGCATCATCGATGGACATCGGTTCCAAGACGACCTTTCGAATTTCGACCACCTTTGCCTCCGGCAGTTCTTCTCCCTCTTCTCCTGGCGGTTCGCTGTCGGGTTCTCCGCTCCGGGCATGATTGTTCTTGAAACCCCGGATCTTCTCCTTGCGTTTCTTGAGCTGCCGCTCAATCTTATCAATGGCGTTATCAATGGCCAGAACCATATCCTTTTCTTCTTCCTTGCTGTTGATGTTCAGACCGTTGGCCAGCAGATTGATTTCCGCCGTATTCCTGAATTTCTCGACCGAGAGGATGACGCGGGCATCCACCGGGTTATCTATATATTTATTAAGTTTATCCAGCCTCTCTGCTAAATATTCCTTCTGCCAGTTTTCCCCCTCCGTGTTCCTGAAGGTTACTGAAATCTTCATCTTCCTCTCCTCTCGTTACATAAACTGCGTCACGCATGGCCTTCTTTCAGAAATACCGCTTCCGCCGCGAGGAGGGCAATACACCCATCATCTCCCGGTATTTCGCCACAGTCCGCCGTGCAATGGTTATTCTTGATTGCTTCTGAAGACTCTCGACGATTTCTTGATCGCTCCATGGTTTTTCGCGATTCTCCTCTCTGATGATCTTCCGGATCTCCTCCTGCACGCTCTTTGCTGCGACATCGTCACCGCCGTCCCTGCGGATGCTGCTGCCGAAAAAGTACTTCATCTCGAAGATGCCCCGCGGGGTATGCATGTATTTGTTGGTGACCACGCGGCTGATCGTGGATTCGTGCATCTCGACATCATCGGCAATGTCCCGTAGGATCAACGGCTTCAGAAAGCCGATCCCCCCGTCGAAGAACTCCCTCTGATACCGGACAATGCTTTCGGCAACCCGATAGATCGTCCTTTGTCGCTGTTGAATGCTCTTGATAAGCCAGGTCGCCGACTGGACCCGTTCCTTGATGTACTTCTTTCCGTTTTCCGCCTTCACCCCCCTGCTCGTTCCACCCATAATCTCTCGATAGAAATTGCTGATCCTGAGTCTCGGTAGACCGTCTTCATTGAGCATGACCTTGTAATCGTCACCGCTTTTTATGACATAGACATCCGGAACGATCGCCTGGATGCGTTCCTCATTATACACGCTCCCCGGCCTGGGATCCATATTGGTGATAATCACAACAGCAGCCAGGACGTCTTCAAACGAGACTTTTAATTTCCTGGCGATGTGGACATAATTCTTAACCTCCAGGTCTTTCATGTGGCCTGTGATGATTCTTTCAACAAGCGGCCTGACCTTTCCCAGGAGTCGGGCCTGATTGAGCAGGCACTCCTTCAGATCGCGGGCGACGATCCCGGGTGGATCAAAATCCTGAATCTTTCTGAGCACTTCTTCGACAAAAACCGGATCCACTTTTTCCAGGGCGGCGATCTCCTCCAGTGTGGCCGCCAGATAGCCGTTCTGGTCGAGGTTGCCGATGATTTGTTCGCCGACACGACGTTCATCGTCCACGAGCGGCGAAAGCCGAAGCTGCCAGATCAGGTGGTCCGTGAGCGACGATTTAACAGGGATGAGGTTGTCCCAGGAAAGGGCAGCCCCCTCCTTCTTGTCGTATGTGACCCCCATCGGACCATAGTCTTCCAGATAGCTGTCCCAGTCGAACTCCTGACGGCCGTCTCCCTCTCCCGTGAGTTCTTCGGTTCGCTCAACCAGGCTGATCTCTTCCCGGGCGCCTTCTTCGGTCTGTTCGGGTTCGATCTTTTTCTCGGCTTCGGGATCTTCATCCGATGTGACCTCCTCAAGGAGCGGATTCTCCTCCATCTCCTGATTGACCGCATCCACAAGGTCCAGCCTCGACAGCTGCAGGAGTTTGATTGCCTGCTGGAGCTGAGGAGTCATGATCAACTGCTGGGTCAGTTTTAGGTTCTGCTTGAGCTCGAATGCCATATTCCGACTGCTGTTCCTTCCCTCTGAGATCGAACGAAGGCGTTCACCGTTTTTTCTCCTTCTGATCCCCGGGATAGATCGTGGCCGTGACTCGACTGTTCTCGGTCCCCTCCACCACACCCCGGTTTTCATCCAGGAATACGAAAATCCTGTCCCCTCGGATGATATTGGCGCCTTCGCGCATGACGGCGTTACCTGTCATGGTGATCTTCTGGGCATCCTGCTCGAAGACGGCCTCGTCGCCCGTCACGATCCTGTCGCCTTCGCTGATCGTGACGCGGCCTTTCGCCTCAACTCTTTCCACATCGCCCGGCCCACCGGCCTCGCTTGTCGACGAGGCCGCGGACTTTTTTTCTTCCTTATAGTAAAGGGTCAGCACATCCGACCGTATCGTCCGTCCCCCTTGGGTGGCCACGGCATTGCCGGTAAATACGACCATCCGTTTCTCATTATAGGCATCCAGTCGATTCGAGACGATCTGGATCGGCAGATCTCGTGCGATCTTGGGTTTCTGCTTCGTTTGGCTGCCGACATCGACCGGCTGGCCAGGAACAGCGATCAGGACGCCTATGCACATCATGAGTGTATAAATCCTTCGCCGCATCACTTTGTCTCTCTCCTTTCCCCTCCATAGCTTGCCCGGACCTGTGACAGGAGGGCGACTTTCTTTTCTTCCAGGGATAACGTCATGCCCACACCGCTCACCCGGATGCTCTGGTTTTCCATCACGACAGCTCCCTCCGTTTCGATCAGCTTCCCCGCATTGATGTATCGGAGGCGGTCCGTCGTAAAACGGTCGCCGTTTCCCGAGACGATTCCGACATGACCTTCGATCTCCATATCCCGGGAGTCGGTGTTGAAACGGCCCCGGTCGCCGCTCATGGTGAATGTCCTTCCGTCTTTCAACAGCAGCTTGACGGTCGGCTTTTCAAAAAACGCCAGCTTTTCCTTTTTCTGGTACCTGGCCACTTCCGCTGTGATCTCCAAGGTTATATCGGAATCACCGACCTCTGTAAAACGGACGTTTCGGACCTGCAGATCGACATGGTCCGATGTGATTTTCAGGGGTTCCTTTCCCGGTTCCTCAGGCATTAAAACGATGATGACGACCAGAGCGAAGAGAACCGCCGCCAGAACGACGATGATCAACGTTTTTCTTCTCTTTTTCGTCATCCCCATCCGGATCTGTTCCTCTCGAGACGGCAACCCTGCACATCGGCGACGTCTGTGATTTTATACCATCCGTCCCGGCAGATGTAAAGGCGAAACGTCATTCCCAATGATGACAAGTCATTAGACAAGTTCATACCTCGCAGCCACATCACCCCACCGGCCCTGTGCCATGAGGATCGCCTCGCATACCTCCCTTACTGCCCCTCGACCTCCGGAATGTTCTGTCACATAGTGGGCCGCACGGATGGCTTCCGTGCAGGCATCGGCAACGGCAACACCGAAACCGACCCGCCGAAGAAGCGGCACATCGACGACATCATCCCCGATATAGGCTGTCTCTTCCGCGGCGAGATTTCGCCTCAGCAGGATGTCGTCAAACACCTCCCGCTTGTTCCAGATCCCTTGATGGACCTCGGTGATCCCCAGGTCGGCAGCTCGGTGGTCGACAACGCGGGATGTTCTTCCCGTCAGAAGCGCCACGTCGATCCCGTATCGCATGAGAATTTTCAGGCCATGGCCGTCTCTTACATCGAACTGTTTGCTCTCCAGCCCCGCATCGTCGATAATGATCCTGCC
>CAZINF010000208.1:2993-5017 GCA_964540555.1 uncultured Syntrophus sp. | reverse complement strand
CGGGGTCCTTACCTTCTCCGCCTCCTATACGGTCCTGCAGAACGGCGCATACGCCTACGGCATCCGGGCGCTCCCCCACCACCCGCATCTTGCCGCCAAGCAGGAGACCGGACTGGTGTCCTGGGGATAGAATGGGGACGGATTTCGGATAGAATGGGGACGGATTTAAATCCGTCCCCGCGTGCGAGACTTTTTACTGGGTCGTCAGCGTTCTATCCTTAAAAACCCTTAAGACCTCGCTCGGATACCCCTCGCGGCGGTTTTCACCCCGATCGACGACCGGGTCCGCTTTTTGTGTTTCTGCACGGAAAAACCGAAACGACCGACGCAGCGCCCCAGCGCGAAATACTGGCCGTGGGCGAACGCCAGCAAACCGCCTTTCTCCAGGCGGAGCCGACCTTTCGTGTCTATCAGCGATGAAGTAACCTGTACGGCGACCACCTCCGCCACAAACATCGTATGCGAACCCAGCTTCAGGGATTCCCGCACACGGCATTCAATGTTGAGCGGACACTCCATAACGATCGGGCACTGCACCTTCAGGGCCGCAGCGGGTGTCAGCCCCGCTCCGGCAAACTTGTCCTCGCTGCGCCCGGAAACCACCCCGCACCAGTCAACCGCCTTCGCCTGCCCGAGAGAGGGTACATTGACAACAAATTCCCGCGTCGTTTCGATGATGTCATAGGAGTACCGTTCCGGGCGAACGGAGATCGACAGCAGGGGCGGTTCGCTGCACACATTTCCGGCCCACGCGATGGTGATCAGGTTCGGTTTCCAGCCCCGCGCCCCGCCGCAGCTCACAAGGACCGCAGGAACCGGCGACAGGATGTTTCCCGGCTTCCAGGACTGCTTTTCGATAGCTTTTGACTTTGCCATTCCATACCCTCCTTTTTTCTACCTCCTGTTGATAAACCAGAGGATCAGGGTGAGGATGACACTGATCAAGATACTCGTCATCAAGGGAAAATAGAAGGAGAAGCTCTTCCCCCGAAATAAGAAATCGCCGGGGAGTTTCCCCAGCAGGGGGATCTTCCCCGCGAAGAGTATGACGAGCCCCACCCCCGCGATGACCAGACCGATCACGATCAGGATCCGGCCCATGCCGGCTAAGTCAGGCATCATTCCTCTCCCCCTTGTCCGTCCCAGTCGAACGGACGCTCTTTCTCAAAGTCCGGCGAGAGCTCCCGGTCGTCGACCTCCTGGGTGTAGAGCTCCTCGAATCCCAGATCGACGGCGGCGTTCACCACCCGCTCATACTCCTGACGGCTGATCCGCCGGCCGAGGAGGGGATGCGTCCTTACGGCCCGGTTCGGCGTGTACTGGGACATGAGGCTCAGCGGCACAAACCGGGAGATGTTCTCGCGGATCGCCTTGAGCACCGCGAGGCTGTTGTCCATCCCCCCCGGCAGGACAAGGTGACGGACCAGAACTCCCCGTTTCGCCACACCATCCTCGATATCGAGGGCATCGCCGACCTGACGGACCATCTCCCGCAGCGAGGCAAGCGCATGACGGGGATAGTCCGGCGCCTCGGAGAAGCACCGGCCTGTCTCATCGATGCCGTATTTGAAATCGGGGAGATAGATATCCACCATCCCGTCGAGGAGACGGATGATCTTCTCCCGTTCATACCCTCCGCAGTTGAAGATGAAGGGGAGTCGGAGCCCCCGTCCCCGGGCGATAAGAAAAGCCGCCATGATCCCCGGCAGATGGGGGGTCGGCGTCACCGGCTCGATGTTGTGACAGCCAAGCTGCTCCAGTTCCAGCATAATCCCGGCGAGCGCCTCCTCGGAAACCGTCCGCCCGGCCTGGGAGTGGCTGATCTGGACATTCTGGCAGTAAATGCATCTGAGGTTGCAGGAGGAAAAGAAGATCGTCCCTGCGCCGCGCCTCCCTGAGAGGGGCGGTTCCTCGCCGTGATGGGGGAGCGCCGAGCTGATGACCATTCCCATGCCGAGGCGGCAGAATCCTTTTCCGTCAGCCGTCCTATCCGCCCGGCACATGTGCGGGCAGAGAACACACCG
>CAZINF010000208.1:0-2893 GCA_964540555.1 uncultured Syntrophus sp. | reverse complement strand
CTTTTCCGTCAGCCGTCCTATCCGCCCGGCACATGTGCGGGCAGAGAACACACCGTTTCAGGCATCGCTTCAGATATTCGACCCGGCGCGCCGCATCCGCCATAAGATGATCCTCTTCCCTTACGGAAGAAGAGGAGGGGAGGCGCCCCTCTCCTTCACCCTCCCCCGTCCCGGGGAGCGAATTATGGACTTTTTTTACCGGGCCGTCAAAGTTTTTCGACGACATCTCTGAGGCGGCCGCTCGCGATTAGTTCCAGAAACTCTTCGCCAAGCGGGGCCGCCAGCTCCACTGTCCGCCGCCAGTTTGCGATCCGAGCGGCCCGGTCGTCGATGAAGATCTTAAAATCGCCGCGATCCGGGATCCTGCCGTCGGGAAGCCCCGCGATAAACGTCTCCGACGGATAGACCATCACAACCGAGTCGAGAGCCGTCTCCGGAGGCCGTCGTCGCTTGAGCCGCTTGTCCATCCAGCCGGGGATGATCCTCTCCTGATGATGGAAAAAAAGGGTCAGTTCGTCGCTTCGCGTCGAATAATCCTGATTGATGTGGTAGTCGAGAAACCCCCCGTCGCGGTAGACGCCGTCCGGGGCGCCGAAGATGTCCTTCACGCCGGCAACGGCTATCGGGATCGCACCGGAAGCGATCACGGCGGATTTGAAATTGATCTCGGAAAGCGGGATGAAGCGGCCGCGGAACTCCTCCCTGAAGCAGAAATCGGGCGGCCTGGCGCCGTAGAAGAAGACGACCCGCTCGGCAAAGCGGTAAGTCAGCGAGGGGTGAAGGGCGTTGGCCAAGAAGCTGAGGATGAATCCCGCCTTCTGCGCCAACGGCCGACCGGAGGCCGTAAGGTGCTTCATCCGGCAGGTCATTACCGCAAGGCGGTATCGCTTGTTGGCCAGAGCAAAGGGAAGTGCATCATCCTCGATATAACTGCTGATGATTGCCGTCAGAGATTGGAGGATCGTCTCGGGGGTGTCTTTCTTCCCGCAAGTCGCCAAGATGTAAGCTTCCAGCAAGCGGCGGTAGCTTTTGACCGCCTCCGGCTGCAGCCAGGCCGCAAAACGCCAGGCGCCGGCCGAGGCGCCGACCAGCCAGACCGGATGGGTTCTTCCCAGCAGGCCTTCTTCCAGAAGTGTAAGATCGAAACCGCTGCCGACAAGCCATCGGGGACCTCCCGCCGGGCCGAAATAGGTCCCGATGCAATCCAGAGCGAAGCCGCCGGCCCGGATTTGGTCATAGGCACGCCTGCCTGCCTTAACGCGGATATTGTCCATGCTCATGTCCCTTATTACGGAAAATCCCGTCCTCCTTCACCGGCCAGCGGAAGGCACTCCTCTATGGAATATGTCTCAAACGCTCAATCGGTCTTGACACATCCCGCTTGGTCCTGTACATTGTTCCCGCCTGTCTTCAATAAAGCGATGGGCGGGTTTTATACGAACATCATCAGGATTTGTCAACGTCGAAAATCGATCTGTGCGGCAGGCTCGATCATGACGTCGGATTCAGAAGATAAATCGAGGATTGACGGCTTTAATGACTTACGAGGACATCAAGAGTGACGGAGATAGGATTACAGATGGCTGAGATGGGTCGTCGGGCCAGACAGGCCTCAACCATTCTCGCCAGGATCTCTACGGATGTTAAAAACCGGGCGCTCGTCGCGATGGCGGACGCCCTCTTGTCAAACCAGGAGTTTCTGATCGCGGAAAACGCCCTGGATGTGGAGCGCGCCCGACAGGACGGCCTTTCCAGCGCAATGATCGACCGCCTTACGCTCTCGGAGACGACCGTCAGAGGGATCGCACGGGGCCTCACCGAGGTGGCCGCCCTGCCTGACCCGGTGGGAAGTATCGCATCCCTGCGACGGCGACCGAATGGCCTGACCGTCGGCCGGATGAGAATCCCCCTCGGGGTAATCGGCATCATCTACGAATCCCGTCCGAACGTCACCGCCGACGCGGCTGCCCTTTGCTTGAAGTCGGGCAACGCCGTCATCCTTCGCGGCGGCTCTGAAGCGATCCGCTCCAACCTCGCCATCTGCCGCATTATCCGGGGTGCGCTCCGTGACCTTTCGCTCCCCGAAGCGGCAATCCAGATCGTTCCCGTGACCGATCGGGAGGCCGTCTATGAACTACTCCAGCTCGAGGAGACGATCGATGTGATCATCCCCCGCGGCGGGGAGGAGCTGATCCGTACCGTCGTCCGGGATTCCAAAATCCCTGTAATCAAGCATTACAAAGGGGTCTGTCACGTTTACGTTGACGAAGACGCCGACCTCGACATGGCCGTTCGGATATGCATGAATGCAAAAACCCAGCGGCCCGGGGTCTGCAACGCCATGGAGTCGCTCCTTGTCCACGAGGCCATCGCCCCCGTATTCCTGCCGGCAGCGGCGGCTCCGCTCCGGGAGGCAGGTGTGGTCATCAGAGGCTGCCCCCGAACGCGGGCGATCCTGCCGGATGCAGAGGAAGCGACCGAAGAGGACTGGTATCGGGAGTACCTCGAACTGATCCTCTCGGTACGCGTGGTCTGCGACCTCGATGAGGCGATCGCCCATATCGAAAAGTACGGCTCCCTCCATACCGAAGCGATTGTCACCGAGAATTATCAACGGGCGCAACGCTTTCTTTATGAGGTCAATTCTTCGACTGTTCTTGTCAACGCCTCCACGCGTTTCAGCGACGGTTTCGAGCTGGGGCTCGGGGCGGAGATCGGCATCAGCACCACCAGGCTCCACGCGTTCGGGCCGATGGGATTGGAAGAGCTGACGACAACCAAATTCATTGTATACGGAAACGGACAGATACGAACATGAAATGGGGGTTATTCGGCGGTACGTTTGATCCGATTCACATCGGCCACCTGCGGTGTGCGGAGGAGATGATTGAGA
>CAZINF010000207.1:0-5029 GCA_964540555.1 uncultured Syntrophus sp. | reverse complement strand
TAGAACACAAGAAGGATGTGGTTATCCTCCTCGACAGCATCACCCGTCTGGCCCGGGCCTATAATACTGTGGTGCCGCCGAGCGGCAAGGTCCTTTCCGGCGGCGTCGATTCCAACGCCCTCCACAAGCCGAAACGGTTCTTCGGGGCCGCCCGGAACATCGAAAACGGCGGGAGCCTGACGATCATCTCCACCGCCCTGATCGACACGGGGAGCCGGATGGACGAGGTCATCTTCGAGGAGTTCAAGGGGACCGGCAACATGGAACTCCATCTGGACCGCCGCATCGCCGACCGGCGGGTCTTCCCGGCCTTCGATCTGATCCGTTCGGGGACGCGCAAAGAGGAGCTCCTGATCCCGAAGGCCAACCTCAACCGGATCTGGATACTCAGACGGCTTCTCCAGGAGATGAATCCCGTCGACGCGATGGAATTCATCATGGACAAGGTCCGGAAGACGGATACCAATCAGCTCTTCCTGGACTCCATGAATTCTTGACGGCTTCGTTAAAAAGAGCTTGCTTTGATGTGCAAATAGTTGTAAGTGTTGGCTAACATTGTCGGGATTGATGCTCTCGATAGTTTGCGAAGAAACAGTGCATTCATTTCACACAGGAGAACGGTCGCTTATGAAAGAAGGACTCCATCCGGAATATAAAGAAACCACCATTACCTGCGTCTGCGGGAATGTGATCCAAACGAAATCTACCCGGCAGAATATCAAGACCGAAATCTGTTCCCAGTGCCACCCTTTCATTACGGGGAAGCAGAAGATCATGGATACCGCGGGCCGTGTGGAAAGATTCAAAAAAAGATACGCGGGCAAGGAGAAAAAGGCGGAAAACTCCGCGTAACGCTCTTCCATCCGAAGTTCATGTTTGCAAGACTCAAAGAAGTAGAAGCACGGTACCAGGAGCTGGAACAGCTTCTCAGTGATCCGGCCATCGTCGGCAAGCCCGGGGTCTACCAGAGGTACGCCAAGGAGCATTCCGATCTCCGCCCTCTTATCGAAACCTACCGGGAATACGAAAAAACCTCTCGCCGAATCGAGGCGGATCAGACTCTCCTTAAGGACAGCGATGAAGAGATGCGGGAACTGGCCAGGGAAGAGCTGCCCTCTTTGCAGGAAGCCCTGAAATCCTTGGAAAGCCGGCTGAGGATTCTGCTTTTACCCCGGGATCCGAACGACGAAAAAAATGTCTTTCTTGAGGTCCGCGCCGGAACCGGCGGCGATGAGGCTGGGCTTTTTGCAGAAGACCTCTTTCGGATGTACGCCCGTTTTGCCGAGACCAGCGGCTGGAAGGTGGAGGTGATGAGCAGCACCCCGGCCGGCGGCATGGGGGGTTTCAAGGAGATCATCGCCCTGATTGCGGGGAGGGGCGCGTACAGCCAGTTGAAGTACGAAAGCGGCGTCCACCGGGTCCAACGGGTCCCGGTCACCGAGGCCCAGGGGAGGATCCATACCTCGGCCGTGACGGTGGCGATCCTGCCGGAGGTAGCGGAGGTGGAGCTGAATATCGACCCCAACGACCTCCGGATCGATGTCTACCGTTCAACCGGTCACGGCGGACAGAGCGTCAACACGACCGACTCCGCCGTCCGGATCACCCACCTGCCGACGGGACTCGTGGTGACATGCCAGGATGAAAAATCCCAGCTCAAGAACAAGCACAAGGCGATGGGCGTCCTTCGGGCCAGGCTTCTCGATCTGGCGGTGAAGAAGCAGAATGCCGAAATCTCCGAGACCCGGAAGAATCAAGTGGGGAGCGGGGACCGGAGCGAGCGGATCAGGACGTACAATTTCCCCCAGGGAAGGGTGACGGATCACCGGATCGGGCTGACCACCTACAACCTGGAAAATTTTCTCAACGGCGGGATCCAGTTCATGACCGACGCCCTGACGACCCATTATCAGGCTGAAGCGCTCAAACATTCCGGCTGATGCGCCGTCATCGTTTTTTCCCGGTCTCTGTCGTTCCGGCGACGCGGGGAACGGCAACGGAGCTTCTTCTTTAATGACCGATATCCGAACCCTCCTCCATCGGACGACCCGCGAACTCGCCGACGGCGGCAGCCCCTCCCCCCGGCTCGACGCCGAGGTCCTCCTCATGAATTTTCTGAAGACCGACCGCCTGCAGCTCTGCATGCGCCCGGAAAGGGAACTCACAAAGAAGGAGTGCACCGGATTTTCCCGGTGGATCGAGAGGCGGTGCCGGGGCGAACCGGTCGCCTATATCACGGGGGGAAAAGAGTTCTGGTCGCTTCTTTTTGAGGTCAATCGCGACGTCCTCATCCCGAGGCCGGAGACGGAATGCCTTATCGAGGAGGTCCTGAAATGCTATGATCGGGAGTCGGGCGATCTGCGAATCATCGACATCGGGACGGGGAGTGGTGCGATCGGCGTCGTTCTTTCCAGGGAGCTCCCCTCGGCCCGTGTGGCGGCCACGGACATCTCACGGGGGGCGCTGGAGGTCGCGCGCCGGAATGCCGGCCGACATGGTGTAGCCGGGCGGATGGAATTTATTGAGGGGGACCTCTTTGCGTCCGCTGTCGGAGAATTTGACATTATTGTTTCCAATCCGCCTTACATCCCCGATGACGTTTTCCCCCTGCTGCCGGAGGGAATCCGGGCATTCGAACCTCGTCAGGCGCTTATCGCCGGTCCCGACGGCACGGCCTTACATCGGGATATCATCCGGGAGGGAACGGGCCGCCTCAAACCGGGCGGTCGGATTTTCCTGGAGATCGGCGAGGGGCAAAAAGGACCTGTCGAGACCCTCTTCCGGGAGAACGGTTTGTATGATAGTATCCGGTTCCGCGTGGACTACGGGGGGATGGACCGTGTCGCAGTGGCGAGAAAGACGAAAATAGGGTGCTGAACAATGGACAAGATCGTGATCGTCGGAGGTGAGAAGCTCAAGGGGGAGATCCGGATCAGCGGCGCCAAGAATGCCGCACTGCCGATCCTGGCCGCATCGCTTCTGGTCGATGGATGGAACACCTTTCATAATATCCCGGATCTTCTGGACATCAAGACAATCAAGAAACTCCTCGGAAGCCTCGGCGTGACGATGGAGGGGGGAGAAACTCTCCGGATCAACGCAGGCGGGATCACCCGATGCGAGGCATCCTATGACCTCGTCCGGACCATGCGGGCATCGATCCTGGTCCTCGGTCCCCTTGTGGCAAGGAGGGGAGAGGCATGGGTCTCCCTGCCGGGCGGCTGCGCCATCGGAGCGAGGCCGGTCAATCTCCATATCAAGGCCCTCCGCGAACTCGGCGCCGAAGTGATACTCAAAGACGGCTATGTCGAGGCGAAGGCGTCACGGCTTAAAGGGGCCGAGATTTATTTCGATATTTCCACCGTCACGGGGACGGAAAACATCATGATGGCCGCGACGCTGGCGAAAGGGACAACCCGCTTGAGAAATGCGGCGCGCGAGCCGGAGATCGTCAATCTCGCCGAGGTGCTGATCGGGATGGGCGCCCGGATTCATGGGGCGGGGAGCGATGTGATCACCATTGAGGGGGTGGAGAGTCTCCATCCCACGGAGGCAGAGGTCATTCCGGACAGGATCGAGGCCGGCACCTTCATGATCGCCGCCGGAATCACCGGCGGGGATATCCGGATTATCGGCTGCGACCCCTCCAATCTCGATGCGCTGATCGCTAAACTTCAGGATACAGGGATGTCCATCGATACGACCAAAGACGGCCTCCGGGTAAAAGGCGGCGGCATCCTGCGGAGCGTGGATGTCAAAACCCTTCCCTACCCCGGTTTTCCGACGGATCTGCAGGCCCAGATCATGGCTTTGATGGCGGTCGCAAACGGGCTTTCCGTCATTACGGAAACGGTGTTCGAGAACCGTTTTATGCACGTCAGTGAAATGGTGCGGATGGGGGCTGACATCGCCATCCAGGGGAAGAGCGCCATCGTCCGGGGGGCGCCGAAGCTCCACGGGGCGCCGGTGATGGCCACGGATCTGCGGGCCTCGGCCTCTCTCATTCTGGCCGGTCTGGCGGCGGAGGGAACGACGGTCCTCTCCCGTGTCTATCACATCGACCGGGGCTATCAACAGATCGAGAAGAAGCTGTCGGCCCTGGGCGCCGATATCCGGAGGATTCCCGGGTAATTCAATAGCACAGGTACGAATGGCATAAAAAGGGGTGAAGTATGAGGATCATCAGAACCAACGACGCCGAATTTGAACACTATTTCAGGCAGATCCGGGAGCGGGGCCGGGTCTTCGATCCCGAACTCTGGGCATCCGTCGGGCGAATCGTCGAAGACGTCGCCCTGCGGGGCGATGAGGCCCTTTTTGATTATACCGCCAAGTGGGATGGGCATTGTGTTACCGCCGCGACGATAGAGGCATCCCCTGAGGAGAAAAAAGACGCGGCAGCCCGCGTCCACCCGGAAGATCTTGAAATCCTTCGTCTGGCCGCCCGGAGAATCGAGCGGTTCCATCAGCGGCAGCGCCAGGAAGGGTGGTCGGTTACGGATGAAGCGGGAGTGGAGCTCGGTCAATTCATCCTTCCCCTCTCCCGCGTCGGCATCTATGCACCAGGGGGACTGGCCTGCTACCCCTCCACTGTCCTCATGACGGCAATCCCTGCCCGGATCGCAGGCGTAGGCGAGATCATCCTCGTGACGCCCTCTCGCGACGGGAAGCTTCACCCTCTGATCGCGGCCGCCGCGGAGATAGGGAGGGTAAATCGGATCTTCAAGATCGGAGGCGCCCAGGCGATAGCGGCCCTGGCCTTCGGCACGGCGTCAATCCCCTGCGTCGACAAGATCGTCGGTCCGGGGAACGCATACGTGGCGGCGGCCAAGAAGATGGTTTTCGGCAGAGTGGCAATCGACATGATCGCCGGACCAAGCGAGGTGCTCATCATCGCGGACGGGTCGGGAGATGCCGCCTTTGCCGCCGCCGACCTCCTCGCCCAGGCCGAACATGACGAAATGGCAAGCGCCGTCCTCCTGACGCCGGATCCGGCATTTGCAGAGGCTGTGGTTGCCGAGGTGACCCG
>CAZINF010000206.1:0-5034 GCA_964540555.1 uncultured Syntrophus sp. | reverse complement strand
CGCCTCCCTGAGGCTGGACGACGTCCGGATCGGTGACAGCATCTCCGTCAGCGGCGCCTGCCTTACCGTCACCTCGTTGAAAGACACGGGATTCACCGCGGACGTATCGGCGGAGACCCTCTTCCGGACGACGCTCAAAACCGTAAAGGCGGGCGACCCGGTAAACCTTGAGAAAGCCCTGCGTGTCGGGGATCGACTCGGAGGGCACATCGTCCTGGGCCACGTGGATGGCGTGGGGAGGATTCTGGAAAAAACGGTCCGTTCCCGATCGGTCATCTTCTGCTTCGAAATCGCTGCGGAGCTCTGCCGTTATGTAGTCGCCCAGGGATCGATCACGGTGGACGGGATCAGCCTGACCGTGAACCGCTGTGAAAAAGACCGGTTTTATGTTAATGTCATTCCGCATACGGCGGCGGTGACGACCCTCGGAGTCAAAAAGGCGTCGGATGCCGTCAATATCGAAACGGATATCCTGGCGAGGTATCTGGAGAAACTGATCCCCGGCGGGAGAGAAAAAGAAGATGCGGTGGAGGGAAAAGGCGGCGCTGCCGGAGACATCGACCTGGCCCTGCTTGCCCGGCACGGTTTTTTGAAATAGAAAGTGGAAAGCGTATGAGCGTCAGCACGATCGAGGAAGGACTCGTCGATATCAAAGCAGGCAGGATGGTCATCCTGGTCGACGACGAGGACCGGGAAAACGAGGGTGACCTCTGCATAGCGGCACAGTTCGTCACGCCGGAGGCGATTAACTTCATGGCCAGATACGGACGGGGGTTGATCTGTCTGACACTGACCGAGGAACACACGGACAAGCTCCGCCTGACGCCGATGGTCCGGGACAACCGTTCCCGCTTCGGCACCGCCTTCACGGTCTCCATCGAGGCAAGGCAGGGGGTGACCACCGGGATCTCGGCGTCGGATCGGGCCGTGACGGTGCTCGCCGCCATGGCCGACGACGCGAAACCGGACGACCTGGTCAGCCCCGGCCACATCTTTCCCATCCGCGCCAAAAAAGGGGGCGTCCTGGTGAGAACCGGACAGACGGAAGGTTCGGTCGATCTGGCGCGACTCGCCGGCCTGAAACCCGCCGGCGTCATCTGCGAGATCATGAAGGACGACGGGACGATGGCCCGTATACCCGACCTGGAAGCCTTTGCAGAAGAACATCACCTGAAGATCGTCACGATCAAGGATCTGATCGACTTCAGGATGCAGCACGAATCCCTGATCCGCCGGACGGCGACGGCCACGATTCCCACCCGGTACGGCGGAGATTTCAAAGTGATCGTCTACGAAAACGACGTGGATGAGATGAAGCACGTGGCCCTCATCAAGGGGGAGATCACGCCAGAGGACGAGGTCCTGGTCCGTGTCCATTCGGAATGTCTGACCGGCGATGTCTTCGGCTCCGAGCGGTGCGACTGCGGCGATCAGCTCCAAAGGGCGATGAAGATGGTGGCGGAGGCCGGCAAGGGAGTGATCGTTTACATGCACCAGGAAGGGCGGGGGATCGGTCTGGTCAACAAGATCAGGGCTTACGAACTCCAGGAGCAAGGGCACGACACGGTGGAAGCCAATATCGCGCTCGGCTTCAAGGAGGATCTCAGGGAGTACGGCATCGGCGCCCAGATCCTGGCCGATATCGGGGTCCGGAAAATGCGGCTTTTGACGAACAATCCCAAAAAGATCGTAGGTCTGGAAGGGTATGGGCTGACCATCACCCGACGCATCCCGATCGAGATCAGGCCGAACGAAAACAACATCCAGTACCTCCAGACGAAAAAGCAGAAGATGGGACACATCCTGAAAGTATAAGACAACCCGTTTTAGGAGAATGAGCCATGCCAGAAATCATCGAAGGAAAGATCGTCGCCAAGGGAATGAGATTCGGCATTGTAGCCGGCCGCTTCAATGACTTCATCAGCGGCCGGTTGATCGAGGGGGCCGTCGACGCGCTGACGCGGGCCGGAGCGGAGGAGAAGGAGATCCAGATCGTCAGGGTCCCGGGCGCCTTTGAGCTGCCGCTTGCAGCCAAGAAAATGGCGAAGAGCGGCCGCTATGATGCCGTGATCTGCCTGGGCGCTGTCATCCGCGGCGCCACGCCTCACTTTGAGTATATCAGCGCCGAGGTCACCAAAGGGATCGCCGCTGTTGGGCTGGAAACCGAGGTGCCGGTTGCCTTCGGCGTCCTGACGACGGACACCATAGAACAGGCCATCGAGCGGGCGGGCGCCAAAGCGGGAAACAAGGGCTGGGACGCCGCCCTGTCCGCTATTGAGATGGTTGATCTTTTAAAAAAACTGTAATATAAGCCGTACGTCATCGGGATTCACTCATCCCCGGATCCATGAGGAATGCATGCACCAGAGGCGGAAGGCAAGAGAAGTGACCCTGCAGGTTCTTTATGAATTGGACGTTCAAGGGATCGATGTCCGGGAGGCCATTGAACGTTTTTGGGGGAATTTCGACGCGCCGGAAGAGACCAGGACATTTTCTTCTTTTCTGATCGAAGGTGTCTGGAACAACAGGGAGCAGATCGACAAACTGATCAGCGGCAGTTCCGAAAACTGGACCATGGCCAGGATGTCCCGTGTAGACAAAAGCATTCTGCGGATGGCTGTTTACGAATTGATGTTCTGCCATGACATCCCGCCGAAAGTCACCCTGAACGAGGCGATCGACCTCGGGAAGGGTTACGGTTCCGAAAATTCGGGCGCGTTTATCAACGGCATTCTGGACGCCCTGTACGGAAAGCTGCGCAAGGAAAAGGAAGATGAAGATCAGGATATCGACAGCGTCGCCGGATGCCCTGGCCCGTGAGACCTTGATTCTCGGTTTCTTTTCCGACGAAAGACCGCCCAGGGGCTATTGCGGTCTGGTGGACTGGCGTCTCAACGGGATGATCTCCACCGAGATCGCCGAAGGAAGGATCTCCGGAAGCTTTCTGGAAAAGATCGCCTACGCCTTTCCCGCCCGCATCCATGTTGCCCGCCTCCTGCTCTTCGGCCTGGGCGCTGTTTCCGATTTGACCTACGACGGGCTCTACAACGCCGGTTTCGAGATGGCCAGGACCGTAAACGGCATCGGCGCCACCGACCTGGCCCTTCCCATGCCGGCCGCCGGCCGGGGTCCTCTGCAATTGGTCGGAATGACCGAAGCGTTGATCACGGGCATCTTTGACGGCTGCGCCCAGGAACCCGAAAAGCTTTCGACCTTAAGCTTGGAAATACCTGCGCGTCCCGATAACACAGGAGACATCCGCCGGGGGCTTGATCGCTTCCGGAAGCAGGCCGGAACGGCGGAAATCGCGATTCTGGAATCCGAAGAGCAGACAGCAGATAAAACGGAGGGGTTTTTTTAAATGGAAAGAAAGTACAATCCCGCAGAGATTGAAGCGAGGTGGCAGAAACACTGGGAAGAGAAGCGGATCTTCACCGTCACCGAAGACCCGGACAAGAAAAAATATTACCTTCTCGAGATGTTCCCCTACCCCTCCGGCCGGATCCACATCGGCCATGTGCGGAACTATACAATCGGCGATGTCGTCGCCCGTTACAAGCGGATGAAGGGATTCAACGTCCTCCATCCGATGGGCTGGGACGCCTTCGGCATGCCCGCGGAGAACGCCGCCATCGAGCGGGGTGTCCATCCTTCCGTCTGGACCCATGAAAACATCGACAACATGAGAGGGCAACTCAAGCGGATGGGCTTCAGCTACGACTGGGAAAGGGAACTTGCCACCTGCGACCCGGAATACTACCGCTGGGAGCAGCTTTTTTTCCTCTGGATGTACGAAAAAGGACTTGCCTACAAAAAAAGCTCCACGGTCAACTGGTGCCCCAAGTGCGAGACGGTCCTCGCCAACGAACAGGTCGAGGCCGGCCTCTGCTGGCGCTGCGGTTTGGAGGTTGGTGAGCAGTACCTGAGCCAGTGGTTCTTCCGGATCACCGCCTATGTCGAGGAACTTCTGGACTGCTGCGACCGCCTCCCCGGCTGGCCGGAGCGGGTTCTCACGATGCAGAAGAACTGGATCGGCAAGAGTTACGGCTGCGAGCTTTCCTTCCCCCTGGCCGAAGGCAAGGGGGATATCAAGGTCTTCACGACGCGCCAGGATACGGTATTCGGCGCCACCTTCATGCTCATTGCCGCGGAACACCCCCTCGTCCTGGACCTCTCCCGAGGAAAGGCATGCGAAGGGTCCGTCCGGGAGTTCGTCGATAAGATCAAAAAGCAGGACAAGAAGATGCGGACCTCCGACTATTATGAGAAGGAGGGCATCTTTCTCGATGCCTATTGCCTTAATCCGGGCACGGGGAGAAAAATGCCCATCTACGCGGCGAACTTCGTCCTTGCCGATTACGGGACCGGCTGCGTCATGGCCGTCCCGACCCACGATCAGCGCGACTTCGAGTTTGCCAAGAAATACCATCTGCCCCTTATCGTGGTCATCCAGCCGCATGACCGGGCGCTGAACGTCCAGACCATGACGGAGGCTTATGTGGACGAGGGGATCCTCGTCAATTCCGGCCCTTTTGAAGGCATGGAAAACCTCAAGGCCCTCGACGCCATCGCTGCACATTTCGAATCCCTCGGCCGTGGAAAAAAGACGATCCAGTATCGCCTTCGCGACTGGGGAATCTCCCGCCAGCGCTACTGGGGGGCGCCCATCCCGATGGTGATCTGCGAGGCATGCGGGACCGTTCCGGTCCCGGAATCTGACCTTCCCGTCATCCTGCCCCGCGACGTCGAGCTTACCGGCGAGGGCGGTTCTCCGCTTGCCAGACACCGGCCCTTTGTGGAGACGACCTGCCCTTGCTGCGGGAAACCGGCGCGGCGCGAAACCGACACGATGGATACCTTTGTCGAGTCCTCCTGGTACTTCGACCGTTTCTGCTCGGCGCATCACGACGTGAAGCCCGGGCTGGATCGAAAGAAACTGGACTACTGGATGCCCGTCGACCAGTACATCGGCGGTATCGAACATGCGATCCTCCACCTCCTCTATGCCCGGTTCTACACCAAGATGCTCCGCGA
>CAZINF010000205.1:0-5064 GCA_964540555.1 uncultured Syntrophus sp. | reverse complement strand
ACGTTTGATCCGATTCACATCGGCCACCTGCGGTGTGCGGAGGAGATGATTGAGATCTTCGATCTGAACCGGATCATCTTTGTCCCGGCATCGCGACCCCCCCATAAGCTCAACGGAGCCATCACCTCCTTCTACCACCGCGAACAGATGATCAGGCTCGCCATCGATGGGAACCCGACATTCTCCTTCTCCGATGTGGAGGACCGGAGGTCGGGGATCTCTTACTCCGTGGAGACAGTGGAGTACATCCTGGACAAGTACCGTCTGGAAAACCTGGATCTGTACCTCATCCTCGGTCAGGACGCTTTCCATGCAATCCGGACATGGAAAGATTGGGAAAGGCTCATCCTCTTATGTCATTTCGCCGTCATGACCCGGCCGGGTTACGTGAACCAGGGGCTGGAAGCGATCCTCACCGCGGAGTTCGCTTCCCGGTTTGTCTATGATGAGGTGGTGCAAGGATTCCGCGGACCCACGGGGCGAGTGATCTCATTTAGCGAGGTCACCTTCCTTGACATCGCCTCAAGCGACATCCGCAGACGGGCCAAGGAGGGGAAGACCGTCAAATACCTCGTCCCCGAAGAGGTCCGCCGTTACATCGTCAAGAACTCTCTCTACCGGGATCTGTAGAAAAAGGCGTCATGCCCGTCAATGCGGCATAGAGCTCTTCATGGAGAGGCATCGGAACCCCGAGGGAGTGTCCCGCCCGGACGGCAAAGCCGATGAAGAGCTCCAATTCGGTCTTTCCCCCCTTTTCATAGTCGAGCTGCATGGACGACTTGGTCTCCGGGGGAAAGCGCTCGACCCTCGCAATCGCGCTTTCCACGCTGTCCACCGGAAGCATGATCCCTTTTGCCCCGGCCAGATGCGCAATCTCCGCCATCAGCCCGCGGACCATCGCCCTCCCCTTCTCATCCGCCATGACATCGCCAAAGCACAGTCCCATCAATGACGTTACACCGGCCATCGGACTCACAAAGAGGTACTTTGTCCAAAGGGGAACGGCAATATTGGCAGATAAGTCCACCTTGATCCCGGCGTTCCTGAAAAGGGTCTCCAGGGGTTGGTACGCGTCGGCCCGTCCGTCATCCGGTCCGAAGACAAGCTGGCAGGTCCCGCCCACCTGGCGGACGACGCCGGGCGTCTCGATGAACGAGGAGATGTAGACGCAACCGCTCAGAACCATGCCCAGGGGAAGGATCGACCGGAGTCTTTCGGCGATGTCGACCCCGTTCAGCACGGGGAGAATAATCGTGTTGGCATGCAGAAGCGGATCCAGCCCCGCCGCCGCCGTCTCCAGGTCATACTCTTTCACACAGAAGAAGACCAGGTCACAGGACCCTGCCTCTGCCGGACGGTCCGTCGCCAGGTCGGGCATAACCCGGTCAATTCCCTCCACCGTCTTGAGGAGAAGTCCCTCCCTGTGGATCGCCGCGAGGTGCGCTCCCCGGGCGATAAAAACCACCCTATGTTCCGGTGAACCGGCGTATTTCCCGGCAAGTTTGCCTCCGAAATAACCGCCTACCCCTCCGAGACCAACGACCGCAATCTTCATAAGGAGTCTCCTTTCTCCAAGAACCATTTACAGCAGAAACACGTTGAGACATTGACCTCTTTACGTACCGCATTCCCTTATAAAAGCAAGCCCTTTCTTGAACAACACCCTATCATTAGCCTTTATTTCGCCTTTATTTCGTTGACATGCGAGGCTGTTTTGCGTATATTATCCCACATTCAAGCAAGCGCATATGACATCTCAGTTTTCCCGATGCCCGGCTTCATTGTAACGATATACAGATGGAGGGGTGCAGCAAATGATGCAAAAGGCGAAATGGGCAACCGCCAGGATTGTTTTTCTGATAATGGCATTTGCGGGTACGGCCTCGGGGGGGGTGCTTGCTTACCTTTTGGGACCGGTCTATTCCTGGTATTTCTTCAACGACACCAATTTTTTAAAGTACCACCGGCTTTTCTTGCCTCTCGCCGTCTCTCACTTGAAACTGATCATCGACGGTCTCCGGAACCCGGATTACCGAAGGATGTTTACCATTCCACTGACGGCGCCACCCCTGACGAGCCCGGATCTGTCACGGGTTCGGATTAGAACCACATGGCCTGAAGGCGCGTGCGGCTGTAACGGGTGCACACAATGCTGTATCGAGAGATCCTGCCCTTTGCTCGATCCCGAACAGAATCGATGTAAAAGCTATGGTTCGTTTTTCTGGCTCTATTTCAACTGCGGACGATATCCCGAAAACGTAGAGCAAATCGAATATTATGAATGCCCGAAGTGGGAAGTCATCGTTTAGACGGCGGTCAGCTCGCACGGCGGGACTATGATTCGCCCTCGATACAGGATTTGCGCATGTAATGAGGATCGTTGATTCGCCCAGGACAGGCGTTATCGGCACAATTCAAGCGAGAGGCGACCCCATGCCCACACCCATAAAAATTACGGCCGGTTCCGTCAGCCTCACCGCGGAGCTGGATGATACGGCCCTTGCCAAAACCGTCGCGGCCAAACTCCCTGTCGAGACGACCCCCAACGAATGGGGTGACGAGTTCTACTTCGGGATCCCTGTACAGTCGGGCCTTGACGAAACGGCAACGAAAAAGGTCAAGGTCGGCGACATCGGCTTCTGGCCTCCGGGGAACGCGATGGCTATTTTCTTCGGTCCCACACCGATGAGCTCGGGGGCCGAACCCGTTCCGGCAAGCGCCGTCTGCATTCTCGGCCGGATCACCGGCGATGCGACCCTCCTGAAGCGGGCCCGCGGCGCTCGGACGATCCGCATCGAAAAGCTATAGTCCGACAAAGGGAAGAGGGTGGGGATTTCTCGTCCGACCTCGGCATTCCTCATTTTGCATATCCTCTCCCCTCGATAGCCGCCTGGATCTCCTCCCGGACCGGCGAACGACTGCCGGGAAGGAAGGCCTCCAGGGCCTGCCGCGCAGAATCGCCTCCGATCCGGCCGAGGGCCCAGGCGATCATCGCCGCCACCCTTTCGTCCCCGCTCTCGCTAAAGGCGCGGACCAATTGGGGAATATACGCCTCATCCAGCGTGTTTCCCATCGCCCGGGCCGCATTCGCCTTCCACCTCCAAAGATCGCTGTCGGACATATAGAACATGTGCGGCCAGATCTTTTCAGTAAAAAAAGCCTTGTCCATGTGGAGAATCTTCTCAAGGCGAAAGTCCTCGACCATCGCCGCCGCCTTCCGATTCATCGGCAGCTCCCGGGTGAGCCAGGGAGAGTTCCGGGGGCAGACATTCTGACAGCGATCGCATCCGTAGACACAAAGCCCCATCGGTTCCCTCAGATCCCGCGGGGTCGGTTCGCTCCCGAAATACGTGAGGTAGGAGATGCAGCGGCGCGGATCGATGTGACGGGGTCCCTTAAGCGCCCCCGTGGGGCAGGCCGCGATGCAGGCGTTTTTGCACCAGTCGGGGCAGCCGACTTCGAGGGTGGGCTCGTCCGGCACGAAAAGCTGGTCGACGACCAGGGCAATCGGAGTGACCCACGATCCGCCGGCGGCCACCTTACGGGAATAGAAGAGGCAGTTCTTGCCGAACGTCCCGAGGCCCGCCCGCGCCGCCGCCAGACGGTGGGGCAGATGGAACGGGACCTTGGAATCGATCCCGTTGTCCCGAAGAGTGGAGCGGAAGGCCTTGACTCTTTTCCCGAGGCGATTGCCGATTATGCGGTCGTCATCGAGGTAGCAGCGGCCGAAGTGACGCTCCAGCGAAGGGGGAAAGGCCTCGCGAAAATAGGCTTCCATCACGACGATGATCGATTTCGCACCGGGAAGGATCGTCCGCGGGTCGGTCCCGGCAAGCAGATCCAGGCCAGACCGGATAGCCCACCCGTACTCCTCCCCCCTCTCCTCGAGGATCGACCGCTGCGAAGCGAAAGGCTCCGCCGTCGTGAAACCCGCATCCTCGAAACCGCATTCGTACGCCTTTTCGATAATCTCCTGCTTGTCGAGCATCTGATAACCTCCTTTACCCTCTCTCTTCCACCCAGGCCGGAACCCTCTTCCCTTCCTCGCGCATACGCCTGCGCAGGGCCCTGCATTCCGGTTCAAGGCGGCTCAGAAGCGTCCAAAACCGGAGGGAATGGTTCATGTAGACCGTATGGCACAACTCATGAAGCAGGATGTAGCGGACAGAGTGACGATCCAAGAACAGCAGCTTGTAACTCAGAGTGATCGTTCCTTTGGACGAACAGCTCGCCCAGCGCGTTTTCTGACCCCGGACAAGAACCTCGTTAAATGTGAAACCTCCCTGCTCGGCGAGACGATCCAGCCAAGGGACAAGCGCTTCCCGGGTCCGCCACCGCAGCCACTTCTTCAGAACGGCCCGACAGGCGTCATGATCGGCGACTGCCCCGTATACGCTTAGCCGCCCCGGTTGTTCCATCATCACCTCGATCCTCCGCGTTTTCGTCGGCAGATACTCTATGCGCCACGACTCCCCCAGGGCGGGAAGTTCGATGGCGTCCGGGGGGGCGGCGAGCGGCGCCCGGCCAACGGCCCCGGAAATCTCGGAGAATCGCCGGAGATGGGTCTCGATCCAGTTTCTCTTTTTCTCAAGAATTGCGGGAAGCCGGCGGAAATCGAACCCACGGGGAACCGTCACCGTCAGACCGTCGTGCGCGGTGATTTTCAGGCAGACATTCCTCCCCCGCGGGGAGGTTCGGATCCGGTAATCGCCGCTGGCCCCTTTAACCGATTGAAATAGCGACTCTGATGTGCTGCACATAGGTTCACGCCTCGGCCATGCGACGTATTGTTTTAATTACATTTCAAATGCTCGGTCACATCCAAAGCGGCAGCCATCCGGCCGCCTTTTTATCGCATAGGGTTCGAAGCGGTCAGCCGAGGCATTTCCGGAGGAACCGGCCGGTGTAGGAGCTCTCTACCCTGGCGACCTCCTCCGGTGTCCCGAAGGCGATAATCCGGCCGCCGCCCGGCCCCCCTTCCGGACCAAGATCGATGATGTGGTCGGCGCATTTGATCACGTCGAGGTTGTGCTCGATGACGACGATGGTGTTCCCCATATCCAC
>CAZINF010000204.1:0-5066 GCA_964540555.1 uncultured Syntrophus sp. | reverse complement strand
CCTCCTCGTCCCGAATCTCGCGCCGCAGCAGCTTGCCCACCTTGGATTTTGGGAGCATGTCCCTAAATTCGATATACTGCGGAATCTTGTATGCGACAAGGGCCTGTCGGCACCATTTGATCAGATCATAACCCGTGATGCCCTTGATGTCTTCCTTCAAAACCACATAGGCCTTGATGCGTTCACCCACCATTGTGTCCGGGATCCCGATGACGCACGCGCCGATGACGGCCGGATGTTCCTGGAGCACGGCCTCGATCTCGGAGGCGGACACGCGATAGCCCTTGTGTTTGATCGTGTCTACTGTCCGGTCGACAAAATAGAAGTTGCCCACTTCATCGGTGGACATGACGTCGGCGGTGCGGTACCATGTAAGGCTGTCCAGCTCGATGAATGCTTCGGCGGTTTCCTCCGGCTTGTTCAGATAATTTGTCACCATGTGGGCGGAATGGACGATCAACTCCCCGGGCTGGCCGGGTTCGACCGGTTTCAGCGTTGCGGGCTCGACGATTCTCAATTTTTTACTGGCAACGGTACGACCCGCGCTCTTGGCAGGGTTGTCGGTCGTCACCGGGCACATCGTCACACCGCCGCAGGTCTCGGTTGCCCCGTAACCTTGATAAATGCAGCGTCCGAATTTCTCCCGCCAACGGTTGCTCACTTCGACCGGCAAAACGTCCCCGCCGCTGAACCAGTATAGCACTGAACTCAAATCATACTGCGCCAGGCGGACATGGTCCAAAATCATCCGGTAGAGCATGGGCACGCCGATCATGCTTTTTACCTTGAAGCGTTGGATGGCGTCCAGCGCCGCATCCATGTTGATGCGTGGCAGAAGGATCAGTGTCCCGCCTACCAGGAGGGTGGCCAGGCCGGTTGTCTGGCCAAGGATATGGAAAAGGGGGGCATTGCCCAGAATCACATTTTCTTCCGCCGGGATGAGGGGTTCGCTCAGCCGGATCTGCTCGTCCGCCGAAATCAGGAAAAGGTCATGATTGATGGGCACCCCTTTGGGGTATTTCGTCGTGCCGCCGGTATAGAGGATCTCGGCCGTGCGGTCCAGGCATGGGTCAACCGCCGGCATGGCATCGACTGTGTGGCGATAACGGCGCAGCAGTTGCCGCAGGCTGTGCGTGTTTTCGTCCAAAACGATTTTGCCTTTCGGGATCACATCGAACAGATAACCGAACCACCGTTTCCAGGCAGGCAGCAGATCGGCCATCCGGGTGACGATCACCTTTCGGATCCCGGTTTCGGGCCATGCCTTTTTGACGTACCCGAAGTTGGTATCGGCGCACAGGATGGCTGCGGCCCCGCAGTCGTTGGCGATATATTGAACATCATGGGCGGGATAAATGGGCGTGATGGGAACACAAACCCCACCCATGCGCTGAATGCCGAGCCAGGCTACCACCCACTGGATGCTGTTGGGGATATAGAGCATCACCTTCTGTCCGGGTCGGATGCCCAGATCGATCAGCGCCGCGGCAAAAATCCGGGTCATCTCCTCGAGGCGGCGGTATGAATAACGGGTTCCAAGATAGATGACCGCCGTGGCATCGGCGCGCCGCCTGGCGGTTTGCATAAAGAGATCAATGATACGGTCAGGGCTGCTGTTTGGCTGCTGTTCCTTCATGGGTCATATTCCAAAGTAGGCGGCTTTGATTTCCGGATTGTCCATCAGTTCGGCGCCGGTGCCGCTCAGGGTCAACATCCCGTTTTCAAGAACGTAACCGCGGTCGATGATGGGCAGGACAGGGCGGGCGAACTGCTCGCTCAAGACAACGGTGATGCCCGATTCCCTGTTCAAACTTACGATGGCATTCACCAGCGCCTTTTGCATCATCGGGCTTAAGCCCAACAAGGGTTCATCCAGCAGAAGGAGCCGCGGCCTCACGACCAGCGCCATGCCGATGGCCAGCATCTGCTGTTCACCGCCGCTTAAGAAGCCGGCTTTTTTCTTGCGTAACTCAACCAGGGCCGGAAAAAGCGTAAAGGCATACTCCATCACTTCCCGCACTTCGGCTTTCTTACGCAGATAACCGGCAATCTTCATGTTTTCTGTCACACTGCTTTCCGGGAAGACGGGGTGACGCTCGCGTGAAAGCACGATTCCTTTCTTTACCCGCTCGCTTGGGGGAAGCTCGGTGATATCCAGGCCTTCATAAACGATGCTGCCGTAAACGGTGATGCGCTCGCCGCCCTTGCGCTTTTCCTTGATGCGCATATCGATGATCAGTCCCGAAAGGGCGTTCATCAGCGTGGTCTTGCCGGCGCTGTTGGAGCCGATCACCCCGATAATCTCACCTTCGCGCACCTGCATGCTGAAATCGTTCAACGCCAGAGCGTTTTCGAAAAACACCATCAGATTGTTCACATCAAGCATGACCACATTTCCTTTTCACTCTTCAGAACCGAGATACGCCTTCTTGACCGCCTCGCTCTCCATGACCTCGGCCGAGGCCCCTTCGGCGATTTTCTGGCCGTAGTTCAAAACCATGACCCGGTCGGCGATGCGAAACAGCTCCTTTAAACGGTGTTCGATCATGATGATGGTTTTACCGGCCAGCCTCAGTTTTTCGATAACAGGTACGATGCTTGCCACCTCGGCCAGGCTCAAGCCAGAAAACAGTTCATCAAGGATCAGCAGATCCGGCGACAGGGCGATGGCCTTGGCCAGTTCCAACCGCTTCAGGTATCCCTGGGGAAGCGTCCCCGCCGGTTTGTAGGCGACATGGGCGTCCCGTTCAAATCCCACCTCTTCGAGGAGATCCAGGGCCACGGCGTTGCGATCTCCATATCTGCCTCCCGCCAGTTGCCGGATCCGGGGGGAATAGAGCGGGATGATCATGTTTTTATAGGCCGGTAACTGGTAGAAGGGGCGGACCATCTGAAAAGTGCGGGAGATCCCCATGCAGACAATCTTGTGGGGAGCGGTGTTGGTGATGTCCTGGCCGTTGTACAGGATTCGCCCGGAAGTCGGCTTCACATAACCGGAGATGAGATTGACCAGGGTGGTCTTGCCGGAACCGTTGGGCCCGATGATCCCCAGCAGTTCTCCCCTGCGCACCTCGCAGCTCAAATGGTCGACCGCCGCGACTCTTCCGAAGATTTTGCATATGTTCTCTACCCGCAGGGTGGTCGGCAAGTTCATTTGTCTATCTCGACCCATCTTTCCATTTGATGGTATTTGCGCTGAATATAGTCAAACATCCCCTCCGGAATGGCTACAATGAAGACCACCAGAAACAATCCGTACATCACAATGCGCAGCCCGCCGATGCCCCGCAGAGCTTCCGACAGCGGCACCAGCATCACCGCCCCCAGGGCGGCCCCGGCGAGCGTTCCGACCCCTCCCACTACGGCAGCGGCGATGGGCAGGATGGAATAGTCGAGGGCAAACACCGGCATGCCCACAAACATGTAAACGTGGGTCATGAATGCACCCGCGAAGGCGCCGATGGTGCTGGAGATGAAAAGCGCCTGGGTCTTGAACCAGAAGATATCAATGCCGGCATTTGTGACCGAGCGGTCATTGTCGCGGATGCCCTTGAGCACCAGGCCGTAATCCGTCTCCATCAGCCTCCTTAATCCAAACAACACCCCCAGAAGCACCCCCGTTACCAGATAGATTTCAATTAGAGTGGACGGCAGGGGCGTCATGCCGCTCAAACCCTCGGTGCCGCCAAATATTTTGGTGGCTTCGATAATTCGCACCAGCATCAAAGGAATGATAAGAGTGACCATGGAAAAGTAAATTCCCCGCAGGCGCAGGACCGGCATCAGAATGAGGGTGCAGAGTGTGCCGCCCAATACCGTCGCCAAAGGAATAGTGATCCATGGCGGCATCCCGAAGTAGAAGTTAAGGATGCCCGATACATAGGCGCCCATGCCGAAAAAGAGGGCCTGCCCCAGCGAGATCATGCCGGTCTGGGCCAGCATGTCCCAACTGATGGCCAACAGCGCAAACACGGCCACTGACAGCATCACCTTCTGCCAATAGACGCCCAAGAAAAGCGGTAACAGCAGAAAAGCGGCCGCCGGCAGCAGCCGCGGGCCGGCCAGATAGAGCATTTCGCGCCAGGAAGCGAGGGCGTAAACGTCCTCAGAACGGGCCTTGATCCCCCGGTCGATCCGTTCCCTCCGTTTTTTCACGTTTCTAAATCCTCTCTTCCAACTCTTTTTGCTGGCCGAACAGGCCGGAGGGCTTGATCGCCAGCACCAGCAGGATGGCTGCTAGGCTGACGATCATAGTCCAGTGGGAACCGATATAACTATCTGTGAAGCGCTCCGCAAAACCGATGATGAAGCCGGCCACAATCACTCCGCCGGTCGAACCCAAGCCTCCGATAATGCATACGGCCAGGGCCTTGATCAGGACATCGTATCCCTCGTCCGGGGCAATGCTTCCCAACGGAATGATGATGGTGGCGGCGATGGCGGCGAGACCCGCCCCGAAAGAGACGCTTAACGTGGCAATCCGGTCGGAATCGATGCCGAAAGTCAATGCGGTGCGTTCGTCTTGGGCGATTCCCCGGAACGCGAGGCCGGTCGCGGTGAAATGGGTAAAAAGCCACAGACCCAGCACCAGCATCAGCGCGATCAGCACGATGACGATCCGCTGGAAATCCACATAAACACCGCCAATCATGAAGCTTTCGTTCCAGAAGACCGGCAGGGTGTATTCGAATCCCACAAGCCCCAGGTAGCGAAACACCTCCAGGATGGCAAGGCCGATGCCAAAGGTCGCGATCACCTCGGAAAGGGCCTGGCCTCGGACGCGCAGCAGAACAAAACGGTACATCATAGCGCCCGATATCGTGGTGAAGACGATAGAGATTGCCGCCGATGTCCAAAAGGGCAGATGCAGCAGGTTCAGCATCGTCCAGCTCAGGTAGGCCGACATGATGTACAGTGCACCGTACGCGAAATTGGCCACCCCGCTGATCCCGAAGGTCAAATTGAACCCTATGGCCAGCAAAATGAGTATCGAACTGTTGATCAGGGCGAAAACGAGAGTGCCTGCAAACATTTACCATCCTCCGAAAGGCAAATGGCATTACCCC
>CAZINF010000203.1:0-5129 GCA_964540555.1 uncultured Syntrophus sp. | reverse complement strand
AAGAAGCGGCGAAAGGCGCTGTGGAGAAACCGGCCGTTCGGGCCGTACATGGAGATGAAATCGCCGAGGTCCCGGGCGTTCGTCAGGTTGCAGCGACTTTTTCCGCTGATCAGGATCTTCTTTCCCGGTCCATCGGTCTTTTCGAGGAGAAGGATTTTGGCGCCCTTTTCCGCGGCCCGCCCGGCGGCCATCAGCCCGCTCGCGCCCGCGCCGACAACGATCACGCGTCTTTCCTCTTTGCTATGGTTCCGCACACCGACCACCGCCTCACTCCATAGCGCCGCCAGCCCCTTTGAGGATGATTTGCTTCAGAAGTTCCCAGTCGATATCATTCTGCAGGCAGTCATACCGGGCTGTCAGGATAACCTGGGGAATGACCTTTTTTCGCTTCAGACGGACCCCTTTGAGTGTGATCGGCGTCGACCGGATCCCCTTTTCGATCTCGAAATCGCACGCCCCTCCGACGGCGGCCCGGATCTTCTTTCGCTGGACGAGGCGTTTTGTGAAGTTCGTGCTGGGCGAGATGTAGAATTGCCACCCTTTCTCCTCGCAGAGGGTGCGGATCTCGCCGCAGCGGCAGTTCTTGCATTTGACGCAGAGAATCCCCTCATCCTTTGAAAAGCGGGCCTTGCATTCTTCGCCGATCAGGCAGTGGGGAAGGACCACCGCCTTTTCCGCCGCCGGGATCCGGTCGAAATCCTCTCGATAATAGGCGTTGGCGATGCTGGAGATGTCGTAGCGAATCCCAAGCCGCTCCAGAAAAGAGCGCATGGGAAAGAAGAAAAAGGCGGAAACGAACTTGAGTCTGCTGCAGTCCCGGGTCATCGAATCTTACCACTATCCATCTGATGCGGCCACAGGAAGGAACACGCCACCCGCACGCCGTAGTGGATATCAGAAAGAGGTCCGGAAAGCAATTTCTTTGCTTTTTTTTCACTATCCCTATGGGAACGTCTGTGGTATAATTCCTCTGAGTTTGCTTTGCCGCACGGTTCCTTTCCTAACAACCATGCAAGGGCGGGGGAGGTGGCTTTGAATTACAAAAAGACTCTCTTTGTTGTGAATCCCCATGCGGGAAATGGATCGACGGGCAAAGAGTGGCCCCGGATCGGAAATAGGGCCAGGAGCCTCCTTGGTCCTTTCGAAACCTGCCTGACCGGGGGACCGGGAGATGCCACACGGATCACCCGGGAGCACCTCTTCAAAGGCGTCGACCGGGTCATCTGCGTCGGCGGCGACGGCACGCTCAACGAGGTAGTCAACGGCTTCCTCGATGAAAACACCCCCTTCCGCAAGGACGCCGTCCTCGGGTTTCTCCCCAACGGAACCGGTTGTGATTTCTGCCGGACCGTGCCCATTCCTGCAGGCCTGGAAGCCTCCCTTGACACCATCCGGGAGGATCATATCCGCACGATCGATGTCGGCCACATCCGCTACCGCGACCATCAGGGAAACACCTGTAACAGATACTTCCACAATATCGCCAGCTTCGGCCTCGGAGGCGAGGTCGTGGACCGGGTGAACCGGACGAGCAAAGCCTGCGGGCCATTCCTCACCTTTATCTGGGGGACGCTGGTTTCCCTTTTCGTATACGGGAAGAAGCGTGTCCGCATCCGCGTGGATGATGGGGAAGAACAGACTGTGGACGTGCTCAATATCGCTATTGCCAACGGTCGCTACCATGGCGGCGGGATGCTTGTCGCCCCCGACGCCGTGACCGATGACGGGCTCTTCCATGTGACCGTCATCGGTGCGATGAGCCTTCCCCTGGTCTTCTGGCACCTCCCCAAACTCTATCTCGGCGGCATTAAGCGGATCAGCCAGGTCACGATGCAGACCGGGAAAAGGGTGATCGCTTCCTCGGAGCAGCGGGTCCTCCTGGATATCGACGGTGAACAGCCGGGGACTCTGCCGGCAGAGCTTTCGATCGTCCCCGGCGCCATAAAAGTGATCATGAAAAAACCTGCCTAATCGAAATGGACGTCCTTGTGAAAAGTTTGGGGAAATATTCCCCAGACACAGGGGAATATTTCCCCAAACAACCGGGTGCAAGACCCCGACCGACCGCCTTCTGAAGAAAAAACCCCCTGTTTTTCATACAATGGGTAAATCGAATGTCATAGTAGCGATATGGCATATGCTTTGCTTACATAGCGGACGACCGGGAAGACCGGGTGGAAGGATGAATCTTGGAATGAAACGTTTTCTGATAACTGCGGCAGGTGTGATGATCTTGTGCTTCGCCCTGGTTTTTGCCGCTGAGAAACCGCCCGCCGTTTCGTCCCCTCCACCCCGTGTGCCGGAGATGAGCACAGCCGGCAAGGTGATTGCGGTATCCAATACGGAGCTGAGGATCGAGCGAACGATGAAGGGAAAAGTGGAGACCATGGAATTTATATTGGAGAACCCTTTCCCCGTTATTGCAGTGGGCAATCAGATCAAGGTCAGTTATCGCGAAAAGGACGGTCGGAATATCCTGATCCGGGTTGCGCCGGCAAAAAAGACGGCTGTTGAGAAGTCGAAGAAGGACGCCCCGAAGGCGGTGAAACCGGCCGAGCCCAAAGCGGCGCCGGTCACAAAATAGCCATAGTGTGTAAATGTTTTTTACCCTTGGCCGTTGGTGGCCAGGGTGATATGGGTGTTTCGCTGTAATTGGCCGGTTGCCGGCCAAGCGGTGGAAATGGTATAAACCAAATTAATGAGGAGGAATTAAGATGAAACGTTTCATGGTATGGGCAATCGCATTGGTTTTCTTGTTCACGACGTCCGCAATCGCAGGCGAGCCGGCGAAGAAGGATGCTCCTGCAGCCCCCGCTGCAAAGGCTGAACCTGCAAAGGCCGAGAAGAAGGACGAGGCAAAGAAGGTCGAGAAGAAGGCCGCTGAAATGAGCACGGCAGGCAAGGTGCTGGCGGTATCCGACAAGGTCCTGAAGATCGAGCGGACTCTGAAGGGAAAAGCGGAAACAATGGAGTTTTCCTTGGAGAAGTCTATCACCGGTATTAAGGTGGGCGATCAGGTCAAGGTCAGCTATCTCAAAAAGGACGGTCTAAACATCCTGATCAAGGTGGCGCTGGCCGAGAAGAAGGCCGAGAAGAAGGCCGAACCGAAGAAGGCCGAAGCAAAGAAAGAAGAGCCGAAGAAGTAATCCTTTTTCCCGGATTGAATTGCAGTGGGGTACGGGATTCGTTCCCGTACCCCACACCTTTATGAAATCCTCCCATACTCAAGACTTTTAAGACTTTTTAGATGTCGTCTTATTTTTTTCACACCCCTGAAAAACCCCGCCTCCTCCGCCGAGACAGTCATTTTAAAAAATCGCAACGTGCAATTTGTCCCCATACTGATCTATAATGCATCGGTGAAGGCTGGCGGGATGTGACGCTCCCCGCCCACAGGGCAGGGCTTCCCGAAAAGGGAAGGGCCTTTCTTATTGCGCCCTTTTCCCCTTCCCGCAGGGCTGGGCTTAAGGGGTTGCGCTCCCGGTTGAAACGCCTTCATAAGGAGTGATGCATGACCTTGCGCACCCGCCTGATGATCATGACCGTCCTCGCCCTGGCCGTTACAATGGCCGTCTGGGGATGGGTTCAGATCCAGGCTCTGGACCGGATTCTCGTTGAACAGCAGGGGAAGCGCATTTCCAGCGTCGCCGAGACGGTCAGCACCTATTATCAACGTTTTCCAACCGGTCTGGGGCTCTCCGCGCTTGACACCGCTCTGAAGGAACAGGTCCAGACCGACGTGCGCCTCGCCCGCATCGACATCTTCACCGTCGTCAGTTACGACATCGACTACATTGAATACATCGCCGGCGCCAGCCGGGTCGCGTACGAATGGCCGGAAAGCCTTGTCAGCTCCGTGGCGGCGGCGCGCAAGCCTTATAATACCCGCCTGCAGACCGTAGACGGTCCGGCCGTGGGGCTGCTCTACCCTGTCATGTCCGATAAGACCCGGGCGACTCAGTTCGTCGTGGGGGTGATCACCTTCAGCCGGGTGAATGTTGAAATTCTCTCCCAGGCGCAGAGCCTTTTGGTCATCAGCACATTTGTGCTTCTGCTCGTTATCCTTCTGGTCCTCGCCGTCAGCTACCGCTGGCTCATCGGCGGACCTCTTGGCGTCATCGTCCGAACGATCGATGAATTTCAGACGGGACAGTATGTAAAGCGGATCCCGATCAAGCGCCGGGACGAATGGGGATACCTCGCGGAACACTTCAATTCAATGGCCCAGGAGATCGAGCAGGTCCTTGCCAGGAATCAGGAGCTGACGCGAAGCCTGGAAGACCGGGTCCAGGAGGCAACCCGCAGGGTTGTCCAGCTCCAGAGACAGGTCAATCAGCTCCAGCAGCTCGCCGCCATGGGCTACCTCACCGCCACGCTGGCCCATGACCTCGGGACACCGCTCCACTCCATAGCCGGCCTTGCCAATCTTCTCCTGGAAAGGGGGGACTGGCCGCCGGATGCGGCACGCAAGTTAGAGCTGATTGTTCAGCAGACCCAGCGACTCAATACCGTCATCCAGAATGTCCGGTTAGCCACCCGCCCGCCGGAGCCCCATTTCGAGGCGGTCAGAGTCCCGGATCTCCTGAGCGAGACACTCACCCTCGTCGACCCCCTCATGCAGAAGGCCGGGATCGAACTGCACGTCCGTCTCGATGAACAGATCCCGCAGATCAAAGCGGACCGCCATCGCTTACAGACCGCCCTGTTCAATCTGATTCAGAATGCCATGGAGGCGATGCCGGAAGGCGGACAGATCACGGTTTCTGCTTACGCCGATTCGAATCGGCGGGAGGTATCTCTCAGGGTTCAGGACACCGGCAGGGGCATCCCGCCGGAGCTGATGGAGAGGGTCTGTGAACCGTTTTTCAGTACCCATCAGGAGGAGGGTCTGCGGGGGCTGGGGCTGGCCATCGTTCAGGACATCGTCAAAATCCACGGGGGACGCATCGCCATTGAGAGCCAGGCCGGTGAGGGGACAGAGATTGTCATCACCTTTCCGGCAGCAGAATAAATAGGGAAATAAATAGGGACAGATACCTAGAGTAAATAGGGACAGATACCTATTTTTCTTCCAGAAAAATAGGTATCTGTCCCTCGTATATTGAAAGTTAGCATACAGTGTTTGTTTG
>CAZINF010000202.1:0-5140 GCA_964540555.1 uncultured Syntrophus sp. | reverse complement strand
GGTTGTGATGTTGTTTTCCGAATCGACCCCCTGAAAACCGGCGACGATCACGATGGTTCCTTTCGCGAGTTCATCCCGAATGACGGTTGTATCCACACTCAGGATGCGCGCCTTTTTGAACGCATCATCGGTCAGGATCTTCGCCTGGAAGGAGAGGAACGATCTTGCCGGATGGCCCATGCCATTGAGCATCATCGCGAGCAGGGCAACGGTCACCTGCTCACCCGTGGAGATCAGGGCGTCATACTCCCTGCCATCCGGATTGTCCGCCGCCTTCTGGGCAAGCCCGATCAACCGATCGGTCTCCCCTGCCATCGCCGACAGGACAACGACAACCTCGTTTCCTTCCATCTTCGTTCTGATGACCTTCCTGGCCACATTGGCAATCCTGTCGAGATCGGCAACCGAGGTGCCGCCATATTTTTGAACCACCAGAGCCATCGGCTAACCTCCTTCCGGTGTGAGGGTCAGTTTCCAGGAAGACATCCTGTCCGCATCACCGGAAATTTCGATTTTTCGCACGTTCTCGTCCAGATAGGAAAGTGTGACACACAGGGCTTCCCCCGGAATGGCGTCAGGGACCTTCTCCGCCCATTCCACGACGACGACGCCTCCTCTGGCGAGGTATTCCTGATATCCTATCTCTTCAAGATCGCCGAATCCGGCCAGGCGATAAAGATCAAAGTGGTACAGCGCGGTCTCTTTTCCGGGATATTCGTTGATGATAGTAAAGGTGGGTGAAACGACCATATAGCAATCCGGAACGCCGAGGCCGCCGGCAATCCCCTGTGTCAGGCAGGTTTTACCGGCGCCGAGTTCCCCCGTCAGCGCAACGCAGTCCCCACCTCTGAGCGCCGAACCTAAAATCCTGCCGATCCGCAAGGTCTCCATCGGACTTTTCGATATCAGAACCAGCGAGGATCGCGAATCGGCCATTTTATCAGTCCTAATCCCGAATGTGTAACAAAACCTGAACACATTGGAAATCATGTCCCGGAAGCACGCATTGGAGGTCATTTGGTGCAACCACCCCTTATGCGCCGGCCAGGGCATCCGCCATGGCGGCAACCTTTTTCATCGTCTTGACGTCATGGACCCGGATCACCCGGCTTCCATTCAAGATGGCCGCGGTGACCGACGCCGCGGCGCCCTCGATCCGTTCCAGCGGACTCCCTCCCGTCACATGGCCGATGAATGATTTCCGGGACACGCCCGTGACGATCGGCCTCCCCAATATTTTGAATTCGCTCAGGCGCCGGATCAGTCGCATATTGTCCAACGCCGATTTTCCGAAACCGAGCCCGGGGTCGATCATGATCTGCACGGGCGCAATGCCTCTTTCCCCCGCGCTATCGATCCTTTCTTTTAAAAATGAGATCACCTCGCCCAGCAGGGAGCGATAGGAGAGATCACCGGTTTGCATTGTTTTCGGCAAACCGCGCATATGCATGAGGATGACGGCCGCACCCGCTTCGGCAACTACCGCGGCCATCCGGTCGTCATAGTTCATAGAGCTTATATCATTAACGATTTCTGCTCCTTCCGCCAGCGCTTCGCGAGCCACCGACGCCTTCATCGTATCTACCGACATAGGAATGGATATCTTTCCGGAAAGACCCCGGATGACCGGAATCACCCGCCGCAGTTCTTCTTCCTCCGATACGGGATCCGAGCCTGGCCGGCTGGACTCGCCGCCGACGTCGATCATATCCGCGCCGTCCTCAGCCATCCGGACGCCCTCTTCCACAGCAGTCAACGGTGTGGAAAACCTGCCGCCGTCGGAAAACGAATCGGGGGTCGTGTTGATGATTCCCATGATCAGAGTCCGTTCTCCGATCGTGATCTCTCTTCTTGATGTTCTGAGAATGGCTGATTTCGAAGCGAGATTTTTCAGAATCTCTCTGAGACGGTCGGAATACCCGTTCAAACCGAGGGGTCCTCCGGCAATCTTTTCGGTGAAGCGGCGTATCGCTTTGAGTGTTCCTATCAGAATGACATCGGTCCTGGCGATACGGGAGCCGAGGGCGTCACGGGAGAGGGCGGCGTCTCCTCCGAGCGCGAGCATTTCCTCCTTGATGATATTGGCGATCCTGGATTCAACCCCTTCCAGAAGGATATTCAGATGGATCATCTTCGGGAGCATCGCCTCGATGCCGTGCGGATCTGCCCCTACCCGCCTCAGGGCATCAAGCGCCTCCTCTTCGGAGTTGACATGCAGGCATCTCACCCGTAAGTCTTTCGGATCCACGGCTCCCGGTCCCCCGCTATGAAATCCTCCCGCAGAATCCCCCTCCACACGGGGGATCATTCACCGTCCCGGCGACCGGCCTCAGGCCGATGCCTCCAATTCGGGATTTACAGCCCCCTTTGCCGGCGTTAGCCCGATAACCGCATCGAGTTCCGCAGCGTTCAGGACCTCTTTTTCCAAGAGTTCCGAGGCGATTCGCTTGAGGATCTCTATGCGGTCCGATAAGATCTGCTTGGCATTCTCGTAGCTCGTCATCACCATCCTGGCGACTTCCACGTCAATCTTCCGGGCGGTTTCCTCGCTGTAGTCCTTATGGGTGGCAAATTCCCGGCCAAGGAAGATCTGTTCCGCTTTCTTCCCGTAACTCAGCGGGCCCATCGCCTCGCTCATCCCCCATTCGCAGACCATTTTCCGCGCAAGATTGGTCGCCCGTTCGATATCATTTCCGGCGCCGGTGGTAAAATCCTTCAGAACCAGTTCCTCCGCCGCCCTTCCGCCGAGCAGGATCACGATATTATTCATGAGAAACTCCCTCGGATAGGTATGTTTCTCGTCGACGGGGAGCTGCTGTGTCACACCCAGGGCATGCCCCCGGGGAATGATGGTCACCTTGTGAATCGGATCGGTTCCCGGCAGTATCCTGGCTACAAGGGCGTGCCCCGATTCATGGTAGGCCGTATTTCTCTTCTCGGCATCGCTGATGACGAGGCTTTTTCGCTCCGTTCCCATGAGGACCTTGTCCTTGGCAAACTCGAAGTCGCTCATGAACACTTTTTCCTTGTCGAACCGGGCGGCATAAAGGACCGACTCGTTGACGAGATTTTCGATATCGGCGCCTGAAAAACCGGGAGTCCCGCGGGCAATGATCGCGAAATCGACATCCTCTGCAAGGGGCACCTTCCGGGCATGAACCGCCAGGATCTTTTCCCTTCCCCTCACATCCGGCAGCGGCACAACAACCTGACGGTCGAATCGTCCGGGCCGAAGGAGAGCGGGATCCAGGACATCCGGACGGTTTGTTGCCGAGACCAGGATGACCCCTTCGTTGGATTCGAATCCGTCCATCTCGACGAGAAGCTGATTGAGGGTCTGCTCCCGCTCGTCATGCCCACCTCCGAGACCGGCGCCCCGGTGACGCCCCACCGCATCGATTTCATCGATAAAGATGATGCAAGGGGCATTCTTCTTGCCCTGATTGAAGAGGTCCCGGACCCTTGACGCCCCGACCCCGACAAACATCTCGACAAAATCGGACCCGCTGATGCTGAGGAAAGGAACATCCGCCTCCCCGGCGATGGCGCGGGCGAGCAAGGTTTTCCCCGTTCCGGGCTGCCCTACGAGCAGCAGTCCTTTGGGAATTCTCCCCCCCAATCTCGTGTATTTCTTGGGATCACGGAGAAAATCGATCACCTCCTGGAGCTCGGCCTTTGCTTCCTCGACGCCGGCCACATCGGCAAAGGTGACCTTTTTCGTCTTATCCGTGACCAGGCGGGCCCGGCTTTTTCCGAAAGCCATCGCCTTGCCGCCGCCGCCCTGCATCTGCCTCATGAAGAAGATCCAGACCCCGATCAGAAGCAGCATGGGGAGCCAGGAGACCAAAACGGTCATATACCAGGGGGAGTCATCCAGCGGTCTGGCGGAAATCCTGACCCCCTTTTCCTTCAGCAGGGTAATGACGCCCGCGTCCTTGGGGGCATAGGTTTTGAAAGCCTTTCCATTGCTCATTCTTCCTGAGATGCTGTCACCCTGGATGGTCACCTCGGTCACCTGTGATTTATCCACGTAACTCAAGAAATCACTGTAAACCACATCCATCTGGGCGGTCTTAGGCTGATTGAACAGGTGATAAATCATCACAAACACGAGACTGATGACAAGCCACAGCGCGATATTTTTCTGTAGAGGATTCAATCTGTTTACTCCTTTAATATCAAAAGATGCTTTTTATTATAATATCGATGCGTTTATTTCAAACCATTTCTGCTTTCGGTATCCATTTATGTTTGAGATGTCATTCCTTTCCGCTTGTCCCTTCTTACCGGCCTGGCGTTTACCCTGCCGATCTTAAGGACGCTCCCTTCCTTTTCCACACGGATGAGGCCGGGTAGATCCAGCGAGGCTTTGCGACGGCGCGACAGGCGTGCGAGTGCCAGCACCGCCTCCACATGCCTGTAGCCGATGCCTTTACCCGACAGGGCGGCTGACCCAAGAAGGCATTTGATCACCCGTCCCTGCAACGCCTCGTGCAGATCGATAAAATCCGCCAGAGGGAGAAGCATATCCGCCTCGCCCGGAACCACTCCCCATCGAATCAGGACCTGCCGGACCGCGGCCTGCAGATAATCATCCTCCCGGCGGATGATCTCGGCGGTATGGCTGAGCCCCCTGACGATCGCGGGATTGTATCGCGCAGTCAATTCCGGAATGAGCTGATGCCTGATCCTGTTGCGCAGGAAATGGAGGTTCGCATTGGAACTGTCCATGATGTAAGGCAGTCCCTCGCGATTGAGAAATTCCAGAATCTCCTCTCTCCCTATGTGCAGCAAGGGGCGGATGATTCGACCTTCCCGGACCGGCACGATCCCTTTCAGACCTTCGAGACCGCTTCCCCGCAATAGATTGATCAGAACGGTTTCAGCCTGATCGTCACGATGATGGCCGGTGGCTATCTTTTTGGCGCCGCAGGTTTGCGCCGTCTCATCGAGAAACCGGTACCGCTGCTCCCGGCCGACCTCCTCAAGCGATTTCCCGCTGCCTTTCTTAAGGGTGCGGATGTCGACCGTTTTACTGATACAGTTGATCCCCATCCCGGCGCACAGACTGCGGACGAAAGCCTCCTCCCTTTGGGCTTCTGCGCCCCGGAGGCCGTGATTGAGGTGCGCCGTCGTCAGC
>CAZINF010000201.1:0-5155 GCA_964540555.1 uncultured Syntrophus sp. | reverse complement strand
GACGACCAGGGTATGGCCGGCGTTGTTGCCCCCCTGGAAGCGGGCGATGACGTCGGCTTTTTCTGCGTAAATGTCGACAACTTTTCCCTTCCCTTCATCACCCCACTGGGTTCCCACAACCACTACATTTGCCATAATACTTTCTCCAAAAAGATTCTTTTTCGGTGTGGGGACAGCCACTATTTTCTCCGAGAAAATAGTGGCTGTCCCCATTAATAGTCGTCCCCATTAAACCTACATTTCCAGATCGGCGACCGAGATCACATGCGGCAGTTTCCGGAGTTTATCGATCACTCCCGCCGAGACCATGCTGTCTGTGCTCAGAACGACCATCGCCTGGCCATCGATCTGCTCTCGGCTCAGGTGGAGACGGGAGATGTTGACGCCGTCCTGTCCGAGGGTCGTGCCGATATTACCGATGACTCCCGGTTTGTCGTAGTTGAACATGACAAACATCCGCCCTTCCGGGATAACCTCTACCGTGAATTTATTGATCCTCACGATCCGCGGCTCCTGCCGGCCGAAGATGGTGCCCGCGGCGTAGATCTCACCCCTGGCGGTCCTGATGGTGAGGGAGATCATGCTCGTGTAGTCTTTCATTTCGCTGCTCTTCGCCTCGATGACCTTGATGCCCCTTTCCTTGGCGATAAGCGGGGCGTTGATGTAATTCACGCTCTCGTTGAGGATGGGGGTAAGGAGCCCTTTGAGCAGCGAGATGGTGATCGGCGCGACGTTGTAGTTGAGGATCTCCCCGCTGTATTCGATGACGACCTCTTTGATGGCGCCGGAGACAAGCTGGGCTTCGAACTTTCCCAGTTTCTCCGCCAGATTCAGGTAGGGTCGGATGACGTTGAGGAGCTCGGCGCTGACCGATGGGAAATTCACTGCGCCCTTGATCTCGCCGGTCGTCAGGTAAGCGCAGATCTGTTCGGCGATGGCGATGGCTACATTGATCTGCGCCTCGTCGGTGGAGGCGCCCAGGTGGGGCGTGCAGATGACGTTGTCCAGCGCGATGAGCGCCGTGTTATTTGTCGGTTCCTCCTCGAAGACGTCGAGGGCGGCGCCGGCAACCTTGCCTTCGACCAGGGCGTCATGGAGATCCTTCTCGCTGACGATCCCGCCCCGGGCGCAGTTGACGATGTATACCCCTTTTTTCATCTTTGCAAAGGCAGCCGCATTGATCAGCCCCCTGGTCTCTTTCGTCATGGGGGTATGGACCGTGATGATATCGGCCTGGGCGTAAATGTCGTCCAGGCTGGCCAGGACGATCCCCATCTTCTCGGCCGCCTCCGGGGCGATAAAAGGATCATAGGCGATGACCCTCATTTTCAACCCCTGCGCCCGGTCGGCGACGATGCTGCCGACCCTTCCGGTGCCGATGATCCCGAGGGTCTTATTGAGGAATTCGTGTCCGCTGAATTTGGTCTTCTCCCATTTGCCGACCTTCATGGATGCAGTCGCCTGGGGGATCTGCCGGACCAGGGAGAGCATCATGGCGATGGTATGCTCGCCGGTGGTCACGGCGTTGCCGCCCGGGGTATTCATCACGACAATCCCCCGTTTACTGGCGGCCTGGATGTCCACGTTGTCGAGACCTATTCCGGCGCGGCCGACAACGGAGAGTTTCCCCGCGCAATCGATGACCTCCTGTGTGACCTTGGTGGCGCTCCTGATGACCAGGGCGTCGTAATTCCCAATGATCGATTTAAGTTCCTCCGGGGTGATCTTCGTCCGGACGTCGACTTCGATTCCTGGCGTCTTCTTGAATATGTCGATGCCTTCGGCAGAGAGACTGTCGCTGATCAGAATCCGTTTCATGGGTCGTCTCCTTCTTAAGCTGCTACAGTGCGGCGATCTTTTCTTTGTAAACCTTTTCCAGCTCCTCCAGCGCAGCGCGGATATCCGCGGCGTCTATCGTGGGTCCGCACCAGAAACGGAATCCCGGGGGCGCATCCTTGTAAGAGTTCATGTCGTAAGCGACCTTCCTTCTGCCCATTTCGCTCGCGATGTTTTTGAGGAATTTCGCTTGCTCCCCGTCCGGCAGCGTCCTGACCTTGTCGCTGACCACGGAGAGGCAGACCGAAGTGTTGGAGCGGATCTCCGGCGCTTCAGCCAGAAAGGCGATCCAGTCGTTCCTGGCGACCCACTCCTCGACGGTCCGGAGGTTGGCAAGACTCTTTTGAATGAGACCATCGAGCCCCAGACTGTCGGCCCATTTCAGGGCGTCCAGATAATCCTCCACACACAGGAGGGAGGGGGTGTTGATCGTTTCCCCTTCAAAGATCGCCCGGTTGATCTTGCCTCCTTTTTTCATGCGGAAGATCTTCGGAAGCGGCCAGGGAGGATCGTAGGATTCGAGGCGCATCACGGCCCGGGGACCGAGGACAAGCATTCCGTGACCTGCCTCGCCGCCAAGACATTTCTGCCAGGAGAAGGTGACCACATCCGTCTTCGACCAGTCGATGGGCATGGCGAAGGCCGCGCTCGTCGCATCGCAGAGGGAAAGGCCCTCGCGGTCAGCGGGAATCCAGTCCCAGTGGGGAATCTTCACGCCGCTGGTCGTCCCGTTGGCGACGAAGACCACGTCATGCTCCCAGTTGACGGCGCCCAGATCGGGGATCAGTCCGTAACCGGCCCGGAGGATCTCGGGGTTGAGCTTGAGCTGTTTGGCGATATCCGTGGCCCATCCCTCCGAAAAGCTCTCCCAGACAAGGACGGTGACCGGCCGAGTCCCCAGCAGGCTCCACATGGCGGCTTCAAAGGCCCCCGTATCCGAGGCGGGCATGACACCGGCAAGGTAGTTTTCGGGGATCCCGAGTATCCTCCGCGTCTCGTTGATGGCCAGGGCCAGTTTCTCCTTTCCCAGGGCGGAACGATGAGAACGTCCGACCGCGGCGTCCTTCAAGGATTCGAGGCTCCAGGCAGGTCTTTTGCTGCACGGCCCGGAGGCAAAATTGGGATTGTTCATGATCAACTCCTTTTCTTGGCGGTTCAAACCAATGAACGGGAGATATATCAACATTAAAATGATTACTCAAGTGTTTTGGTTTTCGGTTGACGCGAGGGGGCAGGAAAAGGTATGCAGAAAAGGGAAGGCAGTTTGCCGGTAGGGGGTTCATCCGTGAAAAAGATCAGGACGATGTTCTTCTGCCAGAATTGCGGGCAGCAGTCGCCGAAGTGGCTGGGAAAGTGTCCCGCCTGTGGCGAATGGAACCGCTTTGTCGAAGAGGAGATCCGGGATGTCGATGTGACCCGTCCGGCCGATAGCCGGTTCGAAGGCGTTCCCCAGTCCATCGATTCCATCGAAGCCAACGAGGGGGATCGGATTTCCACGGGAATGGATGAACTGGATCGCGTCCTCGGGGGCGGGATCGTCGGCGGGTCCGCCATTCTGGTCGGCGGCGATCCCGGGATCGGCAAATCGACTTTGCTGCTGCAGGCCTTGGAGAAAATGGCGGAGCGGGGGCTTACCGTTCTCTATGTCTCGGGCGAGGAGTCGGCCCGTCAGATCAAGCTTCGGGGAAAGAGACTCGGCGCCTCCGCGAAAGGTCTTCTTATCCTTGTCGAGGTCGAGCTGGAAAATATCCTCGGCCGGATTCAGGAGCTCAAACCGGCCGTCGCCGTCATCGATTCCATCCAGACCATCTATTCCTCCGTCCTCTCCTCCGCGCCGGGCGGCGTGGGGCAGGTCCGCGAGGCCTCCGGAAGGCTCATCCTCATGTCCAAGAAGACGGGCATTCCGATCTTCCTCGTGGGCCATGTGACGAAGGACGGTTCGATTGCAGGACCCAAGGTCCTCGAACATATGGTCGATACGGTCCTCTACTTCGAGGGGGATTCCGGCCACGCCTACCGCGTGATCCGGGGAATCAAGAACCGCTTCGGTCCCACCCATGAGATCGGCGTCTTCGAGATGCGGGACACGGGCCTCATCGAGGTCGCCAATCCTTCCGCCTTCTTCCTGTCGGAACGGCCCGAGGGCGCCGCGGGATCGGTGGTCGTGCCGAGTATGGAGGGGACCCGGCCGATCCTGATCGAGGTCCAGTCCCTGGTCAGTCCCACGAACTTCGGGATGCCGAGGCGGACGGCGATCGGCGTGGATCACAACCGGGTGTCGCTGCTCACCGCGGTAATGGACAAGATCTGCGGCATCCATCTGGGCAACAGCGATATCTTCCTGAACGTGGCGGGAGGGGTCAAAGTGGATGAGCCGGCGATCGATCTCGGGATCGTCTCGGCGATGGCATCGAGCTTCCTCGACCGGCCGACAGCGGTCGGGACCGTCGTCTTCGGCGAGGTCGGATTGACCGGCGAGATCCGGGGGATCTCCCAGACGGAGGTCCGGATCAAAGAAGCGGCCCGGATGGGTTTCACGCGATGTATCCTGCCCCGGACCCTTTCCCGCGAAATCCTGCCGGAGATGCAGATCGAACTCATCAAAATAGGCTCACTGAAGGAACTGACGGAGCATCTTTTTTGACGGCGCCCTAAAGAGGCCGGATGCTGCAAATTTTTTATGCCGAATATCTTGACATGAAAAAATTGATGCTTATCATAAGCCAGATCTGTGGAGCTATAAGCTAAGGTGCAGATATATTTTAATGATGAAAGGAGAGGCTAAAGTATGAAAATCAGACCATTACAGGACAGAGTCATCGTGAAACGGATCGAGGAAGAAGGGAAGACCAAGGGGGGAATCATCATTCCCGACACCGCCAAGGAGAAGCCGATGGAAGGGCTCGTCGTTGCCGTAGGCAAGGGTAAGACCGCCGATGACGGCAAACTGATCAAGCTGGACGTCAAGGCGGGTGACAGGATTCTTTTCGGAAAATACTCGGGCACCGAGGTGAAGATCGACGGTGTGGAACACCTCATCATGCGTGAGGACGATATTCTTGGTATTATCGAGAAATAATCAATTGATCATATAAGGAGGATACATACATGGGAGCAAAGTTACTTAAGTACGATGAGGACGCGAGAAAATCGATTCTCAACGGGGTCAATACCCTGGCCGACGCGGTGAAGATCACCCTCGGTCCCAAGGGAAGGAATGTGATCTTGGACAAGAGCTACGGCGCACCTACTGTCACCAAGGATGGCGTGACCGTCGCCAAGGAGATCGAGCTTGAAGACAAGTTCGAGAACATGGGCG
>CAZINF010000200.1:0-5172 GCA_964540555.1 uncultured Syntrophus sp. | reverse complement strand
AGAAAGTCGCGCTGGATGTGGTTGATGGGCGAAGCGGGGAAGCTGCCCATCATCACGGCCACGCCGTCGTCGCCGATGCGGTTCTGCCAGGCCCGGTAACGTTCATAGTCCGGGGTCACCGTGATGTTCTCGAAGACGTATGCCCAGATCTCGTAATCCTCGGGCCGCTTGATGCCGTGCTCCTGAACCCAGGTGATGGAGACGCCGGCCTTGCGCATCTCTTCGTTGATCACCTCCTTGGTGCTGACCACCCCTTTGGGGGTGTGGTACTCCACCAGCGTGGCCTCCTCTTCCCCCTGGCGGGTCTTCCGGACCTCCAGATGGACGTTGGGCGAAAAGTTGATCTTGTAGCCGTTTTCCTTGAGGCTATAGAGCCCTATGCCCCGCGTCAGGTTCTCCCATGGATCGACCACTTCCAGGAGTTCCGGAATGACCTTGTGCAACGCCCATCCTTCCGCCCGGGCGATTTCATCGTGGCTGCGCCCCAGGTGGCGTTTGGGCAGGGTGCCTCGGTAGGAGTTGGAATTGTACCAGAGGTCAAAGCGCGGCGTATAGGGCAGCATGTCCGGGGTCTCGCCCCGCATGGCCATGAGGATGCGTTCTTTTTTGGTCATCATGTTTCCTTCCTTTCCGGTTCCATAACGGTCATCAGGCTTTCCCCTTTTCTTAATTCCAGCCGATCAGTTTTTCCGGCAGCCAGAGGGCAATCTGCGGGAAGAGCGCAACAACGGCAATGGCGATAAGCTGGAGCAGCATATAGGGAACAATGCCCTGAAACATCTCCCGGGTCGTCAGCTCGGGCGGGGCAATCCCCTTGAGATAAAAGATCCCGGGCGCCATCGGCGGCGTCAGATAGGATGTCTGGATCATCATGATGAAGAGTGCGCCGAACCAGATCGGGTCAAAACCCAGCTTTTCGATGATCGGCGAAAAGATGGGAACGAAGATGAGCAGGATGCTGGCCCAGTCGAGCAGAAAACCTGCAAGATAGACGACAAACAGGAAGAAGGCCAGAACCGCCCAGGGCCCCATGTTGAGGGCCGAGAGCATCCTCTCCGTGGCGTCGCTGCCCCCGAGCCCGAGGAAGACGCCGCTGAACATGAACCCTCCGAGCAGGATCATCATCATCATGCTGGAGATTTTCAGAGTCTGGATGGTCGCCTCCTGCAACACCTTCAAAGTAAAGTTGCCGTAGCCGATCGTCAGCAGGACGCTTCCGAAGGCGCCCAGGGCGGCGGCTTCCGTGGGTGCGGCAAAGCCGAGAATGATGGAGCCCATGACGGTGAAGATCAGAACGACGGACGGCATCATTCCCGTAACCGTAGCTTTGAGTTTCCGCGACATGGGAATATCCCGATCTTCGGAAGAGATCGGCGGGGCAAACCCTCTTTGGCCATAGGAACGGACGATAATGTACAAAACATAGACCGACGAGAGCAGAAGGCCGGGGAAGATCGTGGCGATCAGGAGACGGCCGACGGATATCCCCGCGGCGGGGCCGTAGACGACGGTCACGACGCTCGGCGGGATGATGGTGCCGAGAGCACCACCGGCGATGACTGTGCCGGCGATCAGGGCGTGGTTGTAGCCCCGTTTCATCATCGGCGGTATAGCCATCACACCGACCATCACCTCGGCCGCTCCGATAATCCCCGTGCAGGCAGCGATGATGGTGCACATCAGGATGGTCGTCACCGCCAGGCCGTTTCTGATGCGTCCCATCCACATGCTGATCGTCTCAAAAAGGATTTTGGCGATGCCCGATCTCTCCAGCATCGTTCCCATGAAAATGAACAGCGGCACGGCGGCGAGGACATAGTTGTCTGCCACGCCGTAGACGCGGCGGATAAGCATGGGGATGATCTCCGGTCCGAAACAGACAATGCCGAAATAAAGAGAAATGCCCATCAGGCTGAAAACAACGGGAAATCCTGCAAATACGACCAGGATCATCACCGGAAACATGAAAAGGGAGAGGTTCTCCATCATGGCCTTTCCCCTCTCGCCAACAAGAATATATTGCGGATAAAACAAGCTGTTCCCTGCAGAAGGAGAAGAATAAAGCTGATCGTAATCACGGCCTTGTATGGATAGAGGTAGGGCCTCCACGGGCTGAGACCCGATTTTTCGCCCATCTCAAAGGACTGCAGGACATACTGTCCTCCCGCATAGACGAGGGCAATGACCACCGGGAAGAAGAGGAGCAGATAGCCGACCAGATCGATGACGGCCCTTGTCCGCGGAGAAAAGTGCGAGGTGAAGATGTCGATCCGGATGTGCGCATCGACGGAAAGGACATAGGCCGCCCCCAGCAGGAAATGGCTCCCGTAGAGGAAGTAGGTCACTTCATAGGACCAGATGGTGGGGCTGTTCAGAATGTAGCGTGCAATGACCTCATAGACGAGCGCCAGCACGTTGGGGATGATGACCCAGGCAACCCATTTCCCCGTCCACTTGCTTAGCCCATCGATACTCTTTACAAAAGACACCATCATGGAATTCACCCCTTCCTTTCATACACGGCAAAGCAAGATCGGGATCAAGCCGCCGGGCGTCCGTTCATCATCGACGCCCGGCGTACTTATGTTAATATTTAAGGGATCTTGTAGCTTCGACGACTTCCCATTTCTTGTGAAAGTCGATCTGGGATTCGAAGAGTTTCTTTGTCCATGGATCCTTGGCGGCGGCTTCCCGTCCCCATTCAAGCCCCAGCTTGTAGGCTGCCTTCTGCACATCCACGTCCAGTTCGATGATCGTATTTCCCTTCTTTTTGAAGACGTCCATCGCCCCCATATCGAGGGCGCCGAGATAGGTCCAGGAGTCAAGCGTTGCGATCTTCGCCGCTCCCTCCACGATCGCCTTGAGGTCCGCCGGCAATTCCTCCCAGGCCTTCACATTCACGACAAATTCAAAGGGGGCGCTCGGCTGGTGAATCCCGGGAATGATGACATACCTGGCCACTTCATGGAATCCCATCGACAGATTCTCCCCTGCGCAGGCCCATTCCGTAGCGTCGATCACCTTCTGCTGCAGGGCCGGCAGGACCTCGCCGCCGGGAAGGGTGATCACCGAACCTCCCAGCTTGGGAAGGATGTCCGCCCACGCCCCGACGGTCCGCATTTTGAATCCCTTGAAATCCGCGAGGGAGCGCACCGGTTTGTGCGAATGGGCGAATACCTCGGTGGGACGCATCCCCCCCGGAAAGGCGATCACATTGAAGACTTCCCGGCGGTAATCCTGCCAGAGCTTGTATCCCCCGCCGCTGTAGATCCAATGCATCATCACCTCGGAGTTGGGGCTCCCGGCAAATCCCCCGATGACCGCCGACCCCTTTGAAATGCCGATGTCGTAGCCGGGCCAGGTATGGGCAATCTGGCAGACCCCTCTCCGGGTGGCGTCCACACCTTCCAGGGCCGGTACAATGGCCCCCGCCGGGAACGTGTCGATGATCAGTCTTCCGTTACTGAGCTTTTTGACCGCGTCCGGCAGGACCTTGGCCATATGGGTGTAAAGGGGCATTCCGGTCGTCCACGCCGTGGCCATTTTCCATTTGAACACCTTGTCCTCATCCTTGGCGTACAACCTCCTGCTTCCTGTCAGTACAACCCCCGCCCCCACCGCTGCGGCGACCCCAGCCTTCTTTAAAAACTCACGTCTTGTCTTTCCCATGATTTCTCCCTCCTGATTAAACAAGTTTATGCTTCCCCGCCTTTACAGCCCATTGCTGCATCGGACCGGTGAAACAGATCCCTATGCCTATTGCAGCAGTTCCTTGCAGAGCTTCGCCGCGCCCGGGGCGTCGTAAGCCGTGCCTTCCGCCCCGATCTGCTCCGCAAACGCCGGCGTCACCGGCGCGCCGCCCACGATCACCTTCACCTCGTTCCGAAGACCCGCCGACTTCAGCGCATCAATCGTGTTTTTCATCTCGGTCATTGTCGTCGTCAGGAGGGCGCTCATCGCCAGGATTTCCGGCTTCTTCTCCTTGACCGCATGGACGAACTTCGCCGTGCTCACCGAGACGCCCAGATCCTCCACCTGGAAGCCCTGCCCCTTGAGAATCATCACCACCAGGTTCTTGCCAATATCGTGGAGATCTCCCTGAACCGTTCCGATCACGACCGTTCCGAGCTTCTTCGCCTCACCCTGCCCGGCCAGTTTCTGCTTGAAGTGGTCCAGCGTCGCCGACATCGCCCGCGCCGCAATCATCATCTCCGGGATATAGATCTGACCGTTCTGGAATTGTTCTCCCACGATCGTGATCGCCGGGATCAACCCCCGGGAAACGACGTCCTGCGGGGCTGTCCCACCGTCGATATCCTTCTGCATCAACGCAATCGCCTTCGGGATATCGTTTGTGATGAGGGCATCCACAAAGGAATCCACATCGAGGCCCGTTTCCACCTTGGTCGTTCCGGTCTTGCGGACCTTCGTCTGAGAGGTCCAGAACTTTCCCTGAACGCCTCCCTCCTCGAGCCGGATCGGATATTGACCGAATTCATAGGTCGCATCCAGGAGAGCCCTCATGTTGGCCACGGGGACATAGTCGGTGATGGAGTTGGACGAGGAGACCATATAGCCGCCACCCGGAGCGATCGTCCGGATCCTTTCGTAGACCTCCGCCCGAACATCCTCGGGCGTCCCCAGGGTCAACGTGGAGTCGAGATTGATGTTCCCGATGAGGCAGAGCTTCTTCCCCCACTTTTTCTTCACCTCGACGATGTTCATCGCATTGGGCTGGATGGGATTGAAGGCATGGAAGCCGCAATCGATCAGGTCTTCCATTACTTCGGTGCAGTCGCCGTCGCTGTGGAATATGAAACCGATCCTTTTTTCTCGACAGATCTTCCCCATCTTCTTGTACCAGGGGAAGAGATATTTGCGCAGGTACTTCGGATGGACCAGAAGCCCTGTGTTAAAGGCGATGTCATCCGGGTGGAGCACGGCGCCCACGCAGGGATGCTCGGTGACACGCAGGAACGTCTGGAACTGTATATCGCCGATTTTGTTTATGATCGCTCCGGCCAGCTCCTCGTCCGTCTCCAGGGCGTTAAAGAAAGTCTCCGCTCCCATGTACATCCACGCCGGCGTGTAGATCTTTCCCAGGAGCAGGATCGCCTTCATCCCTTTGGGGAGTATCTTATCAAAAACGTCCCATTTGGATAAGTCCAGATC
>CAZINF010000199.1:0-5184 GCA_964540555.1 uncultured Syntrophus sp. | reverse complement strand
TGATCCCCCCGATGGGGTCAAGGCTGAAAGTGACGGGAATGAGAATAGCCGTTCCGGCCGCCGGGCCGAGTCCCGGCAGGACGCCGATGAGGGTGCCCAGGACGCATCCAATAAAGGCATACAAAAGATTCATTGGTGTCGTGGCTACGGCAAAGCCTTGAATCCAGTATTGCAGCGCGTCCAAAATTCCCCCCTTAAATACCGAACACCCCCATGGGCAAAGGTACCTTCAGCCAGTAGTAAAAGACGTGAAAAATCCCGAAGCTGCCGGCTACGGCGAATATCAGAGCGCCCCACCAGTTGTCTACCCCGAGCGCCGGCGGGAGGAAAAGAAGGAACAAGAAAAGGCTGATCCGGAATCCCAGAGGTTCGAGAAGCGCCAGGCATGCCAGTAAGGCAAACAGAATGATGCTGATGCGCCAGGCCCCCTGGCGCCCGGGAAGGAGCTTCGCCGCAACATCGGCCACACTTCCCCCCCAGGTGGTCTGGAAAAATAACGCCAGAGCCAAGGCCCCGGTTATCATACTCAACCAGATGGGGAAGAAGGCGGGTCCGGGACCAAGTCTGTCCTTATAGGGATACTCGAAAGACAATACGATCGTAAAAACCGATAGGGCGACAAAGGCGATACAGGTGATTTGCCAGGCTCTTTTCATCCCCGCTTTACCCCGCTGCCGGTAATTGCTGCTATAGAGCAGTTGAAAAAAACTTTTTATCGAGCCCCCCGCAATGCCTCCATAAACCGATTCTTGATAGCGACGGGGCTTTTGGGCGGGCGCCCGGGCGCGTCGGATGAATCGGTCTTGGCCACCAGGATCCAGGGGCCGGGTTGAACGAGGATTTGGGAAAGGGCCTTTTTAAAGGCGACTAACGTCTTAACGGTCAATGCCTGCCTGAAGCCGGCGCCTCTGGCAATCGCTTCAATATCGGCTTTCCCGCCGGTATGGGTCGGCTGCCCGCCGGTAATTTGATACTGTGCATTATCCCAGATGATGTGAACGAGATTGGCAGGCGCTTTACTGGCCCCGGTGGTCAAAGAATTTAAATTCATCAAAATAGCCCCATCGCCGTCCAGCACGATCACCTTCTTGTCCGGGCGGGCCATGGCCAGACCCAGGCCGATGGAGGATGCCATGCCCATGGAGTTCCACATGTAAAAATTGGCTTTCCGTTTTTCGGCGGCGGTGAACAGATCGAATTTCGGATTGCCGCAGGACGCTATAATCGGCTCGTCGGAAAGCTGCTTGACCAGGTATCGGGTGGCTTCCAGTCTATTGATCACTTTTCATCCTTCCATCCCACCAGGGCGGTGGTCAAAATAACCGCGACCGGCTGCTCGGAGGTGTAAGCCGTTTTAATTGCGCCGCCCAGAATGGTTTCCAGTTCGTCTTCACGATTCACGGTAAAGTGCTGGACCCCCAGCGCCTCCAAGATGCAGCGAAGGGCTTTCCCCATGACCACATGGCAGGCGTTAAACTCCCCCAGCTCGCCCCGCTGGCTGATCAGCATCAGAAACGGAATCTGGTAGGGAATCGCCAGCGACGCCAGCGCATTGACGCAGTTGCCCAGTCCGGCGCCCTGCATCATCAGGACGCCGTATCGGCCCCCCAAATATTCCCCGGTGATGATGCCGATGCCTTCTTCTTCCCGGGCCAGAGTCGTGAAATGAAAAAACGGATCTTTTTCAGCCGCTTTCAGAATCTGACCGATAACGGAATCCGGTATAAATGATATCGAACAAATATCATTGGCTTTCAGCAAAGAAACGATTTTCCGGGGCCATTCCATTTTTTCCCCCTTGCAGGCATCAGGTCGTCTGGATAATTTCTCACCCGTTTATCTAACATATCGCCTCTTTGACTGTCAATCGAGGATTGACCCGAGGTATTAAAGGAGTTTCTCCAACTTGGCAAGCTCGCCTTCCACCATCTTGTAGGTGTGTTCTTCCGCCGGAAACTCGCCGCTTCGGACCTCATTGGCATACTGGGCGAAGACCTTGATCGTCCTTTCCCCGAGGTTATCGTATTTCTTCACGAATTTCGGAGTGAACGCCTGGAAGATGCCCAGGATGTCGCTGCAGATCATCACCTGGCCGTCGACCTCGACCCCCGCTCCGATCCCGTAGACGGGGATCTTCAGATCGTCGCGCATGATCCGGCAGACCTCCGGCGGCACCGCCTCGACGAGGAGCGAAAAGGCCCCAGCCTCTTGGATCGCCCGGGCGTCTTCGATCAGCTCCATCGCCGTTTCCGCCGTTCGCCCCTGCGCTTTGAAGCCGCCAAGCTGTGCTGAACTCTGCGGGGTAAGCCCGATATGGCCCATCACCAGCATCCCTCCGTCAACGATCGCCCGGACCTGGGCGGCCATGCGTCGTCCGCCCTCCAGTTTTATCGAATCCACTCGCGCTTCCTTGAAGAAGCGGCCGGCGTTCCGCACCGCCTCCTCCACGCTCACCTGGTAGGAGAGAAAGGGCATGTCGCCGATGATGAAGGTGTTCGGGGCGCCGCGCCGGACCGCCTCGCTGTGGTAAATGCACTGATCCATCGTCACCGGCACCGTCCCTTCGTAGCCGTAAATGACCATCCCGAGGGAATCCCCGACGAGGATCATGTCCATCCCCGCCTCCTCGGCGAATCTTGCGGTCCAGTAATCGTAGGCTGTCACCCAGGGCAGCCGTTCCTTCCTCTCTTTCGCCTGCTGAATATCGATGCGTGAAAGTTTCTTCTTTGCCATCTTCTTTTCCTCCATTTATTTATTCAATCTGCGGGACATCCCAATGGACCCCGCAGGGTTATTCGAATGCTCTTTCATAGATCTTCTCGATATCCTCGACGGTGAGGATACGGGGAGACCGGGAGAGGAGCCGTTGCTCCTTGTGGGCTTCCACGGCCCACTGGTGAACATCCGTTGTCGCTCGCTTGATCCCGAGATCCTTCAGCGAAGCCGGCAGGTCGACGCTCTTGATCATATGACGGATGGCCTCTAAAAGACGGTCGACAACGTCCCGCGAGGTTAGAGAGTCGATAGGCTCACCCATCGCCCGCGCCAGAAGGGCCATCTTTTCCGCCTTGACCACCGCGATATACTCGAAGCAGGCGATGAGCAGGGCGCTCAAAGTCACCCCGTGCGGGGTATGGTATTCCCCTCCCACCGGATAGGCCATCGCATGGACCAGGCTGGTGCCGGAATTGTTGAGAACGATTCCCGACATCAGGCTCCCTAAGGACATATGATAGCGGGCTTCCATATCCTGTCCGTCCGCAAAAGCCGGCCCCAGCCAACGTGTGATGATCGAAATGGATTCCAGCGCCAGGGTGTCGGTTATCGCGTTGGCATTCTTGGAAAGAAACGCCTCCGCGGCATGAATGTAAGCATCGATGCCGGCGCTGGCGGTCACAGGAGGGGGGCAAGTGAGGGTCATCGCAGGATCGACGATAGCCACATTCGGAAGAAGGCTGCCGGAGGCGACCACCTTTTTGACATTGTTCGTCCGGTCCAGGAAAACTGCGTGCTTGGTCACTTCGGCACCGGTCCCGGCAGTCGTCGGGACGATGATCGTCGGCTTGCCCCGCCTGGAAACTTTCTCCCTGCCGAAATAATCTTCCGTCTTCCCGGGGTTGGTGATCAATGCGGAAACCATCTTGGCCACATCCAGGATGCTCCCGCCCCCAAGGCCGATGACCACATCGAAATTCCCCTTCTTCGCAATCGCTGCGGCTTCTTCGACGCGATCGGTGGCCGGTTCGGGGGTGTCGCGTTCCTGGATATTCACCTCGACCTCGATCGATTCGGCCTGCAGATAGGACAACGCCTTTTCCAGGACCCCCGCCTTTTTGACTTGAGGACCCGTAATGAGAAACACCCTCCCTGCGCCTAATTTTTTCGCCTCCTGCCCGATCGCTTTGACCGCGTCGATGCCGAAAAAGATGGTCGGCGTTTGAAATACGATGCTTTTGAACATTTTCCTCCCCTGTCGATAATGGATTGTAATAAAAAAGGCGCCCCACGGTTTTCCGCAGGGCGCTTGATACACCTCTTCTTTACTGCACCTTGCCGATATTACGGACCGCGTTGATCAAACGTTCGGCGTCCTTGTCCCAGAATTTCCTGAATTCAGGCGCATCCAGGTAGGCAATCGGCGTCGCCATTTTCTCCATGGCCGATTTGAAATCGGGCGCCTGGACCGCCTTGGCCGTCGCCTCGCGGAGCACCCTGATGACCGGCTCGGGCGTGGCCGCCGGGGCGAAGAAGCCGGACCAGATGTAGAATTCGACATTCTTATAACCGACTTCTTTCAATGTCGGGATGTCCGGAAGGGCGGGGATGCGGTTGTCTCCCCAGCCCGCCAGAACCTTGAGAGTTCCCGCCTTGATGTGCGGGATGGAGACATTCGGCCCGCCGGAGATTGCCTCGACATGACCGCCCAACAGCGCATTCAAGGCCGGCCCTCCTCCCCCCGTGGGGATATGGCGCAACTTGATCCCCGCATCATGGGCAAGCATTTCCATCGCCACGTGCATCGTCCCGTAAATCCCGGAAGAAGCGTACTTGATCTCGTTAGGCCGCTTCTTGGCATCGGCCACAAAATCGGCAACCGTCTTCCAGGGGGCCTTACTGCTGACCACAAGGACAGTGGGATCAGAAGACAAGAGCGCAATCGGGGCGAAATCGCTCAATTTGTACACCGGCGGCCGTCCGAAGAGCGCATCGACTTCGGGCATGACCGAAATACTCGAGAGGGCCACCATCAAGGTATAACCATCCGGTCTGGCCACGGCCTGGGCCTGCATCCCTACGGCCCCGCCGGCGCCGGTTTTGTTGACGATGACCACGGGTTGTTTGAGCTCTTTCTCCAGAGCCGCAACGAATGGACGACCCACCAGATCGGCAACGCCCCCCGGTGGGAACGGAACGATCACCTGAATAGGCCGCGCAGGAAAGGGATCTGCCGCCAGGGATGCAACCGGAGCGAGGGTTCCGATGCAAGCGATTGCCATTATTGCCAAAAGCATTCTCATCGATTTCTTCATCTCTTCCTCCTTCTTTTGATTCGGTATCACGCCTAAGTGGAATATATCCGACAGGCTTGTTTTGTCAAGGTCATATTGGCCTTAGCCTGGCCTCAATTGCCTTAGTACATCGGTTCATAAATTCGGTTACGTATTTACGCGGCGAGTCGTTCGG
>CAZINF010000198.1:0-5221 GCA_964540555.1 uncultured Syntrophus sp. | reverse complement strand
ACAAAATAATCGGCCCCCCCTTCCGAAACAGCGACCAGATAGTGGGCGGCATTGGCTGGGATATAAACAAGATCTCCAGGCTTCATCATCGTTTCCTCTTCTTCTACTTTTGCCCTGATTTCACCCTTTAGTACATGGTTGAACTGTTCATTCGGATGGGAATGCAGCCTTGATCCGGTTCCCTTCTCCTTATGCACCATGGCAACCTGCATGCGTTCTCCCACGATCACGGATCCGAAGGCAGACGAGTATTCATCGGAGATCATGGACTTTTCCAAAGCGTTCCAGTCATAAAAATAGTTCATTCATTCTCCTTTCTTATTCACCAACCATGCCAGGTAATATCGGCATCGCTCAGCCGCCGGAAATGACGGGGAAGAGTGTGTTGGCGAAGTAAAGATTGGTTTACGTCGCCCGTTTCGTATGACGGATCTCACGGAATTTGCGCAGCAGGGGCAGAAAAAGGGCGCCGATCGTAAGCGCCATGATGACCCCGCTGATCGGGCGGGTAAAGAAGATCGTCCAGTCGTTCTGGAAGCTGATCATCGTCGTCATGAAGGAAGTCTCCGCCAGGGGACCCAGAATCGTTCCCAGGACCATGGGAGCGATGGGAAATTTCATCTTCTCAAAGAAATACCCTACGATCCCGAACGCCACCATGAGCCAGAGATCGGAGATGCTGTTGCGGATGGAGAAGGCCCCGACAAAACAAAGGAGCATGATAAATGTCGAGACGATGGATTCGGGAAAATCGAGGATCTTTACGAGAGGTTTGATGGCGAAATACCCGATGATGCACATGAGGAGAATGCCGAGAAACAGGGAAGCGAAAACCGTGTAGACCATGCCTGCGGAGGTGATGAACACCTGGGGCCCCGGCTGGATCCCATGGAGAAGGAAGGCTCCGAGAATGACCGCCGTGGCGCCGCTCCCCGGAATGCCCAGGGTCAGAAGGGGAATGAGGGCGCCGCCGACGGAAGCGGTGGCCGCCGCCTGGGGGGCCACGATCCCTTCGGGGATCCCGGTGCCCATTTCTTTTTTGCGCTTTCCGTACTGGGCCTCCACGCCGTAGGTGACAAAAGAGGCGATGGTGGCCCCGGCGCCGGGGACGATGCCGATGATCGTGCCGATGACGGAACTTCGGAAAAAGGTCATCGCAATCTTCCAGACCTCTTTGAGGGAGGGCATCCTCGTCTTCATGGCGCCCACCGTTTCCACGGGAACGGTTGTGAATCCCTCGCTCAGACGCGTCAGGACCTCGCCCACCCCATAGGCGCCAACCATGACAGTGAGAAACTCGATGCCGTCCATGAGGATGGGCGATCCGAAGGCAAATCGGCCCGTGCCGTACGTCGCATCCACGCCCACGGAGGCAATCAGAAGCCCGAAAAAGAGACTGATAAAGGCGTTCGTCAGGGATCCGCCTCCGAGCGAGACGACGCTCGTGAGCCCGAAGAGCACGATGGCGAAATATTCCGGCGTTGAAAAGGTCAGGGCGAGCTTGGCGACCGGTTCCGAGAGGGTCACCATGACCACCGCCGAGAAGATCCCGCCGATCAGGGCAGCGTAGATGGTCCAACCCAGGGCCTTGGCCGCCTGGCCCTGCCGGGCCATGGCATAGCCGTCCCAGAGGAGGGGAACATGGATGGGCTCGCCGGGGATCCGAAAGAGGATGGACGTGGGGGCGCCTCCGTAGGTGCCGGAAACGTACATGGCCGTCAGCAGGACAATGGCCGGTGTCACGTCCATGGCGTAGGTGAAGGGAAGGGCGAGGACGACGCCCATGACGAGGGTCAGACCCGGCAGGACGCCGACAAGAAGCCCCACGATGATCCCCACGACGAGGAAGATCAGGTTGACCGGCTGGAAACAGTTGAGAAAACCCATGCCGAGATGCTGAAGGATATCCACCATAAATGACTCCTTGATCCCTTGATGCCGCTTACTTGATGCCGAGCATGTTCAATACCAGCAGGGAGAATTGCTGAAAGGGACCCTGTCCGAGAGGCAGGGAGACGTAGACCGCCTTCATGAATATGAAAACCGCCAGGACCGTCCCGACGATGCCGTTTGCCATGATCACCCAGGGTTTCCGGTAACGGCCCACCATCATGAATAGAATGATGTACAGAAACGTGCAGAGGATAAACCCAAGGATACTGACAAAGTAGACATAGGCGACGGTCAGGACGGTTCCGATGACCAAGAGCCCGGGATATTTCTTCGGCGTCGCTTCCTTTTCCTTGTCGATCCCGTTTTCGGGCGCCGCGCCCCGGAAAAAGAAGGTCATCTTGGCGATTTCGTACAGACAAACCGCCATGGTCAGGCCGAGAAGGAGCTTCGGCCAGAAGTCCGGGCCCAGATTCCCCGCCTTGGCGACAAACTCAAACCGGCCGGCGAGAACATAGAAATACGCGCTGACGACCAGGACAACCGCGTAGGGGATGATCCGTCTGATCTTTTCCGTAGCCATGATTGGATATGACCTCCAGAGGATCGTCTGCCCCCCGGTGGAAACCGGAAGGCAGACGGAAGAAAAGCGAGGATGCTATTTTTTCTTTGCGCCCCAGGTCTTGTTCATCGTTTCCAGCTCGGCCTGAATGAACTTGGCGCACTCCTCGTGATTCATGAAGCTGTCCTCCGTGGCATGCTGCTCCGCCAGGAAAGCCTTGTACTCGGGCGTCGCCGCCACCTTGCCGAAGGCGTCGGAAAGGACCTTGACTTTTTTCGGGTCCGTCCCGGCTTTCACGATAATGGACCTGAACTGGGGCAGGCCGACATCGTAGCCGAGTTCCCTGGAGCAGGGGACATCCTTGAAGGCCGGGAAGCGCTGGGCGCCGAAGATGATGATGGGTTTGATCTGCTTACCCGTAATGTACTGCGCCACGTCGCCGGCTTGTTCGTAGAGGGCGTCCACATGGCCGCCCAGGACGGAGACGTAACGCTCGCTGGGTTTGGAGTAAGGCACCTGGATGACCTTGACCCCCTTGCTCTCCAGGTAGGTCAGGGTGATGTCGTCGACACTCCCGAACCCGAGGGTCCCCACCTTCAGCGTTCCCGGCTTTGCTTTGGCTTCCTTCTCAAAGTCCTCCCAGGACTTGAATCGGCCGCCTTCCTTGACGAACAGGAAGGAGGGACCGAGGATCAGGCGCGCCACCGGCATGATGTCGGACATCTTCCAGCTCGCCGGCGACGTTGCCAGGACGGCGTGGGAATCGGCGATGTAGATGGCGATGGATTGGCCGTCCGCCGGCGCCGCAAGGAGCTTGGCAATGCCTGTGCCGCCCGTGGCCCCGGGGACATTGATCACCGGGAAAGAAACCTTCAGCTCCTTTTCCATAAGCAGTCCCGATTTTCGAGCGAGCTGGTCCGCCCCGCCGCCGGGCCCCCAGGGGACAATGTACTCGATGGACCGGGAGGGGTATTTGTCCTGCGCCATGGCGAACGTCCCGGCAAACGCGACGAGCAAACCGGACGCCGCCAGCAGGGCGCCCCACCGCAACAACCGCTTGCATCTCCCTTTCATGCCAAACCTCCTTGATCGTTCATTTCTTCCCTGCGAACGAGGGAAGTGGTCGTGGCCCGCAACAAGGGTTCTTCCGGATCAACATTTCGCCTCCTCCCGCATTGCTCTCCGGAGCATCTTGCCCTGGGCGCTGATGGGAAGGCTGTCGCGGAACTCGATGTGCTTCGGCACCTTGTAGGATGCCATCTTTTTCTTGCAGAAGGCTGTGATCTCCTCTTTCGTAATGGTTTCCTTCGCCTCGTCTTTGGGCACGATGCAGGCCTTCACGGTTTCTCCGTAGTAATCGTCGGGAACCCCGAAGACCATTGCCATGCGGATTTTGGGATGGGCGTAAAGGATCTCCTCCACCTCCCGGGGCCAGACCTTGTAACCTGCGCTGTTGATCATGTCCTTGACCCGATCCACGATGAAGAAATACCCATCCTCGTCCATGCGGACGACATCGCCCGTATGGAACCAGCCCCCGGCCAGGGCCGTTTCCGTGGCCTCGGGTTTCCCCCAGTATCCCTTCATGATCTGGGGCCCCCGCAGCACCAGTTCCCCTTCCTCGCCCACGCTGAGATCGGCGCCGGTTTTAAGATCGATCACCTTTGCATCCGTGTCCGTCAACGGGATCCCGATGGAACCGGCCTTGGCCTTTTCGATGGGGTTGGCATGGGTCAGGGGGCTCGTCTCCGTGAGGCCGTAACCTTCGACAAGGACCTCCTTGCCGATGAGGCGGTCGAAATCCTCCTTGACGGCCACAGGCAGGGGAGAGGCGTTGGTCCGACAGGCCTTGAGGGATGTCATGTCGCAGGATCTCGCTTTTTCGTTCCCCAGGAGGGAGACGAACATGGTCGGCACGCCGAAGAAGCGGGTGGCCCGGTATTGCTCGATGATCCGGGCGACCGACTCCGGAAGAAAACGCCGCAGGACGATCAGGGTCGCACCGCCGTAAAGGGGGACGTTCATCACCCCGCTCATGCCGCCGCTGTGGGACATGGGGATGGTGCAGACAAAGATTTCCTTTCCGGGATCCAGGGCGTACCACTCGGCGAATTGCACGGTGTTGGCCACGATGTTGCGGTGGGTGAGGACGGCGCCCTTCGGATCGCCCGTCGTTCCGCCCGTGTACAGGAGGACGGCCATATCTTCCCGGGGATCGACCACCACGCCTGACGGGCGTGTTCGACCCGTATGGATCAGCTCCTCGAAACGGACAAAGCCGGATGCGGGTGTTGCGGCGTCTTCGCCCACAGGGGCGAGGACGACCGGTATCCCCAGGCTCTGGGCTGCGGACAGGGCCATATCGGCCATGGTGTCGGCGGCGATCAGGATCTTAGCGCCGGCGTCCCGCAGTTGATGGGTAAATTCCTTTTCCGAGGCAAGGGCGTTGCAGGGTGTGATGGCGGCGCCGGCCATCCAGATTCCGTAGTAACTTATGATGATGGCGGGACAGTTGGGCAGAAGGGTGGCGACCCTGTCCCCCTTTTTTACTCCGAGTTCCCGGAGCCCGGCGGCAAGGGCGCCCGACTTTTGCCACAAATCACGATAAGAGAGGCGCTCTATTTCGCTTAAATCTTCGTAATTGAGAAACAGGATGGCGGTTTTGTCGGCAAACCGGCTTATGTTGCGTTCCAGAATCCACCACGCGGGGACATCAGGATAATTCATGCTTTTTGGTAAATGTCCGGGCCACGCCTTAAACCAAGGCCG
>CAZINF010000197.1:2572-5222 GCA_964540555.1 uncultured Syntrophus sp. | reverse complement strand
TCTGGGAGACCGAAATTGTGCGACGGCGGGAAGAGCTTTCGGACGACGAAAAACTTGCGGACGGATTCGCCGGGGAGGACCGGGATCTCTTTCTCGCCCTGCTCCAAGCGGGACGTCAGTTCCTCATCACGACACCGTCGGGGAGACCGGCGATCATCGCCGGCTACCCCTGGTTCGGGAGCTGGGGCCGGGACGCACTGATCTCCCTCCCCGGCCTCGCCTTCTGCACAGGCCGGATCGAGGAAGGGATCGAGATCCTGACCGAAATCGGCCGGCACGAGCGGGAGGGACTCCTCCCCAACTTCTTCTCCGCAGACGGCGCTCCCGAAGCCTACAACACCGTCGACAGTTCGTTGCTCTATTTCCGGGCCGTCCAGGAGCTCCTTCGGGTCACGGGCGATATCGGCCTCATCCGCAACGGCTTCTGGCCGGTCATGAAACGGATCATCAACCGCTTCCTGACCGGGACGCGCTTCGGCATCGGCGTCGACGCCCGGGGACTCCTCCATGCCGGCGAGGAGGGCAAGGCCCTCACCTGGATGGACGCCGTCGTGGGGGGAAGACCTGTGACACCCCGTTATGGTTATGCCGTCGAGATCAACGCCCTGTGGTACAACGCCCTCGCTTTCGCGACCGACCTCGCCCGGCGATTCGACGATCGGGAAGGATCGTTCGCCGACAGACTTCCTCCTCTCCGCAAGGCTTTCCGGGAGACCTTCTGGATCCAGGAGAAAGATTACCTTGGGGATGTTTTTCACTACGGCATTCTCGACCACGCCATCCGGCCGAACCAGCTCTTTGCCGTCTCCCTCCCCTTCTCGCCGCTCGATCCCGCCGAGCAGGCCTCCGTCGTCCGGACTGTTCGGGAGCAGCTCCTCACCCCCTGCGGGCTCCGCACCCTCTCGCCCACCGATCCGGCCTACAGGGGCCGCTACCGGGGAAACGGCGCCACGCGGGACGCCGCATATCACCAGGGAACCGTCTGGCCCTGGCTGCTCGGCGCTTTCGGCGAAGCCGCCCTGCGTGTCGCTGAAGATCCGGAAAAGGAAAAGGAAAAGGAATTTCTCAAGAGACAGCTCAGGAGTTTTCTGCAAAACCACCTGCGGGAGGCGGGGATCGGAAGCGTCTCGGAGGTCTTCGACGGGGATCCCCCCCACCGGCCGGGAGGCTGCATCGCCCAAGCCTGGAGCGTCGCCGAACTGATCCGCCTGTATCTGCTCCTCCAATAATAAATTCTGTTGAAGATGATTGTATGCAGACCTGTGTCGACGGACCCCGCTTCTTAACCGATTTCCTGCTTCACGACATCGGCGATCTGCCAGCAATATTTTTCCGTTACCTCAGGGGACGGTCCTTCCACCATAACGCGACACATATTCTGGGTGCCGGAATAGCGGACCAGGACGCGACCCTCGTCGCGGAGTTCTTGCTCCACCTGCTTGATGACCTCCACGATGCGGGGCACGGCGGATAGATCGGGCCTGTTTTTGACATCCACGTTGATCAGTTTTTGAGGGAAAATATCCATCTGGCGAGCCAGTTCGGAAAGGGGCTTGCCTTCCCGAATCATGACGGTGACCAGTTGCAAGGCGGCGATAATGCCGTCGCCCGTGGTGTGGTGATCGAGGAATATCATATGCCCCGCGTCTTCGCCCCCGATGATCGCGCCCAGCCGCTGCATATCCTCCAGAACGTAACGGTCCCCGACCTTTGAGGCGTGGTGCCTGAAGCCATATTTTTTACACGCAACGGTCAAGCCGAGATTGCTCATCACCGTGCTCACGAGGAGGTCTTTTTTCAATTTACCATCTTTTTTCAACATGTTGGCACAGATGATGAGAATCTGGTCCCCTGTGATTTCATTGCCCTTTTCATCCACAGCAATGAGACGATCGCCATCCCCGTCAAAGGCCAGCCCGATGGCCGCCCCGCACTCGACCACCTTTTTTTTCAAACGCTCGGTATGCTGGGAGCCGCATTGGTCGTTGATATTCATGCCGTCCGGCGTCTTGTGAATAACCTCCACATCGGCGCCGAGTTCGACGAACGTATCCGGCGCCACCCGGTATGTGGCGCCGTTGGCGGTGTCCAGGGCGATCTTCATCCCTTCCAGGGAAAGATTGCGGGGAAAGGTGTTTTTCAGAAAAACGATATACCGCCCATTCACCCCTTCGAGTCGGGCGGCCCTTCCCATGTCTTTTGCCGGCGGCAGCATGTCAGTGAGTTTGTTGTTGAGGATCAGATCTTCGATGACCTCTTCCTGGGCATCGGTGAGTTTGTAGCCGTCGCCGCCGAAGATCTTCAGGCCGTTGTCCTGGTAAGGGTTATGGGAGGCGGAGATGACGACGCCCGCGTCGGCCCGCATGCTCAGGGTGGCAAAGGCGATGCCCGGTGTCGGCAAAACGCCGACCAGATACGCCTGGCCTCCCATGGAGGTGATGCCGGCCTCCAGGGAGCTTTCCAGCATGTATCCGGAAATTCGGGTGTCCTTCCCGATAATGACAACGGAACGGTGTCCTTTCTTCTTAAAAAGGTGCGCCATGGCCTGTCCGACGCCGAAGGCGATCTCCGCGCTCATAGGATAACGGTTCGCTTCGCCTCGTATTCCGTCGGTTCCGAATAATTTTCCCATATCTCTTCTCCCTATCGT
>CAZINF010000197.1:0-2472 GCA_964540555.1 uncultured Syntrophus sp. | reverse complement strand
TTTTGGACTTATTTCATCGGAAATGAAAATCTTCTGTCCGGCTGGGGTTTACTTTTGATCATAGCTGTGTTTATATGGAACGTGATGTTTTTTCTTTTATCTCCTGTTCCTTAGGGCGGCATCTTCAGGGAAAAGGGGGTCGTAAATCATGAGGATCCTCATGTTCGGGTGGGAGTTCCCACCCAGGATGAGCGGCGGTCTGGGCACGGCCTGTTTCGGCATGACCAAGGCTCTGGCCGGTCTCGGCCATCGGATCACTTTCGTCCTGCCGCAGGCCGAAGAGACCTCTGCTCCCTTTTTGAATCTCGTCCCCGCATACGGTGTCTCCTTTTCCGGCGCCGAGCCAAAAGACCGGGAGAGCGAGCCCCTCAATCGTCTCACGGTCACTCCCATCCCTGCCCTGCTGAGCCCCTACCTCAACGAGGGCCGTTACCGGGATCTCTATCTTTCCGGAGGAAGCAGGTTTCGGGATTCCACCGCCGTCTACGGCCTTGACCTGATCGCCGAAGTGATCCGCTACGGACGGGCCGCCGGGGTCGTCGCGCGGCGCTTTTCCTTCGACATCATTCATGCACACGACTGGATGACCGTCCCTGCAGCCCTCCTCGCCCGCCGGATGAGCGGGAAACCCCTCATCCTGCATGTCCACTCGCTTGAATATGACCGGAGCGGCGAAAACGTCAACGGGGAGATCCTCGATATCGAAAAGGAAGGGCTTATGCAGGCCGACCGCCTCATCGCAGTGAGCCACCGGACAAAGAGGATGATCGTGGAGCGTTACGGGATACCGCCGCAGAAGGTCTCCGTGGTCTACAACGCCGTCTCCCGGAATGAAGCGGAGCGGATCTACCGCATCGAACGGACGGGAAAGCAGAAAATGGTCCTTTTTCTCGGCCGGATCACCTTCCAGAAGGGACCGGACTACTTCGTCGAGGCGGCGGCGAAGGTCCTCCAGGTCCTTCCCGACGTGACCTTCGTCATGACGGGCGCCGGCAACATGATGGGGCAGATGATCGAACGGGTCGGCGAGCTGAAGATCGGGAACCGTTTTCATTTCACGGGATTCCTTCAGGGGGAGGAGATCGAACGGATCTTCTCGCTGAGCGACCTCTACGTCATGCCGAGTGTCTCCGAACCGTTCGGCATTTCCCCCCTTGAAGCGATGCTCTACGACGTTCCGGTGATCCTTTCCCGCCAATCCGGCGTCGCGGAGATCCTCAAACATGCCCTGAAGGTCGATTTCTGGGACATCCGGGAGCTGTCCGCCAAGATCATCACCGTCCTGAAACACCCCGCCCTGATGGACGTGATGGCTAAGAAAGCAAAGGAGGAGCTCCGGACGATCCGCTGGGACACCGCCGCAGAGCGAATCAGCGAGCTCTACCGGGGAACGGTTTTGTCTGCAACGGCGCCTTGATGTTTTTAGAATTCGGAAAGCGATACGCATGCCGAGCGTCTGTCTCTATTTTCAGGTCCATCAGCCCTGCCGTCTCCGAAGGTACTCCTTCTTTGACGTGGGTCACATCCACAATTACGAGGACGAGACGGAAAACCGCCGAATACTTGACCGGGTCGCCCGGAAGTGCTATCTTCCCACAAATACCCTTCTGCTCAAGATGATCGCGGAGCATGAGGGGAAATTCCGGATCGCTTTTTCTCTCTCCGGCTCTGTCCTTGACCAGATCGAGCGGCGCCGGCCGGATGTCCTGGAGAGCTTTCAGAGGCTGGCCGCGACGGGATGCGTCGAATTCCTGAACGAGACCGATGGCCATTCTCTCGCTTTTCTCTTCTCACCAAGGGAGTTTAAGGCGCAGGTCCTCCTCCACAGAACGAGGGTCCGCGCCCTTTTTGATCAGGATAGTCGGACATTCCGTCACACGGAGCTGATCTACAGCAACGATCTGGCGAAGGCGGTCGAGAAGCTGGGTTATGCAGTCATTCTCGCCGAAGGAACGGAGAAGATCCTGGGCCGGCGGAGCCCAAACCGTGTCTATCGTCCGGTGGGATGCAGGAAGTTGAAGCTCCTCCTCAGGAATTACCGCCTCTCGGATGACGTGGCCTTCCGATTCTCCGACCGAAACTGGACCGAATACCCGCTCACGGCGGCCAAATACGCCCACTGGCTTCACCGGATCAGTCGGGAAGAGGGAGTCATTAACCTTTTTATGGATTATGAAACTTTTGGCGAACATCAGTGGGAGGAGACCGGGATATTTACATTTCTCTCCGCCCTTCCCGGGGAGATCCTCCGCCATCCGGAATTTCGGTTCAGGACGCCTGCCGAGGCGGCCGCCGCCCATGATCCGGCCGGAGAGATCGATTGCCCGGGCTTCATCTCCTGGGCCGACGAGGAGCGCGACACCACGGCCTGGCTGGGAAACGCCATGCAGCAGGATGCGATCCACGCGCTGTACAAGATGGAATCCGCCATTCGCAGACGGAAGGACGAAGGTCTGCTCAGGACCTGGCGGA
>CAZINF010000196.1:0-5383 GCA_964540555.1 uncultured Syntrophus sp. | reverse complement strand
CATCATTTTTTCAAAGCGCCCATCGTCAGCCCCTGAACAATCGTTCTCCGCACAAAGAATGCGAACACGGAAACCGGCAGTACGATCAGGGTGGCCGCCGCACCGATCCCGGCCCAGTCGATCTTTCCGTAGGAGATGAAATTATATACGGCCACCGGAACGGTTTTGGTCTTTGGGCCGGAGAGGATCAGCGAAAAGAGAAACTGGTTCCAGGAAAAGATAAAGGACATAATCGCCGAGGTGGCGATCCCGTTTCGCACCAAGGGCAGCACGATAATGATAAAGCTTTGCAGGCGGGAACACCCGTCGATCATGGCAGCGTCTTCCAACTCGACGGGTATGCCCTCGAAAAAGGAGACCATCAGCCAGATCACCATGGGCAAGGTGATGATCAGATGGGTAATGGTAAGAGCCGTGTAGGTGTCGATGAGCTTCAGGTGACGGAAGATGATGTACCAGGGGAGCAGATAGCTCACAAATGGCGTCATCCGGGCAACCAGGATGATGATGCCAATTTTGCCCTGGCGGTACTTCGCGATGGAATAGGCCGCAGGCAGCCCCAGCGCCAGTGAAATACCCGTCGCAAGGCAAGCAACGATGAGGCTGTTGATCAGATATCTGAAAAAATTGTATTGCTGAAAGACCGCCCGGAAGTTTTCCAGCGTGGGTATAAAAATAAACTCCGGGGGATAGGCGATATTTTGGACACCTGTTTTAAGGCCGGTCAGGATCATCCAGACAAACACGAACACCGGCGGCACGCACAGGGCGACGGCGCCCGCATAGAAAACAATCGATTTAAAGGACCTCGTTATTCTGGTTCCCGTTTTCATCTTTCATGCATCAGCGGTCAAGGCACAGCACCAACCCCGTTAGGTATTTTTTGCGCTGAGCCTCATCCGATTCATGACCACGTTAAATACCAACACAATCAAGAACACCACCACCATGAGGGCTGAGCCGTATCCGGCTTTGAAGAAGCTGAACCCGACAGTGTAGGAATAGAGATACAGCGTCTCGGACGCGATGCCCGGTCCGCCCTGGGTGATGGTGTAGATCATGTCAAACTCCTTGAGGTTGTCCAAAGATCGCAGCATCAATGCCGCAATCAACACCGGTCGGATCAGGGGCAAGGTGATGTACCAGAAGATCTGCAGTGCATTGGCCCCGTCGATCTGTGCCGCCTCATAGGGTTCGTGGGGCAGGGATTTGAGCCCGGCCAGTACGATGAGGGTGATCATGGGCGTCCATTTCCACACGTCGACCAGCACCAGGGCCGGGATCACCGTCTGCGGGCTGCTGACCCACAGGCTGCCTGGAAGACCGACGCTTTTGAGCAGGTAGTTCATGACTCCGATTTCTGGATTCAGCATGACCCGCCAGATCAACGCAACCGCCACCGGTGTCGCTGCAAACGGAAAGATGTAAATGGCTTGAACGATCTCACTGCCCTTGAATTCGCGGTTTAAATAAAGCGCAATGAGAAGTCCCAGCACCACCTCAAGGGAAAGGCTCAGGCCGCTGAAATAGACCATCACCTTCACGCCGTTTAAAACGCGCTCATCCGAGAGGAGATCGACGAAGTTTCCAATACCGATAAAACGCGGCTGTCCAAGACCGATGGTCCACTTGGTAGAGGAAAGATAGAGGTTATAACCGATCGGAATGATCACAATGAGGAAAAGGGCGATCACTGCTGGCGCCGGGTAGACGAGAGCTTGGCGGCGATCAATAAACCGGCTAAGTGCACTGAAGGCGGTCTTCATGAAAGTGGGTTCTGTCTTGATAATGCTATGCCGGGATCTATCTGCGAAATGGACACAGAGAGATCCCGGCCACTCGAACGCTATCGCTCCATCTTCTTATCCATCAACTCAGCTGCTTTCTTAGCCGAGGCCGCCACATCCTTGCCTTCGATGGCGTCCACGATCACCTGGCCGGTAATATCCCGGATTTCGGGGACGTTGATGACAGGCGGATTCCACTGGGGCTGGCCTATTTCAAAGGACTTCATCGTGTTTGCTGTCCAGTCCGGGTTGTCGTCTTTGGATTTAAATTCTTTGGAATTCCAGGCCGAGGCCCGTCCTGCCGGCACCCCGGCCAGGAGCGCAGCCAGGCAGTTACTTTTATTGGTGGCCCACTGGATGAATAGCCAGGCCGCCTTTTGCCGCTCGGGCGTGCTGGTTTTGCTGATGGAAAGGCTCCAGTTGGAAACATGAGGCAGCCTGCCCGCCGGGCCGGCCGGGATCGTGGCGTAACCCACTTTGCCAACCACCTTCGATTCTTTGGGATTTTCGTACAATGCTTTGAACACGTTGGCGTCGTATATCATGGCAGCCCTGCCTTCCATGAAGATAGACGTACTTTCGGCCCAGTGGAGCATGGTAGCGCCCTCAGGACCGTAGTTTCTCAACAGGTCGCCGTAAAACTTGAAGGCTGCGATGCTCTGGGGCGATCCGAAGTTCGAATTGCCCTGGGCGTTCGTCCATGAACCGCCAAAGCTGTATAGAAAACCGACCCACTGTGAGGTCGCCGCGGCTTTCTTGCCCCGCAAGGTGATGCCGACCATCTTCTTGCCGTCAATCTCCTTGCCGTGGAAAAACTTGGCTGTCTCCTCCAGCTCTTTCATGGTCTGAGGGACCTTTACATTGAGCTTCGCAAACAGATCCTTGCGATAGGATAGAAGTGACGTTTCGGCGTTGATCACAATGCCGATCTGCTTCCCCTCAACGGATGAGGCCTTTATGAAGCTGGCGAAGAAATCCTTTATATCCCAGTTTGCCTCGGTCAGCGTGGGATCGGCGATGTATGCATCCATGGGCTGGAGCCATCCAGCTTTCCAGTAGTGGAGGTCGTCCTGACCCGGCATGATCATGTAACCGTCTATCTTTCCGCCGGCGTTGAGCTCGACGGTCCGTTTGTGCCGGTATTGATCCTCCGGAAAAGCTTCGAGGATCACCTTAATGCCGGTCAACTTTTCAAACTCGGGCACTCTGGGTTCGATGAATGTAGTAAACGGATGTTTGTTCATCAGAAAACGGATCTCGGTGCCCCGTAACTGCTTCCAGTCAACTGCGGCAAAAGCGGTTGTGGACACCATCCCTGCGCACAACAGGGCCACCAATACAATAATGACACTTCTTCTTTTCATATGATGCCTCCTTCCTAAATGGTCTTGGATAGTATCGTCAGACTCCTTGTCTACCAAACCGAATGGTTTGATCATGCCTCTCCGATGAGATGCTTAAATAGAATAAGAAGAAAACCCTCCATCCACGGGCACCACCACGCCTGTCACGAAACTGGAAGCATCTGAAAGCAACCAGAGGAGGGTACCGATGAGGTCGTCCGGTTGGCCAAACCGGCACAGGGGTGTGTGGGCGATCACCTTTTGGGCCCGGGGCGTCAGCTCGCCTGTCTTCTGATCGACAAGCAGGAACTTATTCTGCTCGGTCATAAAAAAACCAGGCGCCAGCGCATTCACACGGACGCCGGTGTGCGAAAAATGGACTGCCAGCCATTGTGTGAAGTTACTCACCGCTGCCTTGGCTGCGGAATAGGCGGCTACTTTTGTGAGAGGTGTGAAGGCGCTCATCGAAGAGATGTTGACGATAGATCCCTTCCCTTTCTCGACCATCCCCCTGGAAAAAACCTGTGTCATGAGAAAGGTGGACATGAAATTGAGGTCAAAGACCTGACGGAACCCGGCTGGATCCAGATCAAAAAACGACTGGGCCGATGGCCCGGACGATTCGGCGGGGACATGGAATTCTTCGGAAGTGCTGGCCCGGGGATCGTTGCCGCCGGCGCCGTTGATCAAAAAATCGGGCGCACCCCATAAGCTGCATAACGCCTCGTAGCACTCCCGGACCTGGACCCTATCCAGCACGTCACACCGAAACGCTTTGGCGGTCCCTCCGGCCCGGATGACCGCCAGCGACCGGGCTTCGGCTTTTCCCAGATCGATATCTAATACGGCCACCTTTACGCCCATAGAACCCAGAGCTTCAGCCATGGCGCCGCACAACTCGCCCCCACCGCCTGTGATAGCGGCCACTTTTCCGGTTAGATCAAAGTGGTTCAAGATGTCGCTTTTCATTCCGCTCGTACCCACTTAGTAAACCCCGTTAGAAATTCCAGTCCCGCTATAGCGGGACTCGAAACCGAGCAGGGTATTATACCCCGTCGGAATTGTACTAAAATGGAATTCCACCGCAGCCGCCGGCCCAGGGGGCCTCTGGCCCGGAGGGAGCATAGGCCCATTATTTCTAACGGGGTAAATCATGAAATCGTTTCAACACAACCGATCATCATTGGCCTGAAGGTTTGAAACCGATCACAACCCACCCCGCTCGTCTACAAAGGCCGTCACTTCGTCCCAGAAGGGCATGGAAATGGAGCAACCGTGCCGGCTTACTACGATAGCACCGCAGGCGTTGCCCAGCCGCGCCGCCTTCCAAAGGTCCCATCCCTTCACATATCCATACAGAAAGCCCGCGCCGAATGCGTCTCCGGCACCCAGAATGTTTTGAACGGTCACTGGAAAACCCGGTACGTCCTTCGCTGCGCTCTCACGCTGATGAACCCGGCAACCGTGTTTGCCGCGTTTCTCCACCACCACCCGGGGCCCGTATTCCATAAGGGCGCAAACATGCTCAGCCGTATTCCCCGTGATCTGGGCATCGGTCACCTGGGAATGGGTCAGCCGGACAGCATGAGGGTCGGTCAGCATGGCCGCATTAATCTCATCCTCAGTGCCCACGATAATATCCACACAATGGAGAACCGAACGAACTGCAACCCCGTAAGCACGTGGATCGTGCCACTGATCCGGTCGGAAGTCTAAGTCAAGGACGACGGATGTCCCGGCCTTTTTCGCGAGGTCCGCTGCATACAGGGTGGCACTCCTGCTCGGTTCTTTGCTCAGATTGGTGCCGGCGAACTGAAAGACGAGGCTGTCAGTAATGGGGGCTGCCAACACATCATCGATCTCCAGAGCAATGTCGGCACAATTATCCCGGTAAAAGACAATCGGAAATTTGTCAGGGGGCTCGATCCCAAGAACGACAACGCTGGTGTACCGACCCGGTTTGCGGGGGCTGAACCGGACATCCACCCCTTCTTCAGTCAGAAAATGGACAACGAAGTCGCCGACGGGGTCCTCCCCGAAAGCGGTTAATAACGCTGATTTCAGTCCCAGCCTGCGGCACCCGACACTCATATTGGTTGGGGAACCACCCACATAGGCGGCAAAGCTTTTGATATGAGCAAAATCGATCCCTACATCATTGCTGTAAAGGTCCATGCAGGATCGGCCCATGTGAAACGTATCGTAAGTGCGCTGAACCTGGCAGGGGTCTTGATGGTTCATTCTGTGGTTCTT
>CAZINF010000195.1:0-5408 GCA_964540555.1 uncultured Syntrophus sp. | reverse complement strand
TGGCCCTGGGCGGATGCGCCACCGGTCCCGTCAGACAAGATGCCCCCCGTCACTTGCCGGATCAGGTTAATCTTCCTTCCGGCGCTTCATTTCACTATATCCTGGGCGTCCTTCATTCCCTCAATGAGAATCTGCCGGAAGCGACAAGGGAGATCGAGGAGGCCTACCGCCTCGATCCCTCATCTCCTTTTCTGGCCAAGGAAGTCGCCTTTCTCTACACGGAAAAAGGGGAAATGGAAAAGGCCCTGGCAATCTGCAGAAAAACACTGGAGACGCATCCGAACGATATCGACATCCGGCTCCTTCTCGGGGGCATCCACCTGAATCAGAAAAACTACCAAAACGCCGCTGCGGAGTACCAGCGGGTGACCGATCTCGACCCGAAAAATCGCGCCGCCCTCTTCTATCTCGGAACGAGCCGGGCGGAGTTGAAGCAGTTCGACGACGCAGTCGCCTCGTTTAAGGAGCTCGTCAGAATCGATCCCGACCACTTTATGGGGAATTATTATCTTGCCCGGATACTCGCGGATCTGCAACGCAATGATGAGGCGGAAGCGGGATTCAAGAAAACCCTGACCATCAGACCCCAGTTCGAAGGGGTTATGGTCGATCTCGCCTCGCTCTATGAAAGAGCGAAGAAGATCCCCGAAGCGATAGGGGTCTACAGAGATTTTATCGCTGCATACCCCGCCAAGTTTCAGGCCAGGATCAAGCTGGGGGAACTGTTCCTCCGGGAGAAGCGCTACGATGAAGCGGATCAGACCTTCCAGGAAATCCTGAAACTGGACCCGGCAAACCGGGAGGTGCGCCTGACTCTGGGGCTCGTCTACCTGGAAAGGGGCCAGCATGAAAAGGCGATCGCGACGCTCGCTTCGCTCGTGCAGGAATACCCGACCGAGTACCGGCTTGTGTATCTCCTCGGCACGACGTATGAGGAGACCGGGGCTCCGGAGAAGGCGCTTTCGATCCTGGAGGGGATCCCCGCTACGGCGGACCAGTTCGCCAGCGCCCAGATCCGCACCGGGATGATTCTAAAGAAGCAGCAGCGGGCAAACGCGGCCATCGATTCCCTTCGCAAAGCCATCGGGAAGAAGAAGGACTCCCCGGGTCTCTATGCGTATCTCGCCTCCCTTTATGAGGAAAGCAAACGATTTACGGAAGCGGAAGAGCTGCTCCAAGAGGGGCTTCGAATCATTCCGAACAGTGTCGATCTTCATTACAGCTTCGGCGTTCTCTTCGAAAAGACCAACCGTTTTGAGGAGAGTATCTCCGCAATGCGGACGGTGCTGAAAATCGATCCGGATCATGCGGACGCCCTCAACTTCATCGGGTACATGTACGCGGACCGCGGGATACATCTCGACGAGGCGGAAAAGATGATCAAAAAGGCCCTCCAGTTGAAACCGGGAAACGGTTACATAACCGATTCACTGGGATGGCTCTACTTCAGGAAGAACAGGCTGGATGAGGCCATCCGGTATCTGAAGGAAGCATCGGAGGCCCTGCCCGAGGATGCGGCGATCCTTGAGCATCTCGGCGATGTCTATGCCCGCACGGGACAGATCCGGGAGGCCCTTGAGGCTTACGGAAAGGCCTTCCGGTTCAATCCCGAAAGCGAACCCCTCAAGAAGAAGCTCCATGATCTGCTCGGAGAGAAGACGCCTTGACCTCCTCTTTATTGTGCAGGTAACATTATCCACAATCGAGGCGGGGAAAATAGGGACAGATACCTATTTAATTTTTGGAGAAATTAAATAGGTATCTGTCCCTATTTTCCCCGATGAAGTGAACCATGAGAAACCTGAACGCAGCGGACCGAGCCCTTCCGTTGGGAATCCTGTTGATGATTCTGATCACGGCCATTGCTCCCACCCTCTTCGGATGCGCCGGAAGGAGAGTCGCCCCCTCTCCACCCCCCGGAAGCGCCTATACATCGCCGGAGGATGCCCTCCGGGCGCTGGCGGCATTCTCCGTCAGCGATCAGACGCTGACGGTTACGGCAAGGATTGAAATCAACGCTCATGGTGAGCGGCGCCCACTGAAGGCCGCACTGATGATGAAAAGGCCGGCGCAGCTCCGGCTCGAATCGGTCCCTATCCTGGGTCCTCCCGATTTCTTCCTATCGATCGACGCCGGCGAACTCCGTGTCTTTTCCCCCGGGAAAGACGGGTGGATCTTTTACACAGGACGGGCCACGGCGCGGAATGTCTACCGTTTCTTCCCCCTGGCCCTACCGGCCGCCGACATGGTTTCCCTCCTCATGGGACATCCACCGAGTATCGAGCAGGCCTCTTCCCGGCGGGGGGAGTGGGAGGAGGGGCTTTACCGTGTCGATCGGTACATCGCCGGGGAAAAGATTCTCTCGCTCTGGATCGACCCTGTAGGGGATCTTCTCCTCCGGGTCCGGGCATTTACGGAAGGGGGAAATATCGCCTATACGGCTGAATTTGCCGAGCATGCCTCTGTGGGAACACGTTTCCTGCCGCGGCGGTTCACGATCACCGGGGAGGCCGTGTCACTGACGCTCCGCTACAGCGAGTTTCACCTGGTCAACGACGCAGAACCATTCGCCCTCCCGATCCCGGAGGGGGTCGTCCCCATTCCTCTCGATGATTAGAAAATGGCCTGAGTTTTTTTGTTTATCTGATTTCGAGGAGTTTCGTTCGCGCGATCCGCGATTGACTGGTATTGGGGAAATCCCTGATCACCTGCTGAAGGAGAAGCTTGGCGCTCGCCTTATCCCCCAATTTTTCGAAGGAAAGCCCCTGTTTCAGGAGGGCGAAGGGGGCTTTGTTGCCTTCCGGATATTTTTTGACAACCTTGTCGTATTCAACGATGGCCTTCTCGTATTTCTTCTCGAAGTAGTAGCACTCTCCGATCCAGAACTGGGCATTGTCGGAAAACTCCGTATCAGGGTGCAGCTTGATGAAATTTTCGAACCCTTCCCGCGACTTCTCGTACTTTGCTTCCCTGAACAGTTCATAGGCCGCTGCGTAAAGAGACTCCTTGTCCGTCCTGCCCTTGCCGACCGCTTCCTTCGGCGGTGCCGGCGGCTTTCCATCCTTTTCTACCGCGGCGTCCGCGGTCTCATCCTTCTTGCCGATCCCAACATCCTTCTTGCCGATCCCAAGAAAATTCTCGATGAAGTTGATCTTAAACGTCAGGTTGTCCAGTTTCTCCCTAAGGCCCTTCTCCTCTTCCTCCCGCTTGCTCGTCCTGGCAGAGGAGGAGGATAGATCCCTCCTCAGTCCATCGATGGACCCCCTGATCTGCTGGATCTGATCCCTGAGCTCGGTCATGGCCGCCCGGTTTTCTGCCTGGCTGCTGCGAAGCGACTTGATCGCCTGATCGGTCTTTTCGTTTGTCCTTTCAATTTCCTTGCGGATCCCGGCCGTTTCATCCTTGACGCCGATCGATCCCTGCTCGATGCCGGTGATCCTATCATTGGTGAGCTGAACCTGCTGGTTCAGATCGCCGCGTACCCGCCGCAAATCACCTGTCGTGGCGCATCCCACCACGGACAGGAGCGCGATCAAAACCACGATGGAAAGGGTTCTGTGCAAGATGTTTCCCTCTTCGGTCACGGGCCGCCCCGGAATGATTCTCAATAGCCAGTTTCCCCGCCCCTAAGGCGGGGCTTGAAGGGTTGCGCAACCGGTCACTGCACAACGATCCTGCGAACCCTGCGCTCCGGCAGGGCTCGCAGGACCATTAACCGTCTCGGACCGGCCAAGCACCCGATGATCCCTCCTTCCGCTGACAGGATCTCTCCTGTCGCATATGCCACCATGAGCCAGCGGTCGGTTTTCGGCTGAGCCGTCACTTTCCTTTAAGGCAAGCCAGGAGAATGTTACCTCACCGGCGGGAAAATGACAAAGCGGGCCCTTCTGTTTTTTGCCCACGCGGCTTCGTCCTGTCCCTTATCCATAGGCATTTCCTTGCCATAGCTGATGGTCTTGATTCTTTCCTTTCCGATGCCCAGGTCGACAAGATATTTTGCAGCCTCCATCGCACGCTTCTCGCCGAGGGCCAGGTTGTATTCCACCGTCCCTCGCTCGTCGCAATGTCCTTCCACCACGAGCTTATACTCCGGATACTTCAAATATGCCGGGGCGGCCGCTTTGAGTATCGACTGGGCAAGAGGCTTGAGGTTGTACTTGTCATAATCAAAGTTGACATCCGGAATCTGGAGTTCTTTCAGAATCGCCGCCGCCTTCGCCGCCGCTTCTTTCTTGGCCCTTTCGGCTGCTTCCTTCGCCGCTGCTTCCTTCGCAGCCGCTTCCCTCGCCGCCGCTTCCCTGGCAGCCTGTTCCCGCAAGGCCTGTTCCCGCAAGGCCTGCTCACGAAGCGCTTTTTCCCTGTCAGCCTGTTCCTCTTTCGAATGCGCCTCCGGCCCCTTGACTCCCGGTTTCGTCTCCTGGGAGATCACCGCCGATTCCTTCAACCCGGCCTTTTTGGCGCAGCCGGCGAGGAACGTGACGGAGAGGCATAAAACCAGGACGGTCAGCCCTACCCACAACAAGCTTCTTTTCATCATGATTCTCCTTTCTTGGATCAACAGTGTTTTGTGGCTCAATCGATTACTAGTTTTGTGGCTCAATCGATTACTAGTGGATTATAAACCACTACTGCCGATAAAAATCAACCGAAAAATCGGATTTTTTTATTTATGCTCTGAATACAATGTGTTATGATCAGCGCAGACGGGGAGACCAGAAAGGGCTCTGGGAAATCTCATTCCCCTCGTGAAGCACCCGGGAATTCTGGCCCCCTGCATTCATGATCTCGATCCTGCTCCGACCGAATCCTCGGACGCTGTAAACCAGATACCTGCCATCCGGCGACCAGGAGGGAGATTCATGACCGCCCCCCGTAAAGGTCATCTGCCGGGGAGCTCCCCCCTCCTCATCGATGACGAAGATCTGGAATTGGCCGTTAACGGACCCCTCGTAGGCGATCTTCTTTCCCTTCGGCGACCAGGCGGGAGAGGTGTTGTAATTTCCCTCCATGGTCAACCGCCGCACGCTTCCGCCGTCGGCATCCATGATGTAGATCTGCGGAGAGCCGTTGCGGTTCGAGACGAAGGCAATCCGCTTTTCGTCGGGGGAGCGGACGGGGGATACATTAATCGAAGAATCACGCGTGAGACGCTGGAGCATCCTGTTTCCCACGTTCATCTCATAAATCGCCGCGGACCCTTCCCGGCTCATTGATACCAGCAACCTCGCACCGTCGCGGGACCAGGAGCCGGGGAGGTTCAGCCCCTCATAGGAGACAAGCTTCTCGCTCTTCCCGCTCTCCAGATCCTGGAGATAGATGTCCGGATTGCCGTCCTTGAAAGAGGTGAAGGCGAGTCGCCTGCCGTCGGGAGACCATCGCGGTGAGAGGGTCAGGGAGTTGTAATGGGT
>CAZINF010000194.1:0-5528 GCA_964540555.1 uncultured Syntrophus sp. | reverse complement strand
GTCGGCGTCGCCATCCCTCCCACGATCCGGGAGGTATCGTGACGCTTATTGGATTGTAGAGTCGAGAGGTGGCGCGGTGGTTTAGGTGGGGCCTATCTGTATCCGACCCTTTCGTTTGTCGGTGCCTCAATATCCCAACCATGCTCCATTTCCACTCTCCCGCTCATCGAACCGGACGTGCGGTTTTCCCGCATCCGGCTCTCGGACAAGGCATCACACGTTCGCACACGCAACGCGGTGTGGCCGAGCACGCAACCGGGTAAGCCCCAGTTGCCCGTACACATAGTTGCCGGAGAAGCGTGCATCTCTCCGATTGCGTACCTTGTGCTTGGCACACCACCACTGGCGGAGCCGCTGGAAAACATAATGATCCGCGCTGGAGTAGGACCGACGAACGGTGCCTACCGAAAAGTAATTCGCCCATCCCGTGAGCAACCGATTTGTCACGGTAACGATGTTCTCCTCGGTTTTCCACAGCCATTTGCGCGTCGTCTCCTCATGGATACGGCCCCGAAGCCGCTTCATCGATTTCGGCGATGGGCAGCACCCGTAGTAAGCGTGCCCCGTTCGCCGACTGTATAAGCGACCGAAAGTATACCCCAGAAAGTCGAACGTCTCACCCGGCAGCCGGGCCAGTCGCGTCTTCCGCTCATTGACCTTCAGTTTCAGCCGATTCATCATGTCTCGCATCGCGGTCATGGCTTCCATCGCCCGCCCACGAGGACACAGGATTACAAAGTCATCGGCATAATTGACGATCTTGGCAGAAAATCGCTTCTCATAACCCAACACTTTCCACCCCAGCACGAAGCGGCGCATATAAAGGTTGCTCAATAGCGGTGAGATCGGCGCTCCTTGCGGAATACCCCGTTTCTCGTCCTTGTTACGGGTTGTACGACGCGTGTTTCCCCGCTCGTCGGTCTCTTCCACCGGGGCCACCAGCCACATCTTCATCAGGTGCAGCAGGTGTCGGTCGCTCACGCGACGTGCCACCGATTTCAGCAGTTCCGCGTGCGGAATGCTATCGAAATACCCGCTCAGGTCCGCATCGATTACCTCCGTATGTCCGCTTCGCAGCAGCGTTTCAACCTGCCCAATGGCATCTTGAGCACTGCGGCCTGGCCGGTACGCGTGCTGCTCATCCTGGAAGTCCACCTCCAAAATCGGTTCCAGGACGATCAAGGCCGCCGTCTGGACAACCCGGTCACAAATCGTCGGTATGCCCAGCGGCCTCTGCTTGCCGTCCGGCTTCGGTATATAGACCCGCCGCACGGCCTTCGGATGATATTCCTTCTTCCTGAGTTCCTCCGCCAGTTCGCCCAACCATTGATCCCTACCATACGTCTCGATGTCCGCAAACGTCTGGCCGTCCACGCCCGGCGAGCCGTCATTGGCACGACAGAGCCGGTACGCATGCTGCAACACGTCTTCGCGATACACCTTGTCGTATAGTGCGTAGAAACGATAGGTTGGCAACTGCTTCGCTTTGGTGCGTAGCGCCGTCTGCAACTTCTCAACCTTTTCCGGAGGTGTTAGACGCACGGTCAATCTCCTGGCTGTCGCACTGCTTATTGCGCTAACCTTGAACTGAGGTCCCTTCGCTCCTTCGGCATTACCCGATATCATCACTACTGCGGACCTCTCCGCCACCTCGCTTGGCCGAATTCGGTTCCTCACGGAACATCCGTTGACGGTCACGCGCCGCCACCACCGAGGCTTCCCGTGTTGCGATCAATTTCCCTTTACATGCATGCCACCGTCTAACACCCCGGTGGAACCCTGCGGTGCCCCTGTCACTCACTTCCCGCAGAACAACGGCCTTCCCCGCTTTGACGTCGGGTCGGCTTCCGCCACGAAGTTTCGAGGCCTGCTTGACGTTCACTGCACGTTGCAGCCTGCATGCTCGCTGAGTCCCCAAGGAACCCTTTTCTGGAAGTGCTTCAGCAGGAGTCGTTGCCTCCTCCCACCGCTTCCAGTGCTACCGGCCGGAGAAACAGAAACCGGGTGGGAATCTCACCCACTGAAAATTGCCGCCTTTCCACGGCACACATCAAAGAGCAAAATGTAGTGCCAAGACTTTTTTCAGGGCATCTATGTGCCTAATATCTCGTAACATCTTTTTTGCAACTGTTAAAGATCAGCTAAAGTCTCGAAGAAGACTTTCCAGGGGATGATGAAGATGTCGGTAAGTTTTTAATATACTGGATCGGTTTATTTATCGATTTTGGTTTTATGATACAATATTTTTACCAAAGTACAAACAAGTATTTACCCAACCTCAAATCCCATTGACTTGGGAAGTGAAAAAATGATAGGTGCATCCGGTCACTCTGACACAGAGAGGCAAAAATGGGGAACCGGCCGGAACAAGACAGGCCGTCACCCTGAGAACACGGGAGGGATCATGTTCATCGAGCAGCGGCAGGTTGGTCAAATGGCCGTTTTTGCCTATCTGGTGGGTGATGAGGCAGGCGGCGAGGCGGTCGTCATCGATCCGGCGGCGGATACGGACGGTATCATGGCGGCTGCGGAGAAACACAAGGTCCGGATTACGGCGATCGTCAACACCCACGGCCACGTCGATCACATCGGCGGCAATACGGACATGAAAAAGAAAACGGGGGCCCCCATCGTCATCCACGAAGATGACGCCGAAATGCTCATCTCTGCGCCCGAGGCGATGCTCCGGATGTTCGGGGCAAAGGCCTCGCTGCCGGCCGACAGAACCGTAAAAGAGGGAGAGCTCATCGTCGCCGGCAGTGTCACGCTCAGGGTCATCCACACCCCCGGCCACTCACCCGGCAGCATGGTGCTTTACACGGACGGCTACGCCTTCACCGGCGACACCCTTTTCGTCGAGGCAGTGGGAAGGACCGATTTCCCCGGCGGATCGGGGGAGGTCATGTTCGACTCCATCCTGCGCAAGCTCTGCACCCTTCCGGATGCGACGGTGGTCCTGCCGGGCCATAACTACGGCAGCTCACCAACCTCCACGATCGGTCACGAAAAAAAATATAACCCCTTTTTACGATAATCTAAGCCAAGGAGAGTGATGATGAATACACCAGGCATTATGAACACCCAATTTACCGAACTGACGCTTGCGGCTACGGGGAAGGTTCGCGACATCTATGCCCTCGACCCTTACCTCCTGATCGTGGCGACGGACCGGATCTCCGCGTTCGACTTCATCATGCCGAACCCCATCCCGGGGAAAGGCGAAGTCCTCACCCGTATGTCGGCCTTCTGGTTCGGAAAGATGGACGATATCATCCCGAACCATTGCGTTTCGACCGACCCCGGTGAATACCCAGCCGCCTGCGCCCCCTATCGGGATCTCTTGCGGGGGAGGAGCATGCTGGTAAAAAAGGCGAAGCCCTTGCCGGTCGAGTGCGTCGTCCGGGGCTATCTGAGCGGCTCCGGCTGGAAGGATTACAGTCAGGGAAAGCCCGTTTCCGGTATCACACTCCCGGCGGGGCTGAAGGAGTCATCGAGGCTTCCCCAAACCATCTTTACCCCATCCACCAAAGCGCCGGACGGTGAACACGATCTGCCGATCACCCGCGAGGAGATGGAGAAGCTCATCGGCAAGGACCTCGCCGACCAGGTCGTCCGGGCTAGCCTTGCGGTCTACGAACGTGCCGTTGGGATCGCCGATGCAGCGGGAATCATCATCGCCGACACCAAGATGGAATTCGGGCTTTTCGATGGCACTCTGATTCTTATCGACGAACTGCTCACACCAGACTCCTCACGGTTCTGGCCGAAGGACGATTACGGGGAGGGGCGGCCCCAGAAGAGCTACGACAAGCAGTTCCTGCGGGATTACCTCCTGGCCATGAACTGGAACCAGACGCCCCCGGCGCCGGAGCTTCCCGCGACAGTCATCGAAAAAACAGGGGAAAAATACCGCGAGGCGCTCAACCGCCTGGTTCCATCGGTCCCTTAGGGCAATTCGGTTGACAGAGAAAATGAGGATGGTTATCTTAGCCCATCACACCGGAAGAAATCATCACTATCCGCGGAAGGAAATCGATAGGGTCGAATGACGATAAAAAGCGATTATTATGAGATCCTCGGCGTGGAAAGAAACGCCTCGGACGAAGAGATAAAGAAAAGTTACCGTAAACTCGCCATGCAGTACCACCCGGACCGGAATCCCGGAAACCGCGAAGCGGAGGAGATGTTCAAGGAGGCGTCCGAAGCCTATGAGGTCTTGAGCGACCAGGGGAAAAGGGACATTTACAACCGATACGGCCACGACGGCTTGACCGGCGCCGGCTACCGGGGGTTTTCCGGTTTCGATGACATCTTCTCGAGTTTCGGCGATGTCTTCGGCGACATCTTCGGCTTCAGCACGGGACGCTCCCGTTCCCGAACGGCAGCCCAGGCAGGCGCCGACCTGCGCTATGACCTCAGGATTTCCTTCATGGACGCTGCCCTCGGCGCCACTACCGAAATCGGCCTGCAAAAATACGTTCTCTGCACATCCTGCCGGGGATCGGGTTGCGCCGCGGGCAGCTCCCCGGGGGTCTGCAGCCGCTGCCAGGGGCGGGGCCAAGTGACCCAGTCCAGCGGTTTTTTCAGCATCAGCACGACCTGCCCCCAGTGCCGGGGAGCGGGGCAGGTGATTAAGACCCCCTGCCGGGAGTGCTCCGGGGGAGGGAAAGTCAAGGTGGCAAAGACCGTTCAGCTGAAGATACCCGCCGGCGTGGAGACCGGTTCCCGTCTCAGGATGCGCGGCGAGGGTGAAGAAGGCGAATACGGGGGTCCCAGCGGCGATCTGTATGTGTTCATTGAGGTGAAACGGCATGATGTTTTCGAAAGAAAAGGAAACGACATCCACTGCCGCATCCCCATCACCTTCGTCCAGGCGGCCCTGGGGGGAAGCGTGGAGGCGCCGACCATGACGGGGGCGGAGAAGGTGAAGATCCCGCGGGGAACCCAGACGGGACGGACCTTCCGGCTGAAGGGAAAGGGCATCCCTCACCTGCGGGGATACGGCTGTGGCGACCAGGTCATCGAAACAGTGGTGACCGTGCCCACGAACCTGACCAGGAGGCAGGAGGAGCTGCTCAAGGAGTTTGAAAAATCGGGCAGCTGATCGGTTTATCATCGGGACAATCTTTCGCCATCATTACAGAAAGGAATGGTCATGCACAAGACGATACACCGGATTGGATTGCTGGTCGTCGGCGCTTTTATGATCTCCGGCTGCGGAGGGTCGCTAGCGGCCGTGGCGTGGGTCGGCGGCGCCGCATTGGGGGCGGGTTCGGGCACCTATCTCTACATCAGCGGTGAGATGAAAACGGACTACTACCACTCCTTCGACACGACATGGAGCGCCTGCCAAAAGACCGTCGCGGACATGCGGGGTGTGGACGTCCAGCCGTACAAGGAGATCGGCAACGGAAAGATCTCGGCCGTCATCAATGATGAGAAGGTCCGGTTCGAGGTGGTATACAAGGCCAAAAACGTGACCACGGTCTCCATTCGGGTCGGTCTGCTCGGGAACAAGCTCTCCTCGC
>CAZINF010000193.1:3430-5536 GCA_964540555.1 uncultured Syntrophus sp. | reverse complement strand
CTGTCCCAGTTTGATGGCGTTTACCGGACAGGCCTCCTGGCAGAAACCGCAGTAGATGCAGCGCAGGGCATCGAGTTCGTAACGGCCGGGATAGCGGGTTCCGTCTTCCCTTTCCCTGATATCGAGGGTGATACAGTGCGAGGGACAGACCGCGACACATAAGCCGCAGGCGACACAGGCGGTTTCTCCCTGAAGATTCTTCTCGAAATAATGCATGCCCCGCCAGCGCGGCGATATCTGCCTCTTCTCTTCCGGGTACCGGATCGTGACCGGCCGGGAAAAAAACATCTTCAACGTCAGTCGCAGACCTTTTAACAGTGGAAGAATCATCATCTACACCTTATATCCTATCTCAGCGCCACCACCAGAGCGGTCACTATCAAATTCAGGATCGCCGCGGGAAACAGGAATTTCCATCCAAATTTCATGATATGGTCATACCGCATCCGGGGGTAGGTGCCCCTGATCCAGATGAAGACAAAAATCAGCAGCAACGTCTTGATGAAGAACCACACCGGCCCGGGCAGCACCGGTCCCAGCCATCCCCCGAGAAAGAGGGTGGTGGTGAGGGCGGCCACGACCACCAGGTGGATGTATTCGGCGATCATGAAAAGGGCGAATTTCATGCTGCTGTATTCGATATTGTAACCGCTGGCCAGCTCGCTTTCCGATTCCGGCATATCGAAAGGGGTCCGATTGATCTCCGCAAGCGCTGCAACAATGTACAAAAGAAAGGCGAAGGGTTGGTAAACGATGAACCAGACGTCCCGCTGCGCTTCCACGATCTCGGTCAGGCGCAGGGAACCGGTCAGGATGATCGTGCCGAGGATGATGAGTCCGAGGGCCACTTCGTAGCTGATCATCTGGGCGGCCGCCCGAAGCGCGCCCAAAAGACCATATTTGTTGTCTGACGACCAGCCTCCCAGGATGATCCCGTATTCGCCCAGGGTGCTCAGGGCAAAAATATACAGGATCCCGATATCCACGTCGGCGATGACCAGTCTGATCTCCCGTCCGAAAACGGTGATACTCTCGCCGAAGGGGATCAGGGCAAACATGGAAAGCGCGGTCGCAAAGGAAATCATCGGCGCGATCACAAAGATGGTTTTATCGGCCTTGTCGGGGATGATGTCCTCCTTTACGAAGGACTTGATGCCGTCGGCGATGGGCTGGAGCAGTCCGAAATATCCTACCCGGTTTGGCCCCAGGCGAACCTGCATGTAGCCGAGGAATTTCCGTTCCAGCAGGGTCATGTAGGCGACGCAGAGCATCAGGCAGGTCACCACAACCAGGATCATGACCACGGTTTGAATCAAGAAATAGAGTAATTCCATATTGATACCGTTTGTGTAGACATCCTTATCAACCCAGAGCGATCATGCCGATTCTGTAGCAGCGGAGACACCGCCCCGCCTCGCCCGAAGCCTCGTTGATCCTGTAGCCCGCCTCCACCTCGTCAAAGGTCCGCTTCCGCGCTTCCGGGTCGAGCATCGGCAGCTCGGCCTTTTTCGTACCGCCGATGATGCCGAGCTGTTCTTTTTTGTTGTATACTTTCATTGTGGAGAAAAGCATCCTGAAATTCTCGTCCACCGAGGCCTCCACCTTGCCGCCGGCAAGAAACAGGTCGATCATTTCCGCCGCCCTTTTTCCCGTGCCGGTGGCCTTGACTAGGACGTCGGGACCGGTGACGCAGTCGCCCGAGGCAAACACCCCCTCTTGCGAGGTGGTGAAGGTTCCTTCATCGGCATCGATGGTATTCCATTTGGTCAGTTTGATGCCGTCATTTTCTGAAAGGAAGGAAAGATTGACTTTCTGGCCGATAGCGGGGATCAGGATGTCCGTTTCGATGATGAATTCCGAGCCGGCCACCGGGACGGGTCTTCTGCGGCCGCTCTTGTCCGGTTCTCCCAGTTCCATGCGGATGCACTCCACACCCACCACCTTGCCATCCCGCTCGAGGATTCTCGTGGGATTGCACAGGTAGTGGAACTTGACCTTCTCCTGTTCGGCGTCATGGATCTCCACCGGGTCGGCCGGCATTTCCACTATGGTGCGCCGATAGACGAGATTGACATCTTCTTTGCCGATCCGGAAGGACGAACGGAC
>CAZINF010000193.1:0-3330 GCA_964540555.1 uncultured Syntrophus sp. | reverse complement strand
CCCGGCTCGGGGAGTTTTTCGAAAATCGTCGGCTGGTGACCCTTCAGGGCCAGGTTGTAGGCGCAGGAAAGGCCCGCCGGACCAGCGCCGATGACGGCGACCCTCCGGCCGGTCTTTTCGGCGCAGGCGCTTTTGGGAGTTCTGTTTTTGTCTATTTCATAATCGGCGGCAAATCTCTTGAGATTCTTGATGGTGATTGCTTCATCAATGTTCGCCCTCCGGCAGTTCGATTCGCAGGGACAGATGCAGACCCTGCCGAGGGTGCCGGCCATGCAGATGCTCTCCCGGATCGTGGCCAGAGATTCGGCAAAACGCTGCTCGCCGATCTCCTCCACATAACGGGGGATATCGAGGCTGCTCGGGCAGACGCTGATGCAGGGCGCCGTGACAGCGAAACGGTACTTGCCTTCCCGTACCTTCTTGCTCTGGGCAATGGTGTCGGCAAAGGCTTGAGGGAAATGCCTCAATGCATGGAGAATGGGGTTCATGCCGGTCTGGCCGATCGAGCATTTGGATCCTTCCCGGATCTGGATCGCGAGGTCCCCGATCCGAACAAGATCGTCCTGATGACCCTCGCCCGAGGCGATCTTTTTCAGCCCATCGCTGACGACCCGCGTGCCGATGCGGCAGGGGAAACATTTGCCACAGGACTCCGACTGCACGGCCTCGGCGTATCTGGCGCACATGTCGACGATGTCCACATCGTCATCGCAAAGAACGATCCCGTCCCAGCCCATGAAGGCCTTGATCCGTTCCCCTGGTCGGAACTCCTTCGGCAGTTTGATGTTTACCGGCTGCGCGCGATCCTGCTCGGCCGCCGCTCTGTTGTCCAGCAGTTCATCCTGCCAGGAGCTGAAAATGATATGTTCCATCGCTTTACCTGTCTATCTCCCCCAGCACAATGTCGATGCTGCCGATGGCGGCTACGACATCCGCGACCATTTGGCCCTCGATCATCTTCGGCAGGGCGGCGAGATTGATGAAGGAAGGCGGTCTGATTTTCATCCGGAAGGGTTTGTTGGACCCGTCGCTGACGAGGTAAAAACCGAGCTCGCCTTTCGACGATTCGATGGAGGCGTAAACCTCGCCGCGGGGGGTCTTGAAACCCTGCTCCATGATCTTGAAATGGCGGATCAGCGCGGCGATATCCTTACCCACCTCTTCTTTGGGCGGCGGCGTCACCTGCGGCGCGTCATCCGCCATCACCCGCCCGGCGGGGAGCCTCTCCATCGCCTGTCTGACAATCCGGTTCGACTGCCTCATTTCCTTCAGCCGGACCAGGTAACGGTCGTAGACATCGCCGTTCTTTCCCATGGGGATCTCAAAATCAAAATCCTCATAGCTCGAGTAGGGATAGGCCTTCCTCACATCGTAATACACCCCGGAGGCCCGGAGTATCGGTCCCGTCACCCCGTAACTGATGCACTCCTCCCCGGACAGGGGCGAGATATTCTGCGTCCTTTTCTTCCAGATGATGTTTTCCGTCAGCAGCGTTTCGTATTCATCGACCCTTTTTGGGAAGTCATCGACAAACTCCTTGACGCGGGGCAGAAAGGATTCGGGGATATCGGCTGCCAACCCTCCGACGCGGATGAAACTCGGCGTGAGCCGGGCGCCGGTGATCAGCTCCAGCATCTCGAGGATCGTTTCTCTGTCGCGAAAGGCGTAGAAGAGAACCGTCATGGCGCCGAGGTCCAGGGCATGCGTGGCCACCCACAGGAGATGGGCCGCGATGCGCTGGAGCTCTGCCATTAATACCCTGAGATACTGCGCCCTTTTGGGGATAGCGATGTCCAGGAGTTTCTCCACGGCCAGGCAGTAGGCAAGATTGTTGGAGAGACCGCTCGTGTAGTCCAGCCGGTCCGTCAGGGTCAGGGCCTGGGGGTAGGTCATGGATTCGGCCATTTTTTCTATTCCACGGTGGAGGTAACCGATATGCGGAACGGCCTTGACGATGATTTCCCCGTCCAGTTCCAGAAGGAGCCGGAGCACCCCGTGCGTCGCAGGGTGCTGGGGTCCCATATTGAGCGTCATCAGGCGCGTTTCAACCATCGGCTTGATTTCCTTGCTCTTCCTCCAGGCATACGAGGAAAGGCCTGTCGAAGTCGTCCCCCTTCAGGGAAAATCCCTTCCTCAGGGGATGGCCGACAAAATCGTCCGGAAGCAGGATGCGCCTCAAATCGGGATGATCGGTGAACCCGATCCCGAACATGTCGTACACTTCCCTCTCCATCCAGTCCGCGGCCTTCCAGATGTCGCTCACCGTATCGAGCGTTGAGCCTTCGGCCACCGGGATTTTGATCCTCAGCCTGCGATTGAATTTTATGGAATGCAAAAGATACACCACCTGAAAACGGGGCGATTCATTTCCGGTATCCACGCCGGCAATGTCGATAACCAAATCGTAGAGCGTCTCTTCGCTTTCCTTCAGGAACGTCATGACCGCCCGAAGCCGCTCTTTATCCACAACGACAGTGGATTCGTCTCTGAAGTCCGAGACCGCCAGCACCGCCTCCGGAAAATTTTCCCTGAGCAGCTCGCAAGCTGTGCACTTAGCCATTGCTCCCCCACGGCAAGCTGACGATTTTTCTCGATCCCGATTTTTCCTGGGCGATCTTTTCCTGCAGGGAGATCAGTCCTTTCAGGAGACCCTCCGGGCGAGGCGGGCAACCGGGAACATAGACATCCACCGGGACAATCTGATCGACGCCCTGGACTACGCTGTAGGACTGGAAAATTCCACCGCTGCAGGCGCAGGACCCATAAGCGATCACCCATTTCGGTTCGGGCATCTGATCATAGATTCGCTTCAGCATGGGCGCCATTTTCTTCGTCAGCGTCCCTGCAACGATCATCAGATCGGCCTGACGGGGAGAAGGCCGGAAGACTTCTGCGCCGAAGCGGGCGATGTCATAGGTCGCGGAACTGGCGACCATCATCTCCAAGGCGCAGCAGGCCAACCCAAAAGTAACGGGCCAGATGGAATTTTTTCTCGCCCAGTTGATCACATCCTGCAATGAGTCCGGCACCTGATCTATTCCCATTCCAGAGCCCCTTTTTTCCAAAGATAGATGTAGCCGATCAAGAGGATGATCACAAAAATCAGCATCGCCATAAAACCGAAGAGTTTCAGGCTGCCCGCTACGACCGCCCATGGATAGAGAAACATGATCTCTATGTCGAAGATCAGAAATAGCATCGCCACGATGTAGTAGCGAATATTGATTTTCATCCGGGTAGGTCCTATGGTCTGCATGCCGCATTCGTACGTGGAGAGTTTTATCTTGTTGGAAATCCGGTTTCCGAGAAGGTAGGAGGCGCCGACAATGA
>CAZINF010000192.1:0-5560 GCA_964540555.1 uncultured Syntrophus sp. | reverse complement strand
TCATGTACAGGGGACTTTCACCCCATGAGTTCACGCCCGTGCCGGGCGTACACAAATTAATTCAGCCGACCGCAGAATCGCGGCGGCTGATTATGGCGTTCGCTCCAAATTGAAGATGAAGAAATATTCCCTCTATGATACTATCGAATCGGAGGATAGCGAAAATGAATAGAGAGTTTAGCGTTGTTATCGAAAAAGATGAGGACGGGTATTTTGTGGCTTCAGTACCCACGCTACGAGGATGCCACACACAAGCGAAATCCCTTGACGTCTTGATGAAGAGAGTCAAGGAGGCTATTGAACTTTGCCTTGAGATAGAAGACCCTGCGGCCACAGAATTTATCGGGGTCCAACGTGTGGCGGTCCCCGGATGAGCAACGTCCCCGCTGTCACGGGCCAGCGCCTTATCAAGGCTCTTCGGAAAATGGGCTTTGAGGTCATTCGACGAAAAGGCAGCCATAATTTCCTTCAGCATGTTGACGGTAGGTGTACGGTAATACCTACACATGCCGGTGAGACAATCGGTCGTGGCCTTTTGTCTCAGATCATGCGTGACTGTGAAATCTCCGCAGAAGAATTAAAAAAAATTCTCTGAGTGGACAAAGCAACCCAGCCGACAGTTTGCAGCGTCGGCTGGGTTGCTCGCATAAAAGAATAAACATGCCGTCGGCAGACATAAAGATATGGAAGATCTTGAACATTTACCATAATATACCCTTTAACGCCGCCTGCCTTCTCCGTTGCACTCCAAAGGAATCGGGTTAAGGGCGGCGCGTTGGCGGATGGATCAAGGGGACGGAAGGGCATCGCGGAGGAGCTGGAGGGGGTGGAGGACATCGAGGCCCGTCAGGTGGCGAATCTGCATCCGGCAGCCTTCGCAGTCCGTGAGGATGACCTCGGGCTTCATCCGGACAACCTCCTTCGCCAGATCCTTCCCGATCTCTTCGGCAATGGCGTACTTCTCCTTCTTGAAACCGTAAAGACCGCCCAGACCGCAGCACTCCGCCTCGATCATGTGGATGTCGAGTCCCGGTACGAAGCGGAGAAGTTCGAGGGCGGGGAGGCCGCTGTTCAGCGACCGGAGGTGACAGGGGGCAAAGTAGGCGGCCTTCAAGGCGAGCCGTTTGAACCGCACGGCTGTTTTTCCCTCCTCGTGCAGGCGCAACAGAAACCCACAGATATCGAAGAGGTGCGTCGCCAGCTCTTCCGCTCCGGGGAGGTCAAGAAGCGGGCCGTATTCGTGACGGAACATCATGCCGCAGCTCGTCGAGGAGAAGACAATATCGGTTCCTTCTCGGATCGTCGGCAGGAGCAGGGAGAGGTTCCGGCGTCCCATCTCCCTGGCGCCCCGCAGGTCGCCGACCCCAAGGCGGGGAATGCCGCAACATCTCTGAGGCGGGACGCTTACCGAATATCCGTATGCCTCAAGGCAAACCACGGCCGCCTTTCCGACATCCACTTCGTTCGTATTGGTGAAGCAGCCGTAAAAATAAGCGATTCTCGGGCGGCCCGCGGTGTTCATCACGACGGGACGGTTGCGGAACCACCTCCGGAAGGTGGGGGACTCGAAGGCGGGAAGGTCTCGCCGCCGGTCGATTTTAAGCGCCTTATCGAGGAGCCACCGAATGGCGCGCATCTTCATCATGGGGTTGACGATCGCGGAAAAACGGGAGAACAGCTCGCCGAAGCGGTCGCTCCGGACGAGGAGCCAGTCCCGCAACGTCACCCCCCGCTCGTCCATGTACTTGGCTTTCGCCATCAGATTCAGTTCGGAGATCGGAACCCCGGCCGGGCAGACGGTATCGCAGAGGCGGCAGGCAGTGCAGAGTTCGATCCAGTCGTCAACGGAATCCTGGGAGGCCAACCGGAATCGCTGCGCTCCGGGGCCTGCCTGCTTCGGCCCGGGGAAAAGCGGCGTCACGCGGGATACCGGGCAGACGGCCATGCAGGTGGCGCAGCGGACACAGAGATCCGGTAGGTGCCGGGGGAGGGTCGGGATTTCTTCTGCATGCGTCATGATGCGAGCGCCCTCCTGGCTGCAAGATAACCCGTAGCGATGTCGATCCCTTCGTGCGAATGCTCCTCGATCATCTGGTGGTTGGCGAGGATCGAGCCCGCCACCCGGACGTTTTTCAGAATAGCCCTTCCCCCGGCATCGACCGGTCGGAGGTCTGCGTCGGTTACGATCCCCGCGCGGTGAATCGGATGCGCATCCGGCTGGAAGAACCGCTCCCGGAACCACTTCCCGCGCGATTCCGGCTGCAGTACGGGGAGGTGAAAGAGGGGCTCGGCGATCCGTTCCATGTCGGCCTGGAGCCCCCCGCCGAGGAAGCGTCCGGTCGCCAGGATGTAGCGCTCCGCACGGTAAAGCGTCAAAAGCGGAGGGTTCTGGAGGGTGATCCCTTCGCAGCGGCCGTCCTTCACATCGGCGCCGGTCACGGGATTTCCAAGCAGAAAGGTTGCCCCTTTTGCGATAAGGAACTGCCGGAAACGGTGAAAGATCCGCGTGCCGGGGATCGACGGCGGGAGCATCGGGATTTCGAAGACTTTCGCTCCGGTGATCGTCTCGAGCGTCTTGAGGACATCCGCGGGAGACTTAAGACCAAGGACGGCCGGCAGACCGATCCGCTTTTCCCCGGCCATCTGGCGCCGGATCGTCTCGCCGAGACTTTCCCGGAAAGGTTCCTCATCCATAAGTCTGGCAAGGCCAAGCGCGGTCAGACCTTCCAGGCCGTAACGGGGGAGGGAGAGATTCACCCCGCGACATTGCAGGTGGAGAGAAACCGTATCTCCCTGAAAATCCTTGAAGCCCTTCAGACCGACGATCAGCATATCCGCCGCAGACATCCCCGCACCGGCGGTCATTGTGATGGGGAGCAGATAGGTGGGACGCAGCGTCCCGGCGCCGGTGGGGACGAGGCTGTTTCCCCCGCCGACGGCATCGAATGTGTAAGGCGGAGGAAACAGCTCCCGGAAGGCATTCAGCCCCTCCGAGATCCCCAACCAGCCCGTCCTGGCGTAAGGGTGATCCGGATGCGCCGCAATCCAGGCGGCCAATCCCGCCTCCATGTCCGCTCCGGGCAACGTCTCGCCCAGGACATCGATGGTGTTTCCGAACAGGGTGAGCGATCCCATCCCCCGGCCGATGACAAGGACCTTCGCTCCCATTTCGACCGCCGTCCGCGCGGCGGTCAGCCCCGCAAGCCCCGTCCCGATGACGATCAGATCCCAACGCTTCACGGATGACCTCCGTCCGTCGTGTCGGCCTCTTCAGGGGTGAGATTGAAGAGCCCCTTGTAAATGGATTCGATCAGCTCCTCTTCCTTCACGGAGGTCCCCCAGAGGACAGGCCGGATCCCCTTCCATCGCTCCTCGAGAAAGGCCTTGAGCATGGGGTTGGAGCCGCCGAGTCCCTCCTCTTTTCTCCGTTCGTTCAGGACACCCAGGAGTCGGTAGACGCAGAAGCCCCCCTGACAGGTCCCCTTGGCGAGTCGTGTTCGGTGGAGAATATCCTGGAGTTCCCGCACCTTTCCTTCTCGCAGAATCGCATCCACGGCCTCCCGTGGGACGAGCTCGCAGTCGCAAAGGAGCTCCCTTCGGGAGGCGGGGACCTGATGCCGCAGCCGAAGGAGACGGTCCTGAAAGGTATGGCCGCGTCCGGCGCCGGGGAGAGGCTGGAGATGGGTGAGGCAAGGCACATGGAGACCCATCCCCGCGCAGATGAAGTCGACGGTCCTTTCCGCCATGAGGCGGTAGGTGATGAGTTTTCCGCCGGTGATGGTGATCAGTCCTTCCAGGCCGTCGCGGCTTCCGTGGTCGATCAAAGTAAAGCCACGGCTGATCTCCCGGTCATCGCCTGCCACCGCCGACTGCACGAGGGGGCGGACGCCGGCGTAAGCCCTGGTGAAGCGTTCCTCTTTGACGGCGGGGATCATCCGGGAGAGTTCGTCGACCAGGAAGGAGACCTCCTCCGGGGTAACCTCATGATGTTCCAGATCCTCCGTGCGGAGGGAAGTCGTGCCAAGAATGGAAACGGTGTCGTTGGGGACGATGATGTCGCCGCTCGCGGGGGGGCGGCAGCGGTTGATCACCCGCTCGCTCAGGCGTGTATTGGTAATCAGCATGGAACCTTTGGAGAGGGCGATGCCCATCGCAAGGCCAGCGAGACCGAGGACCTTATTCGCCCAGGCGCCGGTAGCGTTGATTACCCGGGAGGCCGAGATCGTAAATTCTCCACCGGTGATCCGGTCTTTGACCCGCGCCCCGGCGATCCGGAGGTTTTCGCGGATGAGACCTGTGACTTCGGTGTGGAGAAGGTATCGCGCCCCGCGGGACTCGGCATCCCGCGCGTTTTCTACAACGAGCGTGAAGGGATCGATTGCCCCGTCAGGGACCTGGACGGCGCCGGTGATGAGCGGGTTGAGTTTCGGCTCCATCGACAGGACCTCTTTGGGAGTGAGAGGCTCTGCGTCGATCCCTGCCGCTCCGCATGCGCGAATGAAGTTTGCACGGTACTCATGGCCGTCTTCGGGAAGTGAGACGAACAGGCCTCCCGTCGCTTCGATGCAGTGGGGGGCGATCCGCCGGAGGATCCGGTTTTCGGTGATGCACTCCCTGGCCGCTTCGGGGTCGTTGACGGCATAACGGGCGCCGCTGTGGAGGAGGCCCTGGTTTCGTCCGGAGGCGCCGGAGGTGAAGTCGTCCTTATCCACGAGGAGGGAGGGGATGCCGCGCAGTGCGAGATCACGAGAGATCCCCGCCCCCGTTGCTCCGCCTCCGATAATCAGGACTTCCGTCTGTAGATCCATCAATTTCCACCGTTTGAACAAAGACCAGTCGTTACCGAAACACACGACATTTTGAGGCCTTATGGTGTTTTGCTAACAGGATTCACGGGGATTGTCAAGGCAAATGAGGATGGGATAAAATCTCCTTGACATACAAGGTCCGCCTTCGTATCCTTCCCTCAATAAAAAAGCGCATTCCTATCAAGCGGCTTCCCGTCATGCGTTCGAAGGCGCCGCGTCCTGATCGATTGAAGCTCGAGCAAATGGAATCGGTTGACGCGGGCGGTTGCCGTCCGGGGGACCGGTTAGACCCGCCCGGTCGGCGGATCAACAGAGGTTAGAAAAGGGTATGAGCCGCAAAATCGCTGCGATGGAACAGAGCCGGAAAATCGGCGATATCATCGAGCTGAACGACCTGCTTGAGCTTATTCTGAACAACGTCTATTCGGGCATCATTTTTTGCGACGGCGAGGCCAGAATCCTTTTCATGAATCAGGTCTATGCTGATCTGCTCGGAACAAACCGGAAAAAGGCCATCGGCAGGCACATTACCGATTTCTTCCCGTCCTCAAGGCTTCCCGAGGTGCTCGAAAAAGGCCAGGCCGAACTGGGTGAACGCTGCTCACTTAAAACCGAAGCCACCCTGCTGGTCAACCGCATTCCCATCAAACGCAATGGTGTGACCAAGGGCGTCATCCTCCAGACGATATTCAAGAATTACCAGGCCTTTACGGATCTGGTGAGCAAGATGAACCTGCTGGAGCGAGAGGTGA
>CAZINF010000191.1:0-5574 GCA_964540555.1 uncultured Syntrophus sp. | reverse complement strand
GCGCTAACACACGTAGAATCGCAGACGCCGAACGCTCGGCACGGGGTGTATCGTCCCCGCGAAGACCCCCCTTCGGGTTTCCAACCCAGAGAGAGAAAGAGACCACACCCCCCCCCCCCCCCCCCCTTTACCACGAGCAAGCTGCAGCAGGAGGCCTCCCCCTGGCTGCACTTTTCAGCGAAGAAAACGATGGCGACCGCCCAGAAGCTCTACGAAGGAATCGAACTGGGCGCGGAAGGCCCCGTCGGCCTGATCACCTACATGCGGACCGACTCGGTCCGGATCGCCGCCGAGGCGATCAACGACGTGCGGGATTACATCGGAAAGAACTATGATCCGGCGTTTCTGCCCCCCAAGGCGCGGGTCTTCAGGGTAGCGGATGCAGCCCAAGACGCCCATGAGGCGATCAGGCCTTCGTCGCTGGACCATCCTCCCCAGGCGATCAAGCAATACCTTACCCCGGATCAGTTCCGCCTCTATCAGCTCATCTGGAACCGGTTTCTGGCCTGCCAGATGAATCCCGCCCTGCTCGATCAAACGACGGTGGACATCGCGGCCGCAAACGTCCTGTTCAGGGTGCAGGGATCGGTGATGAAGTTCCCCGGCTTCACCATCGTCTATACCGAGGGGAAGGAGGACAACGGCGACGAGAACGGTTTCGGCAGGCTCATCCCCGAGGTCCGCGAAGGGGAGATACTCAAACTCATCGATCTCAAGTCTGAACAAAAATTCACCCAGCCTCCGCCCCGCTTCTCCGAAGCCTCCCTCGTCCGTGAACTAGAGGAAAACGGCATAGGCCGCCCCAGCACCTATGCAGCAATACTCACCACGATCCAGGAGAGGGAATACGTCCTTCTGGAAAAAGGGAAGTTAATCCCCACCGAACTCGGCATTCTTGTCACCGATCTGCTGGTGAAAAACTTTCCCCGGATCCTGGACGTCGCCTTCACCGCGGGGATGGAGACCGAGCTTGACCGGATCGAGGAGGGAAAGGCAAAGCGTCTGGACACGCTGAACAATTTTTTCCTCCCCTTCAAGGAGGAGCTGAGAAAGGCAAAGGCGAACATGACAAACATCAAACGCGAGGAGACCCCGACGGATCTCGTCTGTGAGAAATGCGGCAAATCCATGGTCATCAAATGGGGGGAAAATGGACGCTTCCTCGCCTGCACGAACTACCCGGCCTGTAAGAATACTAAGAATTTCAAGCAGGACGAAAAAGGCGACATCCTGCTGGAGGAAAAGACGACCGACATCCCCTGCCCCCTCTGCACAAAACCGATGGTCGCCCGTCAGGGGCGGTTTGGAAAGTTTCTCGGCTGTTCGGGCTATCCCGAGTGCAAGCATACGATAAACCTTGCCCCGGATGGAACACCCGCCGCTGCCCCCGCGGAGGGAACCCTCCCCGAGACGGTTTGCGAGAAGTGCGGTAAGCCGATGGCCCTGAAAAGGGGCCGTTATGGCGCCTTTCTTGGCTGTACGGGATATCCGGAGTGCAAGAATATCGTCAAGACCGCTCCGTCGGGAAGTCCGGTCAAAGCGGCGGCGACGCAGGAAATCTCGGATGTCCCCTGCGACAAGTGCGGTAAACCGACAGCCGTGAAAACGGGACGGTATGGAAAATTCCTGGGCTGCACCGGTTACCCCGAGTGCCGGAATATCATGAAGTACAAAAAATGACGGCTTCGTAAACAGTCAGGATCCTGCAATATGATGACGAGCAAAGAAACGGTAACCGTCATCGGCGGGGGACTGGCCGGCTGCGAGGCGGCCTGGCAACTCCTCAGGCGCGGTCGGCGGGTCCGGCTCTGTGAGATGAAGCCGGACCGGTTCTCTCCTGCCCACAAATCGCCGCTTCTCGCCGAACTCGTCTGCAGCAATTCCCTCCGTTCCAACACCCTGGATAATGCCGTCGGCCTCCTTAAAGAGGAGCTGCGACGGATGGATTCGCTGATCATGGCGGCGGCGGACGCCACGGCGGTTCCCGCCGGAAAGGCCCTCGCGGTCGACCGGAGCGCATTTTCCCATTTCATCGAGGGACGTCTCACCGCACAACCGGGTTTGACACTCGCTCGCGGGGAGGTTACTGAAATTCCTTCAACCGGCATCGCCATTGTGGCAACCGGCCCCCTCACCTCCGATCCGCTCGCGGCCGCGATCGCCTCGCTGACCGGCAGCGAGTATCTCTATTTCTACGATGCGATCTCACCGATCGTCGAAGGGAAATCCATCTCCATGAACGGTGTTTTCGCCGCCTCCCGCTATGGTCGCGGCGATCCGGATTACCTGAACTGTCCTCTGGACCGCAATACCTACGAAAACTTCTGGAAAGCACTGATCGAGGCGAAGGAGACTCCGCTACACACCTTCGAAACGTTGAAGTGCTTCGAGGGATGCCTCCCCGTCGAGGTGATCGCCCGTCGAGGGATCGAGACCCTTGCACACGGGCCGATGAAGCCGGTCGGCCTGATCGATCCGCTGACCGGCTGCAGGCCTCACGCCGTCGTCCAACTGCGGCGCGAAGACAAGGAAGGGATCCTTTACAATATCGTCGGATTTCAGACGAAGCTGACCAGGCCCGAGCAGAGACGGATCTTCCGGATGATCCCCGGTCTGGAAAACGCCGAGTTCGCCCGGTATGGCAGCGTCCACCGGAACACCTTTCTCAACGCCCCTGCCTTGCTTACCCCTTTTCTGCAGCTCCGCACCCGGCCCGATCTCTTTCTCGCGGGTCAGATCACCGGCGTGGAGGGGTATATTGAGTCCACGGCAATGGGCCTTCTCGCCGGCATCAATGCGTCGCTCTTGATTGAAGGACGAGGAATGATCGTGCCGCCGCCTGATACCGCCCTGGGCGCCCTGATCGGCCACCTCCAGCGAGCCGACCGGAAGACCTTCCAGCCGATGAACGTCGCATTCGGCCTCTTCCCCCCTCTTTCTGGCAGGGTTCGAAAGAAAGACCGGGGTCTCATTTACGCCCGCCGCGCCCTCGCCGCCCTGACAATCTGGCAGCGACAAATCGAACCGCATGCCTTGACCGGAGCCACAACCCTTTAAGCCTCGCCCTGTGGGCGGAGAGTCTTTCATCATCAGATCTGCGTAACTTGAAAATCAAGACCCCTCCATGCGCTGGACATTTTTCGACCCTGCACCTCCTCGCTTCGATGGCAAAGACGAAACTCGCGCTTCGCGCTCAAACAATCGTCTTTGCCATCGCTCCACTGCGGGGGCAGGGCGCCCCAAAAAATCTCCAATGCGCGCTTCCGGGATCACATTTTCAAGCTACGCAAGTCTCATCGTCGGAACCGTTCGAAGGCCACGCCCCCTATTCGTTATGGTGGTTTGGGTCTGGATTCAGTCTGGATTTCAAAGACCCTCGGCCACAATTTCCCCGTGACGAAGAGGCGATCGTTCCGGGCGTCATAGGCGATGCCGTTGAGGACATCGACGCCCCGCGAATTCCTCTCACCGAGCAATCCCTGCAGATCGATCCAAGCCGTGATCCGACCCGTCGCAGGATCGATAACCGCAATTCGATCCGTGGGCCAGACGTTGGCATAAATGGCGCCCTGAAGGTATTCCAGTTCGTTCAGTCCGATGACCGGCCCCCTCTCATCATGGACGCCAAGCGTTGCAATTTCCCGGAAATTCTTCGGGCTGAGGAAACGTAAAACGGATGTCCCGTCGCTCATGATGAGGTTCTTGCCGTCATAGGTGATCCCCCACCCCTCCCGGAGATAGGTAAATCTGTGCAGGATACGGAAAGTTGCTTTGTCGTAGACGAATCCGACACGAGACTTCCATGTCAGCTGTGCAATCCGGTTGCCGAAGATCGTGATCCCCTCTCCAAAATGGGACGGCTCCAGCCTGACCTCTTTCAGGATACGGCCGGAAAGCGGTTCCACTTTGCGCAGCGAGGATCGGCCATAGAGTCCCGTCCCCTCATAAAAAACCCCGCCTTCATAGACCAACCCCTGCGTAAAGGCCTGCCGGTCATGAGGATATGTACGGATGACCCGGTAAGGATACACGGGTGTCCTGCCGGTCTTCAACCCCTCGCCGCCATCGCTTTGCCCCCACGAGAGGAAGGGCAGAAGGGTGAGATAAAGAAAGATCAACCAAACTGCATTTTCCCCCTGTTTCCACATGTCCCGATTCATACCTTTGGGTATCCGATTATCTGTTAAAGGTGCAACCGCGTGAAAGCTTCCATTAGAAACGACCGTGTTTCCCTATTCCCTGCGAAAACTTCTTCACCCCTGCCTGCAGCTCATCCCCAGCAATCACCTCCATGCCCAGGCGAAATTCCAGATCCATTGCCTCATCCATCGACAGATCAAATCCCCCATATACGGACTGACGGTCACTGCGCATGCATGACTGCGGGTGGGCTGCGATCTGAAGAGCCAATGCCTCTGCCTCTTCTCTCGCTTTTCCCCGTTCAACGAGTCGGTTGGCCAGTCCCATGACAAAGGCTTCCTCACCGCTCACAGGGCGTCCTGTGAGGATCATGTCTAACGCACGGCTCATCCCGACCAATCGGGGGAGGCGTTGCGTGCCTCCATCGATGAGAGGGACACCGTAGCGCCGGCAAAAGATCCCGAAAACGGCGTCACGCTCGACGATCCGTAAGTCACACCAGCAAGCCAGCTCCAATCCCCCAGCTACGGCATAGCCGGATACGGCAGCAATAACAGGCTTAGATGTTCTCATTCGACTTGGACCCATCGGACCTGGCTTGGACATATCAGAATCAAGGCTATTGACTGCGTTCAGATCACCTCGGGACATGGCTTTGAGATCAGCTCCGGCACAAAAGTTTCCCCCTTCACCATACAACACAGCCACGAGCAGGCTGCTTTCCCGTTCAAAATCTTCGAATGCCTCGATGAGTTGTGTCGCTGTTTCCCGGTCTACGGCATTTCTGCTCTCGGGTCTGTTGATGATGATCGTGCAGATCACATCTCTTTTTTCCACAAGAACTTTCATCTCTGTAGCCTCCATTCTTAGATAAGGGTCTGGATAGACTCGTCTTCATTCGTCGTGTGATATGGTCTTATCAGAAAATGATCTTTTTTTTCAAAAAAAATCAACGGCTTTTATTCCATCAACAACGGATAAAGAAGCCAGTGCTCTGATTCAAATACAAAGGTGGAAGACGGATTTCCCGAGCAACCTATTGAATACGATATCAAAAATGATATTGACATCCAGGATTTTTTATGTTTAGGTAATCCCACAATTACATAATCTATCGATCGTCATTTGATCCCTTAACCCAAAAACGTGAGGGTGCCATGGTGGACGGATGATCTCAGAGCTCGTGTCTCGAAAAGAGTTCGGGTTTTTGTGTTTATGACGTCCAATCGGAAGAAACCGGTATATTCAACCCGAATATCAAAAAAATATCAAAGAAAGGAGTATCATCATGACCGCTTGTATCTTGCGCATCAACATGACCGATCTGACCTATCGCGTGGAGGCCATTCCAGAAGCCTGCAAGCATCTGGGCGGGCGCGGTGTCTTTCCGGTAAGGCTGCGTGAAAAGTTTTGTATCGGCGGATAGGATCGGTT
>CAZINF010000190.1:0-5620 GCA_964540555.1 uncultured Syntrophus sp. | reverse complement strand
GGCGGATGGGTGCTGAAGAGGTTCATCAGCGAGCGCCCTGTCAGAGGGTTGACGATGAACATATGGGCCGTGGAGGGGTTCGCCTCCATAGGGATGGCCTGGGATGCCCGGGAGAGTTTTTCGAGGGCGGTTGCCAGACCGTATGGTTTTCCCGAGACCTTGGCGCCGCCGGCATCGGCAAGGTATTCACGGGAGCGGGAGATGGCCATCTGGATGATGGTGGCGGCGATTGGCGCGAGAACGGCCATGAGAATCAGGCTGATGACGCCGCCGCTGCTTCCTCCCTCCTCGCTGTCGCGGCTTGCCCCGCCGAACATGGCGGCCCACTGGGCCATATTGGCCAGCATGATAATGGCCCCGGCCAGTGTCGCGGCGATGGAACCAATGAGAATGTCTCGTTGTTTGATATGGGTCAGTTCATGGGCAATGACCCCTTCCAGTTCATCCCGATTGAGGATCCGCAGGAGGCCCTCGGTGACGGCCACGACCGCATGGTGTTCATTGCGCCCTGTGGCGAAAGCGTTCGGAGTGTCGCCGGGGACGATGAAAACCCTTGGCATGGGCAGGGATGCCTTCATGGCGAGATCCTTCACCATGGCGTGGAGCCCGGGGGCCTCGCTCTCCGAGACCGGCCGGGCCTGATACATTTTCAGGACCAGCGTATCGGAGAACCAGTAACTGCCGAAATTGAGCGCCATGGCGAAGAGGAAGGCGATGACGACCCCATTTTGACCGCCGAAAAAACCGCCGATAAACATGAGCAGCCCGGTGAGGGCGCCGAGAAGAATTGTTGTTTTTATTGTGTTCATCTCTTTTCTCCTTTCCGAAGCACTATCTTCCCGCCGTCGCTGTCGATCACGATTCGATCGCCTTCGACGAACGAACCTTCCAGCAGGTTCATGGCCAAAGCATCCAGGACCTGTTTCTGAAGCACCCGCTTGAGCGGTCTGGCGCCATAAACCGGACTGTAGCCTTGCCGGACTATATATTCTTTGGCGCCCTCTGTCAATTCCAGGATCAGTTTCCTTTCCTGCAAGCGCCTCCGGATGAGCCCGAGCTGGATATCGATGATCCGCTCTATGTCTTCCATCGCGAGCGAACAGAAGATGACGATATCGTCGATCCGGTTAATGAACTCCGGTTTGAAGGTCGCCTGGAGGGACTCCATTGTCCGATTCCTCTTCTCTTCCTCCCCGAGCGAGGGATCTTGCAGCCACAGGCCGCCGATGTTGGATGTCATCACCGCGATTGTATTCTTGAAATCCACAGTGCGGCCGTGACCGTCGGTAAGACGGCCGTCATCGAGGATCTGCAGAAGGATATTAAAGACATCCGGATGGGCCTTCTCGATCTCGTCGAACAGGAGAACCGAATAGGGCCTTCGTCTGACGGCCTCGGTAAGATATCCGCCTTCGTCATAACCCACGTATCCCGGCGGGGCGCCGATCAGCCGGGCAACGGAATGCTTTTCCATGAATTCCGACATGTCGATCCGGATCAGCGCCGCTTCGCTGTCGAACATGAATTCGGCCAGCGCCTTGGCCAACTCGGTCTTCCCGACACCGGTGGGTCCCAGAAAGATGAAGGAACCGATCGGGCGGTTCGGGTCCTGGAGGCCGGAGCGGGCCCTTCGGAGCGCGCTGGAGACGGCGCTGATCCCCTCATCCTGGCCGACGACCCTCTGCCCGAGCCTCTCTTCCATATGGATCAGCTTCTGGATGTCGCTTTCCAGCATTCGGGAAACGGGAATTCCCGTCCAGCTGGCAACGACTCCCGCGACGTCCTCCGCATCGACCTCTTCCTTGAGCATCCGACGGTTCTTTTGGACTTCCTCCAGTTTGTTGTTTTCCCGTTCCAGTTCCTTGTTCGAATCGACGAGCCGCCCGTAGCGGATCTCAGCGGCACGGGCAAGGTCGCCCGTGCGCTGGGCGCTTAGCTCCTCGACTTTGAATGCCTCGATCCGGCCTTTAATTGCCTGGATCTTTTTGATGGCCTCTTTCTCGTTTGCCCAGTGCAGCTTCATTTCGTCCATCGATGCACGGAGTTCGGCAAGTTCTTTTTCGATCTTCTCGCGTCTTTCCACGGAGGTTCGATCTGTTTCGTTCTTCAGCGATTGCCGTTCGATCTCGAGCTGGATGACGCGGCGATCAAGGGCATCGATCTCCGCGGGCATGCTGTCCAGCTCGATCCGCAGTCGGGAAGCGGCCTCATCGATGAGATCGACCGCCTTGTCCGGGAGGAACCGGTCGCTGATGTAACGGTCGGAAAGGGTCGCGGCTGCGATGATGGCCGCGTCCTTGATCCGGACACCGTGATGGACCTCGTAGCGCTCCTTCAGACCCCGGAGAATCGCAATCGTATCCTCTACGGAGGGCTCCTTGACCATGATCGGCTGGAATCGCCGCTCGAGAGCCGGGTCCTTCTCGATATGCTTCCGGTATTCGTTCAGGGTGGTGGCGCCCACGCAGCGCAGCTCTCCCCTCGCAAGGGCGGGTTTCAGCATGTTCGAGGCATCGATGGCGCCCTCCGCCGCCCCGGCCCCCACGACCGTATGGATCTCATCGATGAAAAGGATGATCTCACCCTGTGAGGCGGTGACCTCCTTCAGGACGGCCTTGAGTCGCTCCTCGAATTCGCCGCGGTACTTCGCCCCGGCGACGAGGGCGCCGATATCGAGGCCGATCACCCTCTTGTCCTTCAGGTTTTCAGGAACGTCGCCGTTGATGATCCGCTGGGCGAGTCCTTCCACGATCGCCGTCTTGCCGACACCGGGTTCCCCTATCAGAACGGGGTTGTTCTTCGTTCGTCGGGAGAGGACCTGCATGATCCTCCGGATCTCCTCGTCACGGCCGATCACAGGATCGAAAGAACCATTTCTGGCCAACTCGTTGAAATCGCGTGCATACCGCGTCAGCGCCTGATATTTCTCCTCCGGACTGGGATCGGTGATCCGCTGGTTTCCACGGATATCCACGAGGGCTTTGAAGATCGCATCCTTCGTGATGCCGTTGGCGCCAAGACTCTTTGCAACGGGGGTTCCTTTTTCCTCGGCCATTGCAATGAGAACATGCTCCGCGCTGACATATTCATCCGTGAGGCGCGCTGCTTCTGTCATAGCGGAATCGAGGACTTTGTTCAATCCCGACGTCATATAGATTTGTCCGCCGGTCGCACCTTCGACCTTCGGCAGCCGTTCCAAAGCCTTACGTACTTCGCTCTCGATGCGGCGGGGATCGGCGCCGAGCTTTTTGATAATTTCAGAGACGATCCCTTCCGGCTGTTTCACGAGCGCGAGAAAGAGATGTTCCGCATCGAGAGCCTGATGTCCCTGCTGACCGGCCAGCGCCTGCGCCTCCTGAATGGCTTCCTGAACCTTTAAGGTAAATTTGTCGAATCTCATCGAAACCTCCTTCATCTTGCGCCATCATCACTCCCGCAGTAAGTTAAACACCTGAGAAAAGGATGTCAAGACAAGCCGGCAGAGACAAAGGGAAAGAGATTGACTGTTCGGATGCATCCATTGTATGAATAATGCGGTAATCGCGAGTATAGGGAGGATGAACTCTTGGAAGTACCGGCAGTTACAGGGACGCTCGATCTCTATATGGCCGAGATCAGCCGCTTTCCCATCCTGACGGCGGAAGAGGAATTTCGTCTTGCCGTCCAGCTTGTCAAGTACAATGACATGGAAGCGGCGGAAAAGCTGGTTGTCTCGAACCTGCGCTTTGTGGTGAAGATCTCCCATGAATATCGGAATTATGGACTGAAGCTCGCCGATCTCGTCCAGGAGGGCAACATCGGTCTCATGCATGCAGTAAGGAAATTCGATCCCTACAAGGGCTACCGCCTCATCTCTTATGCGGTCTGGTGGATCAGGGCGTATATTCAGAATTACATCATCAAATCCTGGAGCCTGGTCAAGATCGGCACAACCCAGGCTCAGCGCAAGTTATTCTTCAAACTCAGCCAGGCCCGGAAGAAGCTCGAGAGCCTCTCCGAGAAGCGGCCGGAGTTTGCGGAAATAGCCGCGACTCTCGGGGTCCGTCCGGAGGAGATCGAGGAGATGGACATCCGGATGGGCAGCCGCGACCTCTCGCTCGACGCCCATGTGATTGATGACGGAGAAGCGACGCATATGGATTACCTGATGTACGACGGTGAGGATCAGGAGACGGCGCTGATCAGGAAAGAAGAGATGGCGCTTGTCCAGCACAACATCGCCGGGGCGCTTGCCAAACTCAATGAGAAAGAGAGCTTCATTATCCGAAACCGCGTAATGGCGGATAACCCCCTCACCCTCCAGGCGATCGGCGACCGCTATCACATCACCAGGGAACGGGCCAGGCAGATCGAAAAGCAGGCCCTCCGGAAACTGGGGCTTGCCATACCCTCTCTGGGCGGAGAGACCAAACTGATCGAGGGGCGAGGGTCTGTAACGGAATAACCGTTACAGACCCTAAGGCGTATTTTCCCCGCGGGCAAGGTTTTCAAACCGGGTGTATTTTTCCTGGAAGGCCAGCCTGACGATGCCTGTCGGTCCGTTTCTCTGCTTGCAGATGATGATCTCGGCAGTCCCCTTTTCCGGATTATCCTCGGATCGGTTGTAGACCTCATCCCGGTAGATGAAGGCGATCAGGTCCGCATCCTGTTCGATCGCTCCGGATTCCCGTAGATCCGCCATTTGCGGACGGCGGTTGGTCCTGTCCTCCACTTTCCGGTTCAGCTGAGATAAGGCGATCACCGGGACGGCGAGTTCTTTTGCCAGGGCCTTCAGGGAGCGGCTGATTTCCGAAATCTCCTGCTCCCGCGAATCCTTGAAGGCGCTGCCCCGCATCAACTGGAGGTAATCGAGAATGATCAGGCCGAGGCCGGCTTCAGCCTTTAGACGGCGGGATTTGGCCTTCGTCTCGATCACGGTGATTGCCGGTGTGTCGTCGATATAGATCGGCGCTTCCGAGAGACGTCCTGCCGCAGTGGTGAGTTTCGGCCAATCCGTTTCGCCGAGGAATCCCTTGCGGAGACGCTGCGAGTCCACACGGGCCTCCGAGGCCAGCATGCGGGTCGCCAATTGCTCCTTGGCCATTTCGAGGGAAAAAATCGCCACAGGGACGCCCATCTCCAGAGCGGCATGCTGCGCGATGTTCAGGGCAAAAGCGGTCTTTCCCATGCTCGGCCGACCGGCAATGATGATCAGGTCCGAGTTCTGGAGTCCCGAGGTGAGGTCGTCGATCTTGTCGAAACCGGTCGCCACCCCGGTCACCAGTTCCTTTTTGGCATAGAGCCGTTCAATCGTTTTAAAGCTGTCTTTGATGATCTCCCGCATCGGGTGGAAGGACGGCCGGATCTTGTTCTCGGAAATCTCAAAGATGGCGTGTTCCGCCTCATCCAGGACGCTGTCGATGTCTCTCCCGGCATCGTAGCTCTTATTGAGGATCTCGGTGGCCGTGCCGATGAGACGGCGCAGGATGCTCTTCTCCTTGATGATCTTGGCGTAGTAGGCGATGTTGACCGCCGAGGGGACGTTGTCCACGAGCGAGGCGAGGTAGGCCGTTCCACCGATTTTTTCTATTCGTTTCTGGTTCTTCAGGATATTGCTCAGGGTGATCAGGTCGCACGGTTC
>CAZINF010000189.1:0-5659 GCA_964540555.1 uncultured Syntrophus sp. | reverse complement strand
GCTGAGCATGATCGGAGTGCCGCCCGTGGCGGGCTTCGTGACCAAGTGGTATCTGTTGAACGGCGCGCTGGAGATCGGCAACCTGCCCATTGTGATCGTTCTGATGGTCAGCACGATCCTGAATGCCGGGTACTTTGTCCCCATTACATTCCAGGCCTTCTTCTCCGGGGACGCCAGGAAATGGCGACAGGAGGGAATCGGCGAGGCGCCGCCTACCATGGTCGTCCCCCTCGTGATCGCGGCGCTCATCTCCGTGGGACTGGGACTCTTCCCCGATTCATTCAGCGCTCTTATCGGGAGGTTGTTCGGATGAAGCTGGCGAACATGATTGAAGCGCTCAGGAATAACCTCAAGACGTTGAAGATCGTGATGATCGCGTATCTCGCGGTCCTCGTCGTCTTCGATGTTTTGCTCTCAAGGGAAGACGCCCATTACATCATTGATAAGATCTATGCCTACTGGGCGATATTCGGAACGATCGGTTGTTTCCTGCTGATCAAATTCTGCAAGGGGATTGCGCATATGTTTTTGTCAAAGAACGAGGATTTCTATGAATAGCTGGCTGCATCCGGCGCTTTTCTTTTTCCTGGGGTCTCTGCTGCTGCCCTTTTTCCAGGGGAAGGCCCGGAAGGTTATCCTCCTTCTCATCCCGGCCCTTGCCATCATCGCCGTTGCCATGGCCGAGCAGGGGCTCTATGGTCAGTACCGCTTTTTGAATATCGACGGCGTCTTCGGACGGGTGGACAAACTCGCTCTCATTTTCGCCTGGGTGTTCACCATCATGGCTTTTCTCGGCGCCCTCTATGCACTCCACATGGAGGAAAGCGGGCATCACATCGCCGGATTCCTGTATGTGGGAAGTTCTCTGGGCGCCATTTTTGCCGGCGATTATTTCACATTGTTCATCTTCTGGGAGATCATGGCCTTTTCCTCCGTCTTCCTGATCTGGTACCGGAGGACGAAAAGGTCGCTGGACGCCGGTTTCCGCTACCTCCTCGTTCATGTCTTCGGCGGACTTCTGTTTTTTACCGGCATGATGCTCTACTACTATAAAACAGGCTCTATGGCCTTCGACAGCATCGCCCCGGGAAACGCGGGACTCGCCGAATACCTGATCCTCTGGGGTTTTGCCCTGAATGCCGCCGTCCTGCCGCTTCACGCCTGGCTTCCCGACGCCTATCCGGAGGCTACCGTCGAGGGCGCCGTATTCCTCTGCGCCTTCACGACGAAAACTGCGGTGTATGTCCTGGCGCGCGGGTTCGCCGGGTTCGAGGTGCTGGCCATCATGGGCACGGCCATGACCGTCTTCGGGGTCTGCTACGCCGTCATCGAAAACGACATCCGGCGGGTGCTCGCCTATCACATCATCAGCCAGGTGGGATACATGGTGGCCGGGATCGGCATCGGGACGCACCTGGCCGTAAACGGGGCGGCCGCCCATGCCTTCGCCCACATCCTCTACAAGGCGCTCCTCTTCATGGGGGCCGGCGCCGTATTGTACATGACGGGAACGGCAAAGCTGACCCAACTGGGGGGTCTCTACAGAACCATGCCGCTGACGATGATCTTTTATATCGTCGGGGCGGTATCCATTGCGGGATTTCCCCTCTTCAGCGGCTTCGTGAGCAAATCCATGATCGTGGCCGCGGCCCATCAGGAGGGGAGGCTTTGGCTGATGAACTTCCTCAATCTGGCGGGAATAGGCACGTTCCTCTCCGTCGGATTGAAAGTGACCTACTTCGCCTTCTTCGGAAAAGGCGAGCCCGTGACGGCAAAGGAACCGCCGGCAAACATGCTCTGGGCCATGGGCATCACTTCCCTGTTGTGCCTGGTCATCGGCGTCTATCCGGACGTGCTTTACGTCCTACTTCCCTTCGCTACGGAATACCGGCCTTACACCCTGCACCACCTCTCCGAGGCGCTGCAGATCCTCTCCTTTACGGGCCTCGTCTTTTTCCTCCTTTTGGCCAAGCTCTCTCCGGAGGAAAAGATCAATCTCGATGTGGACTACTTCTACCGGAAAGCCGTCTGGCTTTTCCTGAGATTCGACGATAAGGTGATCGTCTTTTTCGACAACCTCTGGGGGGAATTGTACCGGACGTTGGGGCTCCGGGCGCTCTTCAAAAGTGCGGATTTATCATACGGATTCGACCGGCGGGTGATCGACGGCATTGTGGACGGTTCGGCGACGTCCACCATGGAGCTCGGTGCGACGGTGAGGAAACTCCAGACGGGCAGAATACAAACGTACATCGCATTAGCCGTGATCATTTTTTTCCTGACGGTGTTGTTGTTTGCGGTCATATAGGCCGTGAAAAACGAGTTTTAAGGAATGGGACGCATGGAAAAGTACCTGATAATGAATCCCCTCGATTTTCCCATACTGTCGACGATTATTTTCCTTCCGCTTGTGGGAATCGCACTGATTCTGCTTATGAGGGGGGAGGGAGCTGTCAAGGTTACAGCGCTGTTCACGAGCATCGCCACCCTTTTCTTTTCCCTGGTGCTCTACGCCCATTTCGACCCGCAGACGCCCCTCTTCCAATTCGGAGAATCGCTTTCCTGGATACCGATGTATCAGATACACTATACCCTGGGTATCGACGGCATCACCATCCTTCTGATCGTGCTGACCGCCCTGATCACCCCGGCCTGCATCCTGTGCTCCTGGACGGCAATAGTGGATCGGGTCAAGGAATTCATGATCTGCGTACTGCTCATGGAAACCGCCATGATCGGGGTTTTCTGTTCACTCGACTTCATCCTGTTTTATGTCTTCTGGGAAGCGATGCTTATCCCCATGTATCTGCTCATCGCCGTTTGGGGCGGACCTCAGAAGGATTATGCATCCATAAAGTTCTTCATCTACACCCTGTTCGGGAGCGTATTTCTACTGGTCGCCATCATCGCACTGTACCTTGTCAACGGCACATTCAGCATACCCGAGGCGATGTTCAGGAATTACACCTTCAATTTCCAGGTCTGGGTCTTTTTGGCCTTTGCCATCGCCTTTGCCATCAAGGTTCCCATGTTTCCGTTCCACACATGGCTTCCGGCGGCGCATACGGAGGCGCCCACGGCGGGCAGCGTGCTGCTGGCCAGTGTCCTTCTGAAGATGGGCACTTATGGGTTTCTCAGATTCTCTCTCCCTATCACCCCGGCGGCAAGCTTCGCCTTCGCCCCTTATGTCGTCGCCCTCTCCATCATTGCCATCGTCTACGGCGGTTTTGTCTGCCTGAGCCAGACCGACATGAAGAAACTGATCGCCTATTCCAGCGTGGCCCACATGGGATTCGTCACACTTGGAATATTCACCTTTACCACACTCGGTTTTGAAGGGGCGATGCTCCAGATGATCAACCACGGCGTCACCACCGGGGCGCTTTTTCTCTCCGTGGGCATTGTTTACGAGAGGACCCACAGCCGCGAGATCTACGATAACTCGGGCCTTGGCAGGATCATGCCCGTCTATGTGGGATTTTTCGGGTTGTTTGCCATATCTTCCTTCGGGTTCCCCGGCACCAATAACTTCGTGGGCGAACTCTATGTCCTCGTAAGCACATTTGCCTGGAACAAAACGGCGGGATTCCTTGCGGTGGCAGGGGCAGTCCTCGCGGCTGCCTACATGCTCCGACTGCTCAAAGCGATCACCTGGGGCAGAGAGGACAAGAGGGAGCTGCGGGACATGAATCTCCGGGAGGTGATCACTCTGCTGCCCCTGGGCGTCCTGGTGCTCTGGGTCGGGATTTTTCCCCGCCCCCTGGTCCGGATGATGGAAAACACACTTGGCCATCTGCTCAGGCAACTGCAGGGGTTTTCCCATTAAAGGGGTTCGCTTATGATGTTGTTGCTCCCTGAATCCGCGATGCTTTTCATTTCGGTTGTCTTTCTTTTCCTGTCTCTCAAAGGCAGGAAGGAGAGAACCTTTTTCTGGGCCCGAGCGATGGCCCTGGCGGGATTTGTTCTTTCCTTGGTCGGCGTTTCCGCGGAGGGAACACTTTTTTTCGGCGCCTATCACGTGAATCTTTTTTCGCAGATCTTCAAGGCGCTTTTGTCCGCCGGCCTTTGCTTCGTGGTTTTCATGTTCGGAAGCGATGAGGAAATAGAAAGCGCTTATTTACCGGACTTCTTCATGTTTTTGTCTTTTTCCACGCTTGGCCTGATGATGATGGTCAGCTCCGTGGAGCTGATCTCCATCGTGATCAGCCTGGAAATCTCCTCCTTCAGTCTCTATGCCATTGTCCCCCTGCGCAAGTCGCAGACCAGGCTGCAGCTGGAAGCGTCGATAAAATATCTCTTCTTCGGCGCCGTATCGACAGGGATTATGCTTTACGGGATGGGCTACCTGTACGGGATGGCCGGATCCACCTTTCTGGCCGACATCGTTCCGGCGCTTCCGGAGTTCATTTTTCAGCCGGTGGGCGTTCTCGCCCTGACGCTTACCATGATCGGTTTTTTCTTCAAACTCTCCCTCTTCCCGATGCATTTCTGGGCGCCCGACATATACGAAGGGTCCTCCAATACGACGACGACATTCATCGCCACGGTTCCCAAGATTGCCGCGGCGGCCCTCCTGATCAGGATCGCAATGCTGACGCCTTCCCCTCCCCCGCAGCTTGCCGCCATCCTGATGATCCTTGCGGCCCTGTCGATGACCGCTGGAAACCTTGCCGGCCTGGTTCAGAAGGACGTCAAACGGCTCCTCGCCTATTCCGGCATCGCCCACGCCGGCTACCTGATGCTGGGCATCATTTCCCTGAACAGCGGCGGCGGCGCATCGGCGATCTTTTATATCACCATCTATCTCTTTATGAACCTGGCCGGGTTTTATGTGATCACACTCCTGTCAAAAAACGGTGACAACGTCATGGTGGACGATCTCGCGGGGCTTTCGAAAAGGTCGCCCCTCCTGGCCATCACCCTTGCCGTCTCAGCTTTCTCGCTGGCGGGCATCCCCCCAACGGGCGGTTTTACCGGAAAGTTTTTCCTTTTCGTTTCCGCCTTCAAGGAGGGCTATCTCGCCATCGTTATCATCGGCGCGGTCAACACGGTGATCTCCATATTCTATTACCTGAACCTGGTGCGGATGAGTTATTCCAGGGAAGCGGGTTCCCGCCCGCCGGTCCCGCTTTTGTTCCACGAAAAAGTGATCTGCTGCGCCCTGATATTCATGATCCTCTATATGGGGCTCGTACCTTTCGGATTACTGGAACTATTTAACAGTGCATTCTGAAGCTGGAAATCCCGGACATCCAAAGATAACGTCCTTGGAAAAACTAATCGATATCACACCGAACTTTAAATACCGGCGACATGCCGGAAAAGCTGGGCCACACTGATACAGAGAATCCATGAGGTCGAACCCCTCACCTACCCAAAATACCGGGGAACCATACGGATCATCAGCTCCATCGAGGATCAGGAGGTCATCAAAACCATTCTGAACCATTTCGGCCTTTGGCTCATCTGATCAAGGCCTCCTGCAAAAGCCTATGCACCACCGTTATGTGAATACATGATGGATAGCTCCTATCATACTGTCTTCCCCTACAAATACTTCCTGCGGCGATCACGATTACCCCGGAGAGGCATATATAACCCCATACTGATCTTTAACAGTTGTAAAAAACATGTTTTGAGATATTAGGCACATAGATGC
>CAZINF010000188.1:0-5699 GCA_964540555.1 uncultured Syntrophus sp. | reverse complement strand
AAGTGCCGAACCGGTAAGAAGATACGAGGAATCAGCGGTGGACTACTTCACATAATCAATCGCTTCACATAAACTGATGATCCGCATCGTCCCCTGACACTTCGGACAGACCAGGGGATCGACCTCGTATATCTTCTCAAGCAGCCTGGCCCAACTTTTCCGGAAAGCCTTTTCGTTTCCCTGAGGTTCGAGGATGCAAGGGATGGCGTCATCCAAACCTTCCTTTTGGCGTTTTCCCCGCGAGACGTTGCTGTAGTATCCGTAATATCTCACCATTTGCTCTCCCCGGTTCGGGATGTGCGAACACATCGCGGCCAGCCATTCCAGGGCCGGGAAGTTCTTGGTTGTCGCGCCGTCCTTGGATGTATAAACAACCGTCCCCTCCTGATCAAGGTACTGCATCCGCTCTTGGGAGAAGGACGCCCGAATGATGTAGCGCGCCAGATTTTCCATGGCCGTATCATCAGTGGGAGAGATGCGGTTGCCGCAGAAGACATTGAACCCGGAATGTTTCCATGCAGAGAGCATCCGCACCATCTCCTCCGTGATCTTTCCCTTGTCCAGGAGCATCCTGAACACCTTGTGCCGGAAGATGGCCTCCAGCTTTTTCAACTCCAGGGGCGGGGCGACGCGGAACATGCCTCTGTTGCCGTAGAAGCAGCCATCGGTCACGAGAATGTGGGTGTGTGGATTGGTTGGGGACAGATTTCAAATCTGTCCCCATCGCCGTGCCTAAGGTCTGGACAGTGATGACGGCGCCGGGGATGGGATCATTTTCAGGAACCGCATCCTGGATAAAAACCTTCAGGATAGGGCCGCCAGAAGCCGTATTGCCTGGAGAAATGCTCATCATAGATCCTGACGAAGGTCTCAAAATAGTCCTCCACGCAGCGGTAATAATCGGATAACTGTGGATTCCGGGGGCGATAGACAGCGGCAGGAAGGGACACGATCTCTCTCCTCTGAGAATATCATGCCGCCATAATGTAGAACGATCGTTCTATTTGTCAAGAAGAATCTGGCCGGTGGCGGGAATGTGATTCTTGCTTGAAATTGAAGGAATTGGTGCTATTGTAACGACGAAATCAGAGGGGGTGCACGGAAATTTTTATGGAAGTGATCAGGGGCAGCGAAAATATCCCCGCCGGACTGCGGGGCGCCGTCGTCACCATCGGCAACTTCGACGGGGTCCACCTCGGCCACCAGCATATTTTCCGCCATCTCATCGCCGAGGCGCATAAGGAGCGGCGGCCGGCCATGGTGATCAGCTTCGATCCCCATCCAAAGATGGTCCTCCACCCTGAACGTCGACCCTTCTACCTCATCACCTCCCTGGAAGAAAAGATCCGACACCTGTCGAATCTCGGGATCGACGCCCTGATCCTGATCCCCTTTTCCCTCGACTACGCCCGGACCACAGCGGAGGAGTTCATCTCCGGTTTCCTTTGGGAAAGGCTCCGGATCCGGAAAATTCTCATCGGTCATGACTATACTTTCGGCCTGGGAAAGGAGGGGAACAAGGCGTTTTTGACCGCCGCCGGTGGTCACCTTGGATTTGAGGTCGAGGTGCTGGGCGCCTTTCAGGTGGGCGAAACGACCATCAGCAGCACAAGGATCAGAAAAGCCTTACTGGCTGGTGAGGTCCGCTATGCCGCCTCGCTTCTGGGTAGATCCTACAATCTTGCCGGTGAGGTGATCTCCGGAAGCCACCGTGGCGCCGGCCTCGGCTTTCCGACGGCGAATATACGGCCCGACAAGGAGCTGATCCCCCCCAGTGGCGTCTACGCCGTCCACGTCCTTATCGAGGGAAAGGGCCATCAGGGGGTCCTCAACATCGGCTTCAACCCGACATTTGCCGATCAGAAGCTCTCCATCGAGGTTCATATCTTCGATTTTAACGAGAATATATACGGGAAGTCCCTGGATGTCCTCTTTGTCGAACGGCTTCGTGACGAGATCCGTTTTGCAAGTCCCGGGGAGCTGGTTGCCCAGATCGAAAAGGATATCGTCCTGGTTCGGGAGATCCTCGCGGAACGCTCCTGAGGTGTGCGGCAATGAAGACCCACGAACTCCACCGCTGGGACGTGACGTACCGTGAGGCCGCCGCCATCCAGGAAGAACTGCGGGGGAAACTGATCCTCCGCGACGATGGACGGGACGACCGGCTCGCCGATCCAGTCCGGACCGTTGCCGGGGCCGATATCTCCTATGATCGGGGAAGTGACCTCTTTTTTGCGGCGGTTGTTCTGATGAAATATCCTGAGCTTACTCTGCTTGAAGCAGCTTCCGTGTCGGCCCGCGTCTCCTTCCCCTACATCCCGGGACTCCTGACCTTCAGGGAAGGGCCGCCGCTGATCGCGGCCTTCGCCAAGCTCCGATGCTCACCCGATGTCATCCTCTTTGACGGTCAGGGGATCGCCCATCCAAGGGGGATAGGTCTTGCCTCTCACCTGGGATTGCTCCTCGATCTGCCGGCGATCGGCTGCGCCAAAACGCGCCTCGTCGGATCTCATAAAATGGCGGGTGAAAAGCGGGGAGAGTGGACGAAACTGATCTATCGGGACCGACAGGTCGGCGCCGTCCTCCGGACGCGGGAACGGGTAAAGCCGCTCTTCGTCTCGCAGGGTCACAGGGTCAGTCTCCCACGGGCCTTGGCGCTCGTCCTTTCCTGCTGCCGGGGCTACCGGGTTCCCGAACCGGTCCGCCTGGCCCATCTCACCGTCAACCGCCTCAGGCTGGAGCGGGCCACCGCAGCCGAGTGTGATGACTGGGAGCGCAACCCTGTAAGCCCCGACCTGTGAGTGGGGCTGAAGGGTGCATTTTAACGAAACAGATCTCTTCTTTGCCGGGAAGCCCCAGCCTGCGGGTGGGGAGCTTCAATGCGCAATTCGTCATCTTTAGAGTGAATGGTGAATAAAAGGAGGCTGTGGATATTAATGGGATTGAATTTTTACATTTTACATGCATATACTTACAGATGTAAGATCGTTCACATACTCATGTGGGCAAGGAGGGTTTATGCTGAAGGTCAAGCAGTTTCGCTACGGCGCCGACAACCTCGGTTATCTTGTTTACGGCCCGTCTGCGGCGATTGCCGTGGACGGGGGAGCGGGGGAGGAGATCCGTGCCTTCCTCGAAACCCATCGTATATCGCTGCTTTATGTGGCCAACACCCATGATCATCGGGATCATACCTGTGGAAACGAGACCCTTCTAACGGCCTCCGGCGCCCGCTTCCTGCCAGGGGCGGAGCTGTCCGATGGAGCGGCCGTCACGCTCGACGGATGGAAGATCCGGGTCATCGACACACCCGGACACACGAAGGACTCCCGTGTATTTTACACCGGTGAGGCCCTGATCGCCGGGGATACGCTTTTCAACGGGACGATCGGAAACTGCTTTTCCGGCGACCTGGAGGGGTTCTACCAGTCGATCCTGAAACTCATGACGCTGCCCGACGGGACGGTCGTCTACGCCGGCCACGATTATGTCCGCGATTCGATGGCCTTTGCCCGGCATCTCGAACCGGAGAATGCAGAGATCGACATTTTCCGCGGGAATTACAATCCCGACCACGTCTTTTCCACTCTGGCGCAGGAAAAGAGGATGAACCCCTACCTCCGCTTCAACGAACCGAGGATCGTTGATCTCCTGACGAAACGGGGCCTCCCCCGAAAGACGGAACGGGAGCGTTGGCATTCGCTTATGGGTATCGAATAAACCGGGGCCCGCATGCCGCAGTGCCCGTTTTTCATAAGGAGGAAAAGCAGATGAAATTCCGTTTTGCCCACAACAATTTCAATGTCCTGGACCTGGAGAAGAGCGTCCGTTTCTACCAGGAAGCGCTACAGCTTACGGAAGTCCGGAGAAAGGAGGCTGCCGACGGCAGCTTCATCCTTGTCTTTCTCGGCGACGGAGAGACCGGCCACCGGCTCGAGCTCACCTGGCTTAGGGACCGGAAGGAGCCCTACAATCTCGGGGATAACGAGTTCCATCTGGCGCTGGTGGTGGATGACTTTGAAGCGGCCCATGCCCACCATAAAAAAATGGGTTGTATCTGCTATGAAAACGAGAAGATGGGGATCTACTTCATCAACGATCCCGACGACTACTGGATCGAAATCGTTCCCGTCAGGCGGTGATGGTCCCTATGAAGCTGGTCTATGCGGCCGACATTCACGGCGCCTTCGAGAGGGTCAAGACCCTTCTGTATGAAACGGTCGCCGATGCGTATATCATCTCCGGCGATCTGATCGATATTCCCTTCTATAACATGGGGATGGCTATCCGCTATCATGAACTCCAGACCTTTTTCCACGGATTGCGTGGCCGGATGGGAGAAACCGGTACATGCATCGAGGATTTCGTCGATGAACTCCTCGAAAGACCCGACATCCCGGAGGAGGTACAGCGACAGGGGACAATGTACCAGCAGTACACCATCCGGGCGCGGCGGGTCATGCAGCAGAAATACAAGGTCCTGGAAAACATCTTCTCCCTGAAGCAGAATCCCCGGGTCTTCTGTCTCCCGGGCAACTATGACATGGATCTGAAGTACACTTCGCTTCACGAGCGGGACCTCCACCTCCACTGGCGCCAGCTGGACCGGCTGCGGATCGCAGGCTATGGAGGAGCGGACGTCTGGACGTCGGGGATCCCCGAGCGTTACATCGTGAAGTACCGGGCGGGAATCGGGGTTGATGAAAAAGAGAACGAGATGTACCTCTTTTTTAAGGCGGTCAAGCCCGACATCATCGTGACCCATCAGCCTCCCCACGGCATTCACGACGGCGTTCTCTCGACCGGCCCCTCGGGTTCGCCGACACTGCGCTCTTTCTGCGATACCCATCCCGTCATCCTCTCGCTTTCCGGCCACATTCATGCGGCCTGCGGCTTTCAGGTCGTGGAGAACACTATTTATCTCAATCCTTCCAACTTCGGCGAGGTCACGGACATCACCGCGGAGGTGTTTGAAGGCGGGTTCTTCTATGCCATTGAGATCAGGGAGAACCGGGTCGTTAAGGTGATCCTGAAGAAAATCGTCGCGGAGCGGATCTATGACATTGCCGATCATGTCGTTCGTGATAGCCGGTGGATCGAGCGGATCATCGATCGCGAGCGATACAGCGCCTTCCAGCGACGGGAGAATTACGACACCAAGATTCCAAAAGTCTCCCATATCCCGGAGGTGAAACTCTACAACGAGATCAAACAGTTCTACCGGATGTTCCAGACCCCTGAGACAGATGAACGTCTGGACATGCTCGAACAGGTGGCGCTCCTCATCGAGGACAAGATCCGGGACGACATTGCGATGGATGTCATGGGATCGGTGAATATCGGCCTTTCCGAGGAGAGTTCCGACATCGACTTCGTTCTCTACCTGCGGTGCGACTCGGACTGCACGACTGGTTTTGCCAAGTGCGAACGCTATCGGCAGGCGGAGGCCATGGTCAGGGAGATTCTCGGTACGAGATACAATGCAGAGATCCTCGATTGTGTCGATCTGAACCAGGTGGAAAAAAGTATCCGGGAAAAGAATTACGAGTGCGAAACAACACAGCGTTTCGTGAGCTACCGTTCGCTTTGCCGTCCCATCAACTACAGGGTGATCGCCCCGCTCGAGGACCTCCTCAATCAGGATATGGACTACCGGCAGGAACTGGAAGGGAGCGTCCGTTCCTACTTCAAAATCTTCG
>CAZINF010000187.1:0-5738 GCA_964540555.1 uncultured Syntrophus sp. | reverse complement strand
TCCCTCCGCGCGCTGGACATTTTTCGACCCTGCACCTCCTCGCTCCGCTGCAAAGACGAAACTCGCGCTTCGCGCTCAAACAGTCGTCTTTGCCAACGCTCCACTGCGGGGGCAGGGTGCCCCGAAAAATCTCCAATGCGCGCTTCCGGGATCCGATTTCCAATTAGCACCAGTCCGTATTAATCATATAGTTTAAAGAATTTCGGCGTGTCGGGTCATCGTTTGCCGGACCCGGGTCCGTTCCTCTTCCGTCAGGAGGCAGCCCGCAAGGCATTTCTCGGCGCACTCGCCGTTGCAGGGTTCGGTATGGACCGTGACCGTCGCGTGACGGAAGCGTTCCTTGATCCGCCGAACCAGGTCCTGGTTAAGGGTATGGGCGGTTTCGACGGACATCTTGCCGTCCACCTGGATGTGGACCTCGATAAATCTGTAGTGGCCGGCCTTACGGGTGCGCAATTGGTGATAACCGTGGACCAGCGGCAGTTGAGAGCGAATCAGCCGGCGGATTTCCTCCTCCTCCTCGGGGGGAAGCGTCTCGTCCATCAGACCGCCTGCCGACTGCCGGGTCAGGTCCCAGGCCGCTTTAAGGATGAGGCAGGCGACACCGATGGCCGCAACAGGGTCCAGCCAATGGAAGTGGAGTCCAGGGAAAAGAAGCTCTCCGCTCCAGATGACGGCGAGGCTGACCATGACGCCCGCCGAGGTGTAAACGTCGGTCCGGAGGTGCCAGCCGTCGGCGATGAGGGCGACCGAATCCGTCTCCTTTCCCACCTTGAACAGCATCCTGGAGACGGCTGTATTGGCGGTGACGGAGATGAGCATGACGAGGACGCCCCAGCCGACGGTCTCCACCGGCTGCGGTTCAAGAAGCTTTCGGACGGCCTCCCAGATGATCCAGATCGCCGCAACGAAGATCAGCAGGGCCTCGATGGTCCCGGAGATGTTTTCGATCTTTCCATGGCCGAAAGGATGCTTCCCATCCGCCGGCAGGCTGGAGGTTTTCACCGAAAAGAGGGCAATGACGGCGGCGACAAGGTCGACGCCGGAATGGATTGCCTCCGAGATGACCGAGACCGACCCGATCCAAACCCCCACGATGAGCTTCATGACGACAAGCATCGTGTTGGAAAGAACGGAGAGAAGGGCGACCCTTTCTTTGCGGTATTGTGCGTCCATTGTCTCGATGATACTATGAGACGCTTTTTTTTTACAAGATTTTTACAAGAAATTACTTGACAGAAATGTTTTCGAGGTTATAATGTCTACTGAAACGGTATGAATGCTAGAGATGAAAACGGGGTCGTTCGATGAAATTGTCGACGCGGGGACGCTATGGGGTGCGGCTGATGTTCGATCTTGCCCTCCATTATGGGGACGGCCCGATCTACCTGAAGGATATCGCCGAGCGTCAGGCGATCTCCGCGAAGTACCTCTGGCAGCTGATCAACCCGTTGAAGACGACGAAGCTTGTCACCTCTACACGCGGGGCGCACGGCGGTTATGTCCTGGGAAGGGAGCCGGAGCGCATCTCCCTGAGGGAGATCCTCGATGTCCTGGAGGGTTCCCTGTGCCTGGTCGACTGCGTTGACAACCCTTCGGTCTGCGAGCGGGCGTTGTCCTGTGTCTCCCGGGACATATGGGGAGAGGTGGCGTCAGCCATGAGAAAGACGCTGGAGAACACGACGCTGGCGGAGATGGTGAAACGACAAAAGGAGAAGAGACAGGGTGAAAAAGGACAATAATTTGATTAACATTATGATGTGCATGTGTTATTACACCGGACGGGGGGGGCTGTTCATGTGAAGATCTTTTTCTTGCATCCATGAATGAGGCAACCCGCTGACCGGTAAAAAAGCAGCGGGTTTTTTATTGCATACGAATCGAATTCATCTTACGGCCGAATGGGAAAAGGAGATGTAACATGTCAGGAAAGAGAATCGAAACATTGGCGTTGCACGCCGGTCAGGAGAACCCCGATCCGACGACGGGGGCGAGGGCGGTGCCCATTTACCAGACCACCTCATATGTGTTCAAGGATACGGGGCATGCGGCAAGCCTCTTTGCCCTCCAGCAGTTCGGGAACATCTATACGCGGATCATGAACCCGACGAACGACGTCTTTGAAAGACGGATCGCCGCTATCGAAGGGGGGACGGGCGCCCTGGCGGTCGCCTCCGGGCAGGCCGCGGAGACCATGGCCATTCTGAATATCACCCGGCTGGGGGATGAGATCGTCTCCGCGGACAATCTCTACGGCGGAACCTATCAGTTGTTTCATTACACGCTTCCCAAACTGGGGCGAACTGTGAAGTTCGTCGATTCCACGAAGCCGGAAGCGTTCAAAAAGGCGATCACGGAAAAGACGAGGGCCGTCTACGCCGAGACGATCGGCAATCCTAAACTGGATGTCCCTGACTTTGAAGCGATCGCAAAGATCGCCCATGAGGCGGGGGTCCCCTTCATCGTGGACAACACCGTCGGCGTGGGCCTCGTGAAACCGATCGATTACGGGGCCGATATCCTGGCCACGTCGGCGACGAAGTTCATCGGCGGTCACGGCACCTCCATCGGCGGCGTCATCGTTGATGCGGGGAAATTCAACTGGGGAAACGGTAAGTTCCCCGAGTTTACCGAACCGGACCCGAGCTACCACGGCCTGAAATTCTGGGAGGTCTTCGGAAACTTTCCCGATATGGGAAACGTCGCCTTCATCATCAAAGCAAGGGTGCAACTGCTTCGCGATATCGGGGCCTGTCTGAGTCCGTTCAACGCCTTTCTCTTTCTCCAGGGGCTGGAGACCCTGCCGCTCCGGCAGAGACAGCATTCGGACAACGCTTTAGAGATCGCGAGATTCCTGAAGGGTCATCCCTCCGTCGCTTGGGTCAATTATCCCGGTCTTACGGATCATCCCAGTCACGCCCTGGCGGTGAAGTACCTTGGCCGCCATTTTGGGGCGCTGGTGGGTTTCGGGATCAAGGGGGGGCTGGAAGCGGGAAAGAAGTTCATTGAATCGGTGCGGCTCCTTTCGCACCTGGCCAACATCGGCGACGCGAAGAGTCTCGTGATCCATCCGGCCTCGACGACCCATTCGCAGCTCACCAGAGACGAGCAGGCGGTGACGGGCGTGACGGAAGATTTCATCAGGCTCTCCATCGGCCTGGAAAATGCGGAGGATATCAAGGAGGACATCGACCAGGCTTTGAGAAAAGCGACAACGAAAGGAAGCGAATCATGAAGATCTATGAAGATATCACAAAAACAATCGGAAACACCCCGCTTGCTCGCCTGAAGCGGATGGCCGCAGGAAGCGTGGCCGAGGTGGTCGTCAAGATGGAGTCCTTTAACCCCCTTTCCAGTGTGAAGGATCGGATCGGCGTTGCCATGATTGACGATGCCGAGAACAAAGGGCTGCTGAAGGGAGGGTCCGTCATCATCGAGCCGACGAGCGGGAACACGGGGATTTCCCTCGCCTTTGTAGCGGCGGCGAGAGGTTACCGCCTGATCCTCACCATGCCGGATACGATGAGCCTGGAGCGGCGGCAGCTCCTGGCGATCTTCGGCGCAGAGCTCGTCTTGACGCCGGGGGCCGAAGGGATGAAGGGCGCCATCCGGAAGGCGGAGGAACTGGCGGCCTCGATTCCCGGGGCGGTCATCCCCCAGCAGTTCAACAATCCGGCGAATCCCGAGATCCACCGACGAACAACAGCCGAGGAGATCTGGGCCGATACGGACGGCCGGGCGGACATCCTGGTTGCCGGCGTCGGGACCGGCGGAACTCTGACCGGTGTCGCCGAAGTGATCAAAGCGAGGAAGCCTGGTTTCAAGGCCATCGCCGTCGAGCCGGAAGCGTCTCCGGTCCTTTCAGGGGGCCAGCCCGGACCTCACAAGATTCAGGGGATCGGCGCGGGATTTGTTCCCGGCGTACTCAACCGGGGGATCATTGACGAGATCATTACGGTCTCCAATGATAATGCAGGGATCACCGCCCGGCGCCTCGCGCGCGAAGAGGGGATCCTTGCCGGCATCTCCGGCGGAGCCGCCCTCTGGGCGGGCCTGGAGGTTGCCAAGAGACCGGAAAATAAAGGAAAACTGATAGTGGTCGTCCTCCCCGACACGGGGGAGCGTTATCTCTCGACCTGGCTGTTCAAGGAAGCGTAAAAGGAAAATCTATTTAATTTACGAGAGGAACATGCTGCCGGCTTCACGAGGCGTTCTCTCCGGCATTTCGGTGTTGGGGGGAAACACCTAGGCGGCAGCAGGCGCGAATATATGAAAGCTGCATTGAAAACGGAATCATCGAAGACCATGTCGGGGGACTTTAGCCGCTCCCTCGGCATCGTCGCGACAAAGTATTTCACATTCGCCGAGCCGCCTGGGGCATTGAAGCTGGAAAGCGGAGAAGTCCTGGGGGCTGTGACGCTGGCCTACGAAACCTACGGTGTACTGGACCGGGAGCGATCCAATGCAATCCTGGTGCTGCACGCGCTCTCAGGGGACGCCCACGCCGCAGGATTTCACCGGGGAGAAGACAGCCCCGGCTGGTGGGACGCGATGATCGGGCCGGGGAAACCTTTCGATACGGACCGCTATTTCGTAATCTGCTCGAACGTGATCGGGGGATGCAAGGGGAGTACGGGACCTTCCTCCACCGATCCCCGGACGGAAAAACCCTACGCCCTGGAGTTTCCCTTTGTCACGATCGCCGACATGGTCCACGCCCAGCGGCATCTGATCGACTTCTTGGGGATCGAAAAGCTGCTCTGTGTGGCAGGAGGATCGATGGGCGGGATGCAGGTCCTCCAATGGGTAGCCTCTTATCCGGAGCGGGTCCGGTCCGCGATTCCCATCGCCACGGCGCTGAAGCATTCGCCGCAGCAGATCGCCTTCAACGAGGTGAGCCGGCAGTCCATTATGGCCGATCCGGCCTGGCGGGAAGGAAATTACTACGAGACCGGCCAACCGGAGAGGGGGCTTGCCGTGGCCCGGATGATCGGTCATATCACTTTCATGAGCGACCAGTCGATGGAGGAGAAGTTTTCCCGGAGACTCAAGAAAGACCGGTTCAGCTTCAATTTCGACGCGGACTTCGAGGTGGAAGGGTATCTTCATTACCGGGGGGCGAATTTTGTCAAGCGCTTTGACGCGAATTCCTATCTTTACATTACCAAGGCGATGGATTATTTCGATCTCTCCGGGGGAAAGCTGATCAACGGCAGGGCGGTTGATACCCGGTTTCTCGTCATCTCCTTTAAGTCGGACTGGCTCTATCCCGCGTATCAGTCCCAGGAGATCGTCCGTCAGCTTAAGCAAAAACAGGTCGATGCGACCTACTGCGAGTTAAAATCGACTTACGGTCACGACGCCTTTTTGGTGGAACTGGAGGGGCAGACGACACTCATCCACCATTTTTTGGAGAAGACGTATCGCGGCGATAGGAATGGGAATGGAAATCATTGCTAACGGCATTCGTCCGGATCATCAGGTCATTTTCGACATGATCGAGCCGGAGTCGCGCGTTCTGGATCTCGGCTGCGGGATGGGCGACCTTCTCCACCTCCTGGCGGGAAATAAGGACGCCCGTGTGCAGGGGATCGAGCTGGACGAGAAGGCCATTTACGAGTGCGTCAGAAAAGGGCTCTCCGTCTGCCAGACCGACATCGAAAGCGGTCTTGCGGAATATCCGGACGGTTCGTTCGATTATGTGATCCTCAACCAGAGCCTTCAGGAGATCCGGAAGG
>CAZINF010000186.1:0-5748 GCA_964540555.1 uncultured Syntrophus sp. | reverse complement strand
GCGAGGCTGATCGGCCGCGTGATTAACACTGTGGGATCTCCGTTCGAGACCTGCAGCGCCCGCCGCAGGTTTTCCTCCATCATCGGCCCCAGCACAAACCCGAGCAACATCGGAACCGGGCTGCATCCGAACATCCTCCACGCGATCCCGAGAACGCCGAAGAGCGCCGCAAGATAGACATCGAACGAGGCGTTGTTCGTGCTGTAGATGCCGATAGCGGAAAACACCATGATGGCGGGGAAGAGCATGCGATAGGGCACTTTCAGCAGGCTCACCCACATGCCGACCAGCGGCAGGTTGATGATGACGAGCATCAGGTTGCCGATCCACATGCTCGCGATCATCCCCCAGAATAGATCGGGTTTGCTGGTCATCACTCCCGGGCCGGGTGTGATACCGTGGATCATGAGCGCGCCGAGCATCAGCGCCATCGTCCCGCTTGCGGGAATCCCCAGTGAGAGCATCGGGATGAATTTGCACTGCGCGTCCGCGTTGTTGGCCGCCTCGGGCGACGCCACCCCCTCGATCGCCCCTTTGCCGAAACGCGACGGGTCCTTGGCGATCTTTTTCTCGATCATATAAGCCGCGAACGTGGCGATCGACGGCGTGGTACCCGGCAGAATGCCGAGGAACGCCCCAAGCACCGTCCCCCTCAGAATCGGGGCAGTGGACTGCTTCAGGTCCTGCCGCGTCGGATATAAACTTCCCACCTTGGAGGTGAAAACCACGCGCTCCTCCGGATCGCTAAGGTTGCTGATGATTTCGCCCACCGCGAACACCCCCACGGCGATGATCACAAAGCCGATCCCGTCCGCCAGCTCGAAGACACCGAAGCAGAAGCGCTTGACGCCGGAATCGACGTCGGAACCGACAATACCGAGCAGCAGACCCAGGACCACCATGGCGAGCGACTTGAGCATGTCGCCCTGGGCGAGCACCGCCGCCGTGACCAGACCCATCAGCATCAGAGAAAAGTATTCCGGTGAACCGAACTTCAGCGCCATATTGGCGAGCGGCGGACCGAACATGGCGACGATCAGCGTGCATACGGTGCCGGCGAAGAATGACCCGATGGCCGAGATCGCCAGCGCCGCACCGGCGCGCCCCTGCTTCGCCATCTGGTAGCCGTCGATGCAGGTGATCACCGACGCGGTCTCGCCCGGGAGGTTCACCAGGATCGAGGTGGTCGAGCCGCCATACATGGCCCCGTAATAAATGCCGGCCAGCATGATCATCGCCGCGACCGGCGGAACATTGTAGGTGAGCGGCAGCAACATCGCAATCGTCGCCATCGGCCCGATGCCGGGAAGAACGCCGATCAGGGTGCCCACCATACAGCCTATGAGGCAGTAGAACAGGTTCTGCAGTGATAACGCCACGCCGAACCCGAAGATAAGATTGTTGAATAGTTCCATGAGGATCTCCTTGTCAGAATCCCTTGAGCAGTGGGTAGGGCAGGCCAAGCCCCCAGATGAACAAGGCCGTTGAAGCCAAGGTCATCAGCACAGTGAGCAGCAGGACCTCACCCCACTTGAACTCTTTGCCCGATGCCGCCGAAACGAAGACCAGGGCCGTCAGAGCCGGAATAAAACCCGCCAGATCCATCAGGACGCCGAACAGAACCAGAGAAAGAGGCAGCAGGAGAAAGGCGCGGAGCGACAAGTTCCCCTGAATCTTCTCGCCGCTGCGCAGTCCCACGGCCGTGATGCAGACGCCGAAGGCGATCAGGATCCCGCTCAGGATGGTCGGAAAGAATCCGGGCCCCATGCGCAGTGCACTGCCGAAGCGGTAATCCCGTGCGATGAACATCGCTGCGGCGCCGATCACGATCAGCATCATGCCGGCCCAGAAATCCTTGTTTTTACCCAATGCAGACTTCATGAGAAACTCCTTCTACTCCACTTTGATATTGGCCTCTTTGACCACCTTGCCCCATTTGGCGATCTCTCGCGCAATAAATGGACCGAACTCAGCCGGACCCAAATAGTCCACCTCCGCTCCTTCCTTCAGGAACAGGTTCTTGACTTCATCCGATGCCAGAAGGGCATTGATCTCCTTGTTCAGTTTCTCGACGACCGGGGCCGGTGTGCCGGATGGCGCGAGAATCCCCCACCAGTTGGTTACGTCGTATCCGGGTACCCCCGCCTCCGCGATGGTCGGAACGTCGGGCAGGATGGCGCTGCGCTTCGATCCGCCGGTGCCCAGGATCCTGAACTTGCCGGACTGGATGTGGGGAAGCGTCTGAATGAGCGATCCGAGCGAGAAGTGGCTGTGACCTCCGAGCTGGTCGATCATCGCGGGGCCGCCGCCCTTGAACTGCACGATCTTGAAATCGATGCCCGCCATCATCTTGAAGAGCTCGGTTCCCATATGCTGGAAGCTGCCGACGCCCGCACACGAATTAATCAACTGGCCGGGTTTCTGCTTTGCGAGTGCAATGAGTTCCTTGACCGTCTTGGCCGGAACACTCGGATGGACGGTAAGCGAGTTCGGTCCGCTCCCTAACTTGGCAATCGGGGTGAAAGCCTTCAGCGGATCGAACGGGAGCTTATAGAGGGCAGGATTAAAGCCGTATGCGGCAGAGACGATGAGCAGCGTGTACCCGTCCGGATCCGACTTCGCCGCTATCTCCGAACCCAGAACGCCTCCTGCCCCACCGCGGTTGTCGACGACAACCTGCTTGCCGAGGCGGTCGGTCAATTTGGCGGCGATCAGGCGTCCGACGATGTCGTTGCTCCCTCCCGGCGGGAACGGAATCACGAGACGCACCGGCTTGCTCGGATACACATCGGCCGCAAAGACGGATGCAGCCGTAAAGACGGCTATCGCTGCGCAGAGCGCAAGCAGTATTCCGAAGATCTTGGACTGTGCTGATTTCATGTTCGGCATGGGTATCTCCTTTCTCATTCTAATTGTCTCACTACAATTCTCTTACGGCATCAAACTGTTGCGGATAGGCCGAAGGATCTATTCTCGCCTCGATCAGTTTCGGCAAACCATCGTTGGAATTGAACGCGGCGATAAGAGCCCCCCTCAACTCTTCTTCGGTATCCGCACTCCAGGTCGGGATGCCGAAACTCTTGCCCAAATCGCAATAATTCGGCCGTGTAAAATCCGTCCCTCTCGGCACGGCGTAACCCTTCTTGAGTTCCTTGACGTCAATGAGGCTCAGTCTGCCGTCCGAAAAAACGACGATCACAACGGGCAACCGGTATCGCATCGCCGTCGCCAATTCGGGAAGGCGCATCATGAACCCTCCGTCTCCGCAAAGGGATACGACCTTTCTATCGGGATGAAGCAACTGCAAGGCCAATGCGGCGGGGAGGGCGTAACCCATCGTCGCCAATCCGTTGGACATGAAGAAACTCCCGGGCATATTCGCATCCCAGAGTTCGATGACCAGCAGCTTGTTCGCGCCGACGTCGATCGTCAGCAACGCTTCCTTCGGGGTCAGTTCACGGGCCGTCTGTATGACCTGGACAGCCGACAGACCGTCAACCTTGAAAGTGAGCACCTCCCCGGTGTTTTCCCTGTATGCACGGATCTCTTCGCTCCGCCAATCAGATTCCCCGTCAAGACATTCGTCATTAAGCCTCTCTAACGTGGTACTGATCTCTCCGACCAATTCGATATCGGCATGATAGTTTTCTTCGGTGTTGGGAACCATATCGATATAAACAATCGGCTGCCGGTAACCCCATTTTTTCGGCAACAACTCCACCGGATCCAATCCGATGACGATTAAAAGATCGCTCTTCTCGATCACCGGCTGCTCCAGGTTTCCCCCCATAAACACCCCGAGAGACCAGGGATGGTTGTCCGGGAGCGAACCCTTTACCTTTCCGGTTTTGAACGTCGGGATATGAAACCTTTCCACAAAACGTTTCAAATGGCCGTATACTTCCCTCTTGGCCGCACCGATACCCAGCCCGACAATGACTACCGGTCTTTTTGCCCTGCAAATCCTTTCCAGTCCAGATTTTAAGCGCTTTGCATTGACCTCCGGCCAGAATTCCTCCGGACCTACGGCATTTCCCAAACCGGATACCGCAAACTGCGACAGATCGTTCGGAAAATCGATATGCACCGAACCTTTTCTCGGCGTGTTCGCTACCCGAAATCCCCGGGCCAACATTTCGGACCAATTGGTTTTCGTCAGTCCAACCGATAGTTTCGTGAAAGGTCTGAAGAGATCGCCATGATAAATTTTTTGCCTGTAGGCCAAATCGACCATCTCGGATCCATACCGATCCGTAAAAGCAACCACAGGCGACCTATCCAGGAAGGCTTGAGCCAAACCATTGCAAAGATTTAAAGCACCCGGTCCCAAGGTGGAAAGACAGACGCCCGGAACTCCGGTCACATCCCCGACCACACCCGCCATAATCGCTGCGGACGTTTCATGCTGCGTCAGGATAAACCGTATCCCTTCATCCTCCGAAGTGTTGATCAGATCGGCCGAGCTCCCGCCGCCCGGTATGCCAAACATGAATTTCACACCGGAACCCTTCAGCATTTTGCTGACAGCCTGAGACATGTTCATAATCTATATGTACTCCTATGAAGCATGACGACCTGGTAAAAAAATCGCAAACGCATTGAACTTGGGACGGCTTCGTAAAAAGGCCGCAGGCAAGGCGCGCGAGATCCGAGGAGTGAGGCGTACTTTACCGTACGCCGCAGCGACGAGGGACGAAGCGCAACGCCGCATCCGGCCTTTTTACGAAGCCGTCAAGCATAGACCTTTTCGGAAACATAGACGCGCCCATCCATGATCCTGCGGGCCGTCCTGCCGAGCGTACAACTGACGATAAAAGGCCCGTCGTTCCCGAATCCCGCATCCACTTTCACATCCATCATCCCCGAGAGGTGACCGATGACGATCGCCTTTTCCGCAGATACCGGGGAACCTTCCGAAACCACCCGGTTCACGACGGAACCCGGGATGACCGCCCCGATGGCCGCCGGAATTCCCGCGGTGATGGCGAAGGTCTTGTGCATCTTTCCCATGGCCATCACGCGGGCCAGCAGGCTTACCGATCCTTTTCGGATCGTCTCTCCCGCGACCGTCCGGAAATCCTGCGCAGCGGCGACGAAGGAAATTTTCGGAATGGACTCGCTTACCGGTATTCCCATCCGTTCACCGACCTTCTTCCGGATAGCCTCGAGCTTCGCCCGTGCCGCCGTATCCTTATCGAACTCCGCTGGAAGCTCATCCCCCCGGAGATTTAGCTCCTCGGCTCGGACAAACGCCGTCGGGTTGCCCGAATCCAGAAGGAAAATTCCCTTGCTCGTCCCCCCCCGCATGATTGTGCATGGAAATTGCGTTTTTTTCCGCATCCGGCCTATCACCTATAATCCCTGAAGAAGCTTGGGTTTCATGTCATACCTCCTGATCTTTGCGATGTGAAGAATACCTTGGTATACAGCCTTTGGTAGCATCCCAACACAAGGCCTGTCAAGAAAATATTCCGGGCGGGCAAACCACACGGAGTGAGGCGCACAGAGATATAAAGCCCCACCGCAAGAGGTGCGGCGTTCGGCAAAAAGCACCGCTTCACCTCCGATAAACGTCTCAACAAAACCCGCGAAAAATTTTGAAAAAATTATCTTGACAGGCAAGCGCCATCTTCAATATACTCCCCGCGCCTTGCAGCAAGTTCATAGTACACAGGACTGTCATGGATATATTGAACCAATTTTCCCCTGTTTTACTATTTGCGATCGTCGCCGTCCTGTTCACTCTCA
>CAZINF010000185.1:0-5812 GCA_964540555.1 uncultured Syntrophus sp. | reverse complement strand
ATTTGATCACGTCGAGGTTGTGCTCGATGACGACGATGGTGTTCCCCATATCCACGAGGCGCATGAGCACATCGAGGAGCTTCTGGATGTCCGCGAAATGGAGGCCGATCGTCGGCTCGTCGAGGATATATAGTGTGTTGCTGTTTATCCGTTTGCCTAACTCGCGGGAGAGTTTGATCCTCTGCGCCTCGCCCCCGGAAAGGGTCGTCGCCGACTGTCCGAGGCGGATGTAGCCCAGTCCCACGTCGTGGAGGAGCCGGAGCTTTCCGCAGATGGCCGGTATGTTCACGAAAAAGACGAGGGCCTGCTGGACGGTCATTTCCAGGACCTCCGCGATATTCTTGTCCTTGTAGCGGACATCGAGGGTGTCCGCGTTGAACCGGCGGCCGTTGCAGACATCGCAGGTCACATAGACGTCCGGCAGGAAGTGCATCTCGATCTTGATCAGGCCATTCCCCTCACAAGCCTCGCACCGCCCCCCCTTCACATTGAAACTGAACCGACCGGGTTTATAACCCCTGAGCCGCGATTCGGCCAGCCCCGTGAACAGCTCCCGGATAGGCGAGAAAATGCCGGTGTAGGTCACCGGATTCGAGCGCGGGGTGCGCCCGATAGGCTGCTGGTTCATCAGGATGATCCGTTCGATCCCGCCCAGATCGACGATGCGGCGGATCTTCCCGCCTCCCGTCCTTTCATGGTTGAGCCGCCGGGCCAGCGCCTTGTAGAGGGTCTCGATCACCATCGTGCTCTTCCCCGACCCGGAGACGCCGGTCACCGCGGTGAAGACTCCGACGGGGATCCGGATATCCACATCCTGGAGGTTGTGCTCGTGCGCCCCCTCCAGGACGATGAACCGCCCCGTCAGGGGCCGCCGTTTCTCGGGAAGGGAGATCGACTTGCGGCCAGAGAGATAAGCGCCGGTCAGCGAGACTTCGCTCCGGCAGGCCTCTTCAGACGTCCCCTGGAAGACGATCTCGCCCCCGTCGACCCCGGCCCCCGGCCCGATATCGATGATCTGGTCCGATTGGAGCATCATGTCCTGGTCGTGCTCCACGACCAGGACGGTGTTTCCCATGTCACGGAGGCGTTTGAGCGTAGCGATGAGGCGGATGTTGTCCCGCTGGTGAAGGCCGACGGTCGGCTCGTCGAGAACATAGAGGACTCCGACCAGCCCCGAGCCGATCTGGGTAGCGAGCCTGATCCGCTGGCCCTCGCCGCCGGAGAGGCTTCCTGAAGCCCTCTCCAGATTCAGGTAGTCCATGCCGACGTCGAGGAGGAAGCAGAGCCGCTGGCGGATCTCCTTCATCACCCGCTCCGTCACCTGTACCTCCTGCGGGGAGAGGGGGATCTCCTTAAGAAACGCGAGGCAGTCCCGGATCGGGAACTTACAGACCTCGTGGATGTTCTTCCCCCCCACGGTCACAAAGAGAATCTCTTTTTTGAGCCGGGCGCCGAGACAGGTCGGACACTCCCGCAAGTTGATGTACCGCGACAGGTCCATTCGGACATGGAGCGAGGTCGTTTCTTTGTATCGCCGGTCGAGCTGATTCAAGACTCCCTCGAAGGGTCGGGTATGGAAAAACCGTCGGCCGCCCCTATCGACGTAGAAGCGGATCTTCTCCTCCCCCGAACCGTGGAGGAGGACGTTCCGGATTGCCTCCGGGAGCTTCTGAAACGGTGTGTTGATGTCGAACTTGTAATGGTCGGCCAGGGCGTCGATCATCTGGAAATAATGGAGCGAGTGACGACCCGACCAGGGGGTGATCGCCCCCTCCCTGATGGAGAGACTCACGTCGGGAACGACCAGTTCCTCGTCGAAGTACATGCGCGTCCCCAGCCCTCCACAGTCCGGGCAGGCCCCGTAAGGGCTGTTGAAGGAGAACATCCGGGGAGCGAGATCGGTGATGCTGACACCGCACACCGGACAGGCGTACCGTTCGCTGAAAAGAACCTCCTCCCCGCCTGCCGCGGCGACACGGACCAGACCGTCGGAAAGCCTGGCCGCCGTCTCCAGCGAATCGCGGAGGCGCTTCCGGATCCCCTCTTTGACGATAAGCCGGTCGATGACCACGTCGATGTCGTGCCGCCGGTTTTTATCGAGGACGATCTCTTCGGCGAGTTCGCGGACCTCGCCGTCCACGCGGACGCGGACGTAGCCCTCTTTCAGGAGTTTCTTCAGCTCCTTCTGGAATTCCCCCTTCTTCCCCCGGGCAAGCGGGGCAAGGATCGTTAAACGCGAATTCGGTGGATAGGCGAGAATCGTCTCCAGCATCATGTCGATGGTCTGGGACCTGATCTCCTTCCCGCATTTGTGGCAGTGGGGAACGCCGATCCGGGCAAAGAGGAGGCGGAGGTAGTCGTAGATCTCCGTCACCGTCCCTACGGTGGAGCGGGGATTATGTGCGGCCGCCCGCTGCTCGATGGCAATGGCCGGGGAGAGCCCTTCAATGGATTCCACATCGGGTTTGTCCATCTGCCCTATGAACTGCCGGGCGTATGTGGAAAGCGACTCCACGTAGCGCCTCTGTCCCTCGGCGTAGATGGTGTCGAACGCAAGCGACGATTTCCCCGAACCGCTGACGCCTGTGATGACGACGAGCTTGTCCCGCGGGATGTCGACATTGACACTCTTGAGGTTGTGCTGAGCTGCGCCCTTTATTTTGATAGCGTTCATGACAATGAATATTCTCACAAAAAATTGGCAACGCTGCCATTGGGGACGGCTTCGTAAAAAGCTCCAGAGGCAAGGCGCGCGAATCACGAGGAGTGAGGCGTACTTTGTCGTACGCTGCAACGACGAGAGATGAAGCGTAACGCCGCATATGGACTTTTTACGAAGCCGTTACATTTTGATCTCGATATGGGACTTCATCCGGAGGGCGCCCATCCACTCATCGAATTTTTTACCCATCTTCTCCTGATCGATCTTCTCCCGGATCTCCTCCCGAACGGATTCGATGCTCTTGAGCCCTGCCCCCCTGCGGTCGGTGACCTTGATGAGATGAAAACCGACAGGCGATTCAATCACACCGCTGATCTGGTTGAGGGGCAGGCTGAACGCGACCTCTTCCACTTCGTGAAGGATCATCCCTTTCTCGATGTAGCCGATATCACCGCCGGCGGCGGCGGCCGACCCCTGAGAATATTTCGCGGAGAGGAGCTCAAAAGGCTCGCCGTTCAGCAGACTCTTGTGGATCGCCTCGGCATCCGCCCTGATTTTCGCCTTCTCGGCCGGATCCTCCTCTTTCGGCAGGAGGAGAAGAATCTGCCTGATCCGGACGGTTTCCTTTCCCTCATAATCTTCCCGGTGCTTGCGGTAATACGCCCCAATCTCCTCATCACTGACCGCCACCCTGGACTTGATCTCCCTCTGGATAAGCCTTATCCGCATGAGTTGATCCAGGACCCCTTTTTTATACGCCTCCAGTGTGGTCCCTTCCCGGTCAAGGGCCTTTTGAAGGTCGTCCTGTGAGATGTTCTGTCTCCTAAGCAGATCCTTGATCGCGCTGGTCAGCTCCTCATCCGCGATGACAATCCCGGCCTTCCGGGATTGCTGTTCAATGAGGAGATTGTCTATCATCTGGTTCAGGAGGATCATTCGGTTTTCCGCCAGCGCCTTCTCCCTGTCCGCGCCCGTGTGGGACGCCACCACATTTGCCCGATAGGGTTCGAAGGCGCTGTTCCATTCGGACAGGGTGATCACCTCATCGTTGACGACGGCCACAATCCTGTCCGCCGCCTCGGCCTGCGCCGACATGTACAGGAAAACCGCCGCCGCTCCCACCAGAACCGCCTTGAAAATATTCATTTTACGCTCCTAAAGTGTCAATTTTCCCCCGCTCCCGCCGACGGAGTCGCTTTCTTTACCGGCTGCAGCATGGGACCGTCCGGAAGGGGCCGGTTGATCCGGATTTCGGCCTTTGCCTTCAGGCCTTCGATCCAACGTTCATACTCCTCGGCCTCCTTCAGCTTCCGTAAATCGGCCCTCACCCATTCCTTTATCTCCGCAAAATTCCGGCCTCTTGTTTCATCCTTTTCGAGGACCTTGAAGATGTGGAAACCATGAGGACTGCGAACCACCCTGCTCAACTTCCCCACCGGGAGAGAAAAAACCACACGGTCGATCGCTTCGGGCATCGTTCCCCGTTCGAAAAACCCGAGATCGCCGCCCCGTTCCGCCTCCGGACCGATGGAAACCGCACGCGCCACCTTACCAAAATCCTCTCCCGCCTTCAATCTTTTCAGGATCCCCTCCGCACGGTCGCGGTCGCGGATAACGATCTGAGCGACGCGGACCCGCTGTGCCGATGCGTAGACCTTGCGGTTGGCATTGAAATAGAGCTCCGCCTCCCCGTCCGTCACCTGGATCTTGGCATTCACATCCTGGGCAATGACCTTCTCGAGGAGCATCCGCTTTTGCAGCGCCTTCTTCCAGGCGGGATAGTCGATTCCGCCGTTGCCGAACAGGGATTCGAAGCTTTCGGCACTGTAATCCTTTCTGATCTCTCCGATCCGCGCCTCGGTTTCGACATCGTCGACGGTGAGTGAAAGTTCACGGGCGCGCTGGAGTATCAGTTTCTCATCGGTCAAACGGTTCAGGACTTCCTCCTTCAGGGACGTCAGCTGTTCCGGCTTCAGGGTCGCTTTACTCTTCACAAGGGCCATCTGCTCTTCCAGCCTCTTCTCAAACTCCCTGACGCCGATCTGCTCGCCGTTCACCGTTGCGACGGGCGGCGCAGTCGGCGTTGGCGGCTCCTGGCCTCGACAGGCGGCAAGGAGCAAAAAAAGGACGGGGATCCATTGGAGCGCCCATAGCATCTGCCGTCTCCGGAGCCGCATCCCGCTTATTTTTTCCGGACCTATCTTTCGAATCATCGTTATCCTTGTTATCGTTATCCAAGCTCAAGGAGCAACTCTTTCGCCCTGTTTAAGATCTCCGTTCCCTTGAGTTCCGGCATGGGGATGGTCAGTTTCAGATCGGGCGTGAGCTGCACCCCCCGCACCTTTCGCCGGTAGAGATCAATGATCCGTCGGGGATCGACCGGGCTTTTCTCCTGCAGAAAAACCGTCATCACCTTGCCGTCGTAACCCAATTTCTTCCCCTTGAGGGTTTTGAGGAGATTGCGTATATCGATGACCGATAGGAGATTCTCCACTTCGGGAGGAACAAAACCGTAGCAGTCCATGAGTTCCTCCCGGATGCCGGCAAGCTCTTCGTCGGTCGCGGCAAGCGAGACCTTCTTGTACGTCACAAGACGCCTGTGCTCATCTGCCATGTAAACCTCGGGGATGAAGGCCGGGATCCCGAGATGGATCTCCGGTTTGATCTCCTCCTCCGGGAGAGACTCTCCTTTGATCTCCCGGATCGCCTTATCCATCAGTTCTGTGTAAAGCTCGTAACCCACCGCGGAGACGTGACCGGACTGCGAAGCCCCTAAAAGGTTCCCCGCCCCCCGGATCTCCAGGTCATTGGAGGCGATCCGGAAGCCGGCGCCCGGTTCGGTGAAGTCCATGATCACCTGGAGGCGCTTCTGGGCGTCGCGCGAGAGCATCGCCCCCTTTGGAACGAGAAGGTACGCGAAGGCCTCCTCCTTCGACCGCCCGACGCGCCCCCGGATCTGGTAGAGTTGGGCAAGGCCGAAGCGGTCGGCCCGGTTGATGATGATCGTATTGGCCGTGGGGATGTCGAGACCGGAGCCGATAATCGTCGTGCTGACCAGGACGTTGTCCTCCCGTCGGACAAACCTCGCCATTGCCCCTTCGATCTCCTTGGGCGTCATCCGGCCGTGGACCACCCCCACCTGCGCCTCGG
>CAZINF010000184.1:2796-5871 GCA_964540555.1 uncultured Syntrophus sp. | reverse complement strand
CTGGCCAGAAGCTGGAACATCATTTTCTTCTTCCAGTCGATGCCGTAGCGCTGCGCGGCCCGCCAGCGGACGCCGGAGAAGAGGTGATCGCCGTGGACGCCGCTGGGACAATTGGCCACGCACGATCCGCATAGGAGGCAGGTAGAGAAGAAGGCCTCCTTCACATCCTCGGACAACTCCAGAGAGCCTTCGGAAAGGTAGCGGGAGAGCTGCACCTTGCCTCGAGGCGTCGCCTCCTCCAGAAGGACTTCCTTATACACCGGGCAATGGGCGATGCACAAACCGCATTTGATGCAGTGATAGATATTTTCTCGGGTATTTTCACCGAACACTTCTTTCTTTTCCATCATTCAATGACCTCTTCACCGGATCTTCAGATACCCCCGACAAATCGCCCCGGATTCAGTACGCCGAACGGGTCCATCTTCTCCTTCAAGCGACGCATCACGACAACATCCGTCCGCGGCTGCCCCCAGACATCGATCTTTGCCTTCAGCTCGCTCGGACAGGACTCCACAACGAGATTGCCGTCATGTTTCGCCGCTTCGGCGGAAAACCTGCCGATCAGATCAACAAGCGTATCCGCCTTCGCATCGCCGTTTTCCAGGAGATAGGACGTCAGGATTCCATTGCCGGCATGGCCGATGAAGGCGCAACCGATCCCGGCTGCCTGGGCCCAATTTTCATAATTCCCCAGTATCTCCGCCTGTTTGGAGATGACAAAGTTGGATTTGAGAATCAGGGGGGCTTTCGTGGCAAGGGCGAAGTCGCGAACCCGCAGCCAGAAGGACCACTCCTCCTGACCTTTCAGGGCTTTCGCGTCGATCGCCCCCTCCTTCTTACCCATCTCTCCGATTTCCGTCACCTGCCGCTCGACAGCCTCTCCGACCCCTTCCAGATTGAAGGCGACCAGGTATTTCCCCTTTTCCCCGAGTTGACCCGCGGCCTTTCCGTCCATCAGCTCCATGGCCGAGGGAAGAAGGGCAGAATGGAGGACCTTTCTCGTCAGGGACCCGGCTTTTGCCAGAGTCTCGAAAGAAACCAGGAGCGTTGCCGAAGCCTCCGGCAGCGGCAGAAGTTTTGTCGTGATTTCGGTGATCACCCCCAAGGCCCCCCAGGAACCGATCATCAGCTTTGTCATGTCGTACCCAGAGACGTTTTTGACGGTCTTCCCGCCGAAGGCGACGATGTCTCCGTTGGGGGAAACCGCCTTCAGCCCCAGGAGCAGATCCCGGGCAGTGCTGTAAAGATACCGCCGCGGCCCGCTGCCGTTGGTGGCAATGATGCCCCCGATGGTGGCCTGATCCGCATAAGGGGGATCCAGGGGCAGGAACGAACCCTTCCCCTTGGCGGCCAGCTTTTCCTGTACTGCCGACAGGGTCATTCCCGCTTGCACGGAGAGGCTCAGATTGGGGACGTCATGCTCGGTAATCCGGTTGATCCTCAGCAGGGAGAGAACCACATCGAGCCTTCGGGGAACCCCGCCCTGAGCCATTTTCGTGCCGTTGCCGCGGGGCACGACGGCCAGTTTCTCCGAACCGGCATAGGCCAGCAGCTTCGATACCTCTTCCACGCTTCCGGGACTGACGGCAGCCTTGGGTGTCATGCCGTCTATGGCATAGGCCTTTATCCGATCCGCATCCTGTATCACATTGGCTTCTCCGACGATCTCTTTCAGGGCGGAAGCCAATTGGCTTGCATTGGACATACGGTCTCCTTGTTATAGGGTTATGCGGCTTTTTCCGTCTCCGGCAGCACCTTGCCAGGATTCATCAGGTTCAGCGGATCGAAGGCTTCTTTGACCTTCTTCATGGCGGCAATGTCCCTGGGGCTGAAAATCATCGACATCCCATGCAGCTTTTCCACACCGATGCCGTGCTCGCCGCTGATTGTCCCTCCCATCTCCGCGCAGATCTTCATGATCTCCGTCGCCGCGGCATGTACCCTCTCCAGTTCATCCTTGTCCCGCTCATCGAAAAGGATCAGCGGGTGCAGATTCCCGTCTCCGGCATGGAAGACGTTGGCGATGGGAAGGTTGTATTTCTTGCCGATTTCGATGACCTTCGCGAGTGTTTCAGGCAATCTGGTTCTGGGGACGGTGCCGTCATTGACCAGATAGTTGGGACGGAGCCGACCGACGGCGCCGAATGCCCCCTTCCTGCCGGCCCAGATCTTGTCTCGTTCCGCCTGGTCTTTGGCCACCCGAATTTCCCGCACATTGTGCTCCCGGCAGATCACCAGGATGCGTTCCGTGAGCCTTTCCATGCCGTCTTTCAGACCGTCGAGCTCGATAATCAGGATGGCCGCCGCATCGGTGGGGAAACCCACATGATAGGCATCTTCGACTGCCTTGATCGTCAGATTGTCCATCATCTCCAGGGTTGCGGGAATGATCCCTTCCCCGATAATGGCGGTCACGGTATTGCCTCCATCTTCGATGGAATTGTAAATGCAGAGCATCGTCTTGACCGCTTCGGCCTTCGGCATGATCCGGAGCACCGCCTTTGTGACTATCGCCAGAGTTCCTTCGGACGCCCCGAGAACGCCCAGCAGGTCATAGCCGGGATTGTCCAGGGCTTTGCCCCCCACCTGGACGACCTGTCCATCGGAGAGGACGATTTCCGCCCCGAGGACATGGTTGCTGGTCACACCGTATTTCAGGCAATGGGGCCCTCCCGCATTCTCGCCGAAGTTTCCTCCGATCGTCGTCACTTTTTCGCTCGCCGGATCGGGCTGGTAGAGATAACCGTGCCTGGCCAGTACATTCTTCAAATCCAGCGTGATCACGCCGGGCTGGACGACGACCCGCTGGTTCTCGATATCCATATCGAGAATCTGATTCATTTTTGTCAGGACGACGGCGATACCGCCCTGGATGGAAACACTCCCCCCGCTCAGGTTCGTCCCCGCCCCTCTCGCAATGACGCGAATCCTGTTATCATGGGCAAATTTGACGACCTGCGACACCTGTTCGGTAGAGGTGGGAAGAACGATGCAATCCGGTTTGGAACGGATCAGCGACGCATCGTATTCATAGAGCCTATAGTGCATTTCGGAACTCAGCACATTTTCCTT
>CAZINF010000184.1:0-2696 GCA_964540555.1 uncultured Syntrophus sp. | reverse complement strand
TAGAGCTGCTCGCCGCCTTCGGAGGTCAGCTTCACCCGCATGTCCTTCGTATAGTCCACAGCGCCGAAGATCAGCGAGTTCACGCGCTTGCTGGCGGTGGCGGACGGGTAGGCGTTGATCATCCCCTTCGCGGTTTCGATGAGGAGCTGAATGGCGATGCTTCCCACCTGAAGGCCGCGGCGTCTCTCGAGTTCTTCGAGCTTCCAGTCGAGCCGCTTTACGTTGTCCGCCTCACCGGTCTTCGCCAGACAGACTCCGGAGAGCCCCTCATGAACGATCGCTTCGAGGTCGTCGTTCGTCATCAGGGTCTCCCAGTTGTTGATCCGGGAGTAGACCTTGGAACCGCCGGTCCCCGCGTGTTTCAGGTTTTCCCGGACACACTCGCGCGCCTTCGCTTTTTCCGCGGGGGGGACGGAGTCCTCCAGATCCAGGGTGATGATGTCCGCCGGGAATTCCGGGGCCTTGGCGACCATCTTCTCGTTGTTGCCCGGAACATAAAAAACCGATCTCATGACTGCCATAACTGCTTCTCCTTTCATGATGGGGACAGATTTGAAATCTGCCCCCTTGGGTTATTTGACCCTCAATTTTCCCTGCGCTTTGAACTCACGAAGCCTTGCCGGAATCTCGTTGGGGTTGTCCATCACGATGATTCCCGCTTCCCTGAGTCTTGTGATCTTGTCCTGAGTGGACCCGCTGCCTCGCTCGACGATGGCACTCGCATGGGAGAACTTCATCCCCGCGGGGGCCCAGGCGCCCGAGACGTAAATGATGATCGGTTTGGTGAACTTTCCCGACTTCACAAGCTGCGCCGCCTCTTCCTCATGGGAACCGCCCATCTCGCCGAAGATCGCCATGACGTCCGTATCGGGATCCTCCTGGAACAGGGGCAGGACGTCCGAGAAGGACATGCCGGTCACCGGCTCCGTGCCGACATGGATGACCGTACTAATGCCGAACCCCGCCTGGGCAACCACGTAAGGAAGGGTCCCCGACTGACCGCCGCTGCGGGAGATCACCCCGACATGGCCGGGGACGAAATGCCTGTTGGCAAACTCGACCGAACCGCCCAGCCACCCGAGGGCGCCTATCCCCGGGGTGTTCAGTCCGATCGATCCCGGACCAAGCAGCATGGCGCCCTTCTGCTTTCCGTAAGCGACCATCTCGAGGATATCATACAGCGGCACGCGCTCGACCGGCATGACCAACCATTTGATGTCGGCATCCAGCGCCTCGAAGACGGCGTCCTTCAGGCCCGTCCCGGGGATGAAGGTCACGGAGACATCGAAGAGACCGTGGTTTTTCACTGCCTCCTTCACTGTATTGTACACGGGGATCCCGTCCACCGCCTCGCCTCCGCGGCCCGGCGTCACGCCGGCGACGACATTCGTCCCGAGGCGCCGCATGAACTTTGCCCGCATCGAGCCTTCCCTGCCGGTAATCCCCTGAACCACCACTTTTGTTGTTTTCGTCAGCAAGATACCCATATGGTCACCACCTTTTCGGTTTATGATATTCCGTGCTTCTTACGGTACTCTTCCAGCCCCGGCGTGGGGGCTTCGATCCGGATCGCCCCTTTTCCCCTGAACCAGCACTCGTATTCACAGGCCAGGCATTCGGTACCCAGGCGCTTGGCATCACCCTCGACCGCAGGCTTTCCATCTTTCAGGACCAAAAGCCCCCGGGCGTAAGTCTTGCAGGCCGCGATACAGGCCTTGGATTCGCATTCCGCGCACTTGCTCTCATCGATGATGACCTTGATCGTCAGTTCCTGAAACTCCATGGGTGGCCTCCTTTTACCCTTTTCTTTCTTTCTTGTATTCGAGAACCATCTCCTTCATCTCCGCGGCAAGCCCCACGGTATCGTAAACGCGCTCGCCACCGTAGATCCGGATGCGGGCGTTGAGATCCTTCGTCCCTTCCCTGAGGATCTCCAAGGACTCTTTTTCCTTGTTGCCGGCAAGAAGAAGCAGAACCGGGAATCCCGGACGCTTGGGCAGTTCCTCCCGCAGAGCCTTGACGACGCCGTGGGCGTGGTGCCATTGTTCCTGATTTGCCGCCATGAAGCCCCCTAACATGTAACCGTCGATTCCGGGCTGGGAGAAAACGAGTTTGGCCGCTCGGTACACCTTGGATGCGGGCGGATTTCCGCTCGTATCGGCAAAATCCGGCACTCTCAAACCTTGCTTGTTCAGTCCATCGACGCCGAGCATGGCGCCGCCGCCGCCCATCCCGTGGAAACCGATCGTACCGAACAGCTCACCCTTGATCTGGTTATCCATCTCGGCAAAATAGCAGGTGCCCCGCAGGTCTTTCTCTTCCACCCACCAGGCGAGCTTGTCAAGTTCCGTGGGGGCCGTGGGGGACTCGCGGGCCACCTTGATCCCCAACTCGGGATGACGGATCGCGGAGGAGTCGTCGATGGAGATTCGGCAGTCGCCGGCGACGACCTTTCCATCCTTGGTGACGACCATGGGGTTGATCTCGATAAGACGGGCGCTGTAATTCTTGAAGGTGTCGTAGAGACCAGCAATCAGCCGGGCCACCTGGACGATGTGATCGCTCGGCACCTTGACCTTGCTGGCGAGATTGAGGGCGTCGTAAATCTTGAATCCGCGAATGACGTCGACATTCATCATGGCGATTTTGTCGGCGGGAACGGACTCGATATCCATGCCGCCTTCGGTGGAGAACAT
>CAZINF010000183.1:0-5873 GCA_964540555.1 uncultured Syntrophus sp. | reverse complement strand
CCCTGTATGAGGGATTCGACATCATCACCCCCAACCATCATGAGGCCGGTCATGCTGCCGGGGAGGAGATTCAGAACGGGACCGATCATGTCCGGGTCGGTATGAAACTCATGCAGAAATTTTCTTTTCAGGCCATTCTGATCACACGGGGGGAATCGGGAATGAGCCTTTTCGAGAGGGGCGGCCGGGTGAAGCACACGGATTTTCCCACCGAGGCGAGAGAGGTTTTCGATGTGACCGGCGCCGGCGATACGGTCATCGGCATCTTTGCCCTCTGCATGGCGGCGGGGGCTTCATTTCGAGAGGCTGCCTATCTTGCCAACCATGCTGCAGGAATTGTGGTGGGAAAAGTGGGCACCGCAACCGTGACCCGGGAAGAGCTGAAAAGGGTCCTATGAGCGAAACCCGGCCGGCGGAGGCCGTCAAGCTGGTTGCCAGCCTCTTTTCCGGGGAGAGTCGCCTGCTCGGCGATGCGCTCCGGGCCCTGTCGGAACGGTATGGAAGGGCTGACTTTATCAGCGCCCCGGCGCCCTTTGCCTATACCGATTATTATACGAAGGAATTCGGCGGTTCGCTGATCCGTCGTCTTGTTTCCTTTGATCGGTTGATCCGACCCGATGCGCTGCCGGATGTGAAATTGTGGACGAACTCGCTGGAGCGCAGACTCTCCATGGAAGGACGACGGAGGGTGAATATCGACCCCGGCTATATTGCAAATGCCCATCTGATCCTGGCTACGGGGAAGGGTTACAGTCATCGGCCCTACCTCAGAGACGGGATCTACGCCGATCTGACCCTGATATACCGGAACAAAGCGTTTCAATCGCTGCCCTGGACCTATCCGGATTATGCCGGCGGCGAAATGATCGGGATCCTGACCAGGATACGTGAGAAGTATGGTTTGCAGCTCAAGGGGACGACAAAGGTCGACTCTCCTGCCGCCGGGGATCTCCCGGTTTCGGGAGAGAACATTTTGGATGAGGAAATGAATCAATGATCAGGAGCATGACCGGTTATGGCAGGGCCGAGGCTGTCCTGGCAGGCAGAAAATTTGCGGTCGAGATGAAATCAGTGAACCATCGTTATCTCGAGATCTCTCTGCGCCTGCCGGGGATGCTGCTGCCTCTCGAGAACGAGATGAAAAAAAAGATCGGGGAACGGTTCTTGCGGGGGAGGATCGAGGCGACGGTTCGGGTCGATGGCGACGGGAGTGCGGAAGATGGCGGTCGCCTGGTCCTGAATCTGCCGCTGGCCCGAAACTATCATGACCTCCTTTGCCAGTTGAAGAAGGAATTGCAGCTTGGGGGTGAGGTATCACTGGCGATGATGACCGGTTTGAGGGATCTCTTTGTCCCGACGGAATCGGTTCAGAATCCGGCGGCTCTCTGGGAGGGTCTGTCCAAAACCCTCGATGAGGCGATGGGGACATTGATGGAGATGAGAGAAAAAGAAGGGGAGAGCCTGAAGCGGGATCTGACGGCGCGTCTCGCTCTGATTGACGGCATTCTGGGAGCGATTGCCGGAAGGACGCCTCAGGTCGTTTGCGAATATCAGAAACGTCTTGGCGATAGGATCCGGGAACTGACGGGCGGTATGACTCTCGATGAGTCTCGTCTGCTTCAGGAAGTGGCGATCATGGCGGAGAAGAGCGATATCACTGAAGAGATCGTCCGTTTCCGCAGCCACATCGGTCAATTTACCGATCTGCTGACGGTCGGCGACGGCGCCGGGAGAAAGATCGATTTCCTCATCCAGGAGATGGGCCGGGAGGTCAACACGATCGGCGCGAAAAGCGGTGATGCCGAGATATCGCGGAACGTCATCGAGATCAAAAGCGATCTGGCAAAATTGCGGGAGCAGGTGCAGAACATTGAGTAATACTTCTGTCGGCGCGCCCCGAGGTGTGCTGATGATCCTCTCTGCTCCTTCCGGGGCGGGGAAGACATCGATCAGCCGGGAGATCCTCCGGATGTTTCCCGACATCCGGTTTTCCGTCTCCTCCACCACGCGTCCGCCCCGTCATGGAGAGGTGGACGGCAAGGATTATCACTTCATCTCGGAGGAGGCATTCCGGGAACAGATCGCCCGGGGAGAGTTTGTCGAGTGGGTGGAGAATTACGGCCGGCTTTACGGGACGTCAAGAAAGACGATGGACGCTTACCTGGAAACGGGACAGGATCTGATCCTGGACATTGAACCCCGCGGCGCCAAGGCGATCCGGGAACACTATCCGCACGGGGTTTTCGTTTTTGTCCTGCCCCCCTCCCTTGCCGAATTGAAGGCGCGGCTGGCAAAAAGAGGAGAAAGCGCTGCGGTTATGGAACGCCGGCTCCAGGCGTCGCTGGATGAAATTCGGGAAGCGCTTTGGTATGATTACATCATTTTCAATGAAAGATTGAATGAGGCTGTGGATCAGTTCAGGGCGATCTATATTGCCGAGAAATCCCGTCGGGATCATTTTCAAGAAAAGATCGCCTCATTTTTTAAATAATGACAGGAGGTTTATACCAGATGGCCAGAGTGACTATAGAGGATTCCTTGGCAAAGGCTAAGAATCGCTTTGCCCTCGTTCTGCTGACGACTCAGCGGGCGCGGCAGCTCCTGAAGGGGGCTCAGCCCCTGACGGATGCGAGAAACAACCGGGAGATAGTGACTGCCCTGCGGGAGATTGCGGCGGGGAGGGTCGATTATGCGCATCCCGACATTTTAAAAAGAGTCAAGGCGGAATTCAAATCGATACCCGATGATACGGAGTTTGTCGGCGATGAAGAGTACATTGAATAGCCGGCCTAAGGACAGGATCATTTTTGCCCTCGATGTCGGTGACGGGATGGAGGAGGCCCTTTCTTGGGTCGATCGCCTGAGGGATCATGTCGGTCTGTTCAAGGTCGGAAAGGAATCGTTTGTCCGATATGGCACGGAGATTGTACGATCGATCCATGCCCGGGGCGGTAAGGTCTTCCTCGATCTGAAATTTCATGACATACCCAACACCGTGGTCCGGGCTGCGGAGGCCGCTTTCGCGCTGGGAGTGGAAATGTTCAATATGCACGCCCTCGGCGGCAGACAGATGATGCTGGAGACGGTCAAGGGGGTGCAGCGGCTGACCGAGCAATCTGGAAAACCCGGGCCGATCGTTCTGGCGGTGACCGTGCTGACCAGCCTCAACGATGAGGATCTGAAAACGATCGGGTTCAACCGGGGGGCGCGTGAAATGGCGCTTCACCTGGCGCGCATGGCCCAGGATGCGGGCGTTTCGGGGGTAGTGGCTTCAGCCGAGGATGCCGCCGCTATCCGCATGGCCTGCGGCAGGGAATTCCTGATCGTGACTCCCGGTATCCGGGGAGGTAAAGGGGTGGCGGGCGATGATCAGAAACGGATCGCGGCGCCGTGCGACGCCGTGAGGCATGGCGCGGACTTTCTCGTGGTGGGAAGACCGATCCGGCAAGCGGCGGATCCTGCCGGCGAAGCGGATGAGATTGCCGGGGAGATTGCCCGGGGGCTTGCGCTCAGACCCTGAGGTGAAAGAAGAGCTGATCGAGGGGCGTCATGCAGGTGATCTACGGCATCAATCCTCTCCTGGAAATATTCCTTTCCCATCCGACGATGCTGGAAAAAATCGTCGTTGCCCAGGGACGGGGAGGGGAGGCGCTGCAGAAGATCATGAAACTCGCCTCGGACCGAGGGATCCCCGTAGAATTCACCGGGCGGGAGAAGGTGGAAAAACTGGCGCCTCGCCGGGTCCACCAGGGGATTGTCGGCCTCTGCCGGGAGCATGCTTATGCTTCCGTGGATGATCTGCTTGCGAACCGCCACAAAAAATCGCGACACAGCCTGGTGATCATTCTGGACAGCATTACCGATCCTCAGAACCTCGGTTCCATCATCCGGACCGCACACTGCTGCGGGGCCAACGGGATCATCATTCCGAGCAACCGGGCGGCCTCCGTGACAGCTTCCGTGGTCAAAGCCTCCGCAGGGGCGGTTTACCGCATGCCGACGGCGATGACGGTCAATCTGGTCCGGACCATCGAATATCTCAAAGAGAAAGGCTTCTGGATCTATGGCGCCGATGCGGCGTCGGAGATGTCTTTTCATGCCCCGGATTACGAAGGGCATATCGGTCTTGTCCTTGGGAGCGAGGGGGTGGGCATCCGGCCTCTGATCCGAAAAAAGTGCGATTTTCTGATCTCGATCCCCATGCGGGGAGAGGTGGCTTCTCTCAATGTTTCAGCCGCCGCGGGGGTCATCCTTTATGAGATTCTCAGGAAGTGGGGGAAAGGGTCTTAGTTATGCCGATATTCGTCTGGAAAGCGGAAACGAGAAAGGGCGATGCCAAAAAAGGCGAGATGGATGCCGCCGACGAGGCGGCGGTCAAGGGACAGCTCCGCAGGCAGGGATATATATCCATCACTGTGAAGAAGAAGCCCAAGGATCTCCTGGAATATATCCCTTTTCTGAAGCAGAAGGTTTCTGAGAGAGATGTCGTCGTTTTTGCCCGGATCTTTGCCACGATGATCAATGCGGGTCTACCTCTGATCCAGTGCCTCGACCTCCTCCAAAAGCAAGAGCAGAACAAGGCCTTTGCCAAAGTGATCGGTTCTATCAAAGAGGAGATAGAGGGGGGTTCGACACTTACCGATGCCTTGAAGAAGTTTCCTAAGGTTTTCGATGATCTATTCGTCAATCTTGTGGCGGCGGGGGAGAGCGGTGGCATCCTGGACGTGATTCTCCAGCGCCTGTCTGGCTACATGGAAAAGTCGATGACATTGAAAAGCAAGGTCAAGGGGGCGATGACCTATCCGGTGAGCGTTCTGGTCGTTTCGATCGGTGTTATGGCCATCCTGCTCTTGAAAGTCATCCCGGTCTTCCAGACGATGTTCGAGGGAATGGGTTCGGCCCTGCCGGGACCGACCCAGTTCATTGTGGACGTCAGTCAGTTCGCACAGGCATATTTCCTCTACATGGGAATCGGTCTGGCTGCTATCGTTTATGCATTCAAACGGTATTATGCGACCGAGCAGGGGACGCTCGCCGTCGATGGTCTCGTTCTGAAGTCGCCGGTTTTCGGTCCTCTACTGAAAAAGGTGGCCGTGGCCAAGTTCACGAGGACCCTCTCCACAATGATGGCAAGCGGGGTTCCGATCCTGGAGGGACTCAGCATCGTCAGCAGAACCTCGGGGAATAAGATCATTGAAATGGCCCTTATGAAGACCAGGAAGAGCATCAGCGAGGGAAAGACGATCGCCGAACCATTGATGGAAACGGACGTCTTCCCTCCTATGGTGGGGCAGATGATAGCCGTCGGCGAGGCCACGGGCGCCCTCGATACGATGCTTTCCAAGATAGCCGATTTCTATGATGACGAGGTGGATGCGGCTGTCAACGCGATGACTGCCCTTCTTGAACCAATCATGATGGTGTTCCTGGGGGGATTGGTAGGCGGAATGATCATCGCCATGTATTTGCCCATCTTCCAGATGGCGGCCGCCGCGGGGTAGCATGTAAACAGATACCTATTTAATTTTTGGAGAAATTAAATAGGTATCTGTCCCTATTTAAAAAATGGTCGGGATGGCGCGATTTGAACGCGCGACTCCTGCGTCCCGAACGCAGTGCCCTACCAAGCTGGGCCACATCCCGACACCCACAACTATAAACCAATTCGGCGGGGAATGTCCATCTTTATTTTCTGGGACGAGGAGGGTATCCGGTGGAGAGACTGAAATGCGGGTTGTTTTCTATCGGCCCGTATGATAGATAGAACACTACACCGATATCCGGGAGAAAATGCGTGATTATTTACGATCTGCGGTGCAAGGACGGCCACAAGTTCGAGGGATGGTTCAAGGACAGGGGAGCTTTTGAGAAGC
>CAZINF010000182.1:0-5955 GCA_964540555.1 uncultured Syntrophus sp. | reverse complement strand
CCGAAGAGCAGGCCAAGCTGAAGGTCGAACTCGCCACCCTGAAATCGCCCCAGCGGATCGAAATTATCGCCAGGGAAAAGCTGCAGATGACCTATCCGGGAAGGGAACAGGTGATTTTACTCAAATGAGCGGCGCACCCCAAAAATGGCTGAAATTTAGAATCGCTACACTTCTGGCCTTCTTCCTGGTGCTCTTCATCGCCCTCGGTTCGCGTGCCTTTCAGCTCCAGATTCTCTCGGGCAAAGCACTCAAAGCCCTCGCCGCAGATCAGCATACCCAGACCCTCCAGTTGCAGCCCGACCGCGGCATTGTTTTTGACCGGAATGGAGAAAAGCTGGCCGCCACCATTATGGCCGATTCCATCTGCGCCGATCCTTCCAAAATGACCAATCTCGGGGAAACGGCCGCAACCCTGGCCTCCATCCTCCATATAGATAAGATGACGCTCCAGAAAAAACTGTCCGGCGTGAAGAATTTCTGCTGGATCGCCCGGCGGATAGCCCCCGAACAGGCCAGTCGCGTAAGCGAATTGGGCATCGAAGGGATTTATATTGTCAAGGAACCGAAACGCTTCTATCCGTCCGGAGAGCTGGCCGGCCACCTTATCGGTTTCGTCGGGACAGACGCCATCGGACTGGAAGGGCTGGAGCTCAAATATGACAAGCAGCTCAGAGGCGCCCCCGAAAAATTGCTGTGGACGCGGGACGCCAAAGGGAAAAGACTCTATCCCCGGGTGAAAAGACCCGAAGCCGCCCCCGGGGAGAACTACAACCTCATCCTGACCATCGACGGCCGTATCCAGCACCTCGTGGAATCCCATCTGAAGGCGGCAGTGAAAGCCAAGGGGGCGAAGGGAGGCTTTGCCATCGTCATGGATCCCCGGACAGGCGAAATCCTGGCGCTGGCCAATGAAATGGGATTCGATCCCAACACCTTCTCGGCGGTCAACCCCGCCACGGGTAAAAACAAGGCCATCACCGACTGCTTCGATCCCGGCTCCACCTTCAAACCTTTTCTGGCCGCTGCCGCGCTCGAGGAAGGGGTTGTCAAAGAAACGGACATGTTCAACTGTGAAAACGGCCAGTACAGGATTGCCGACCGGGTCATTCATGAGGCTCAGCGCAAACGTTACGGCGTCATTAGTTTTCGCGAAATACTAAAATATTCAAGTAACATCGGCTCCGTAAAGGTGGCTGAGAAACTCGGCAAGGAGACGTTCTATCAGTACATCCGCAAGTTCGGATTTGGCGCCAAGACCGGAATCGACCTCCCGGGCGAGGTAAGCGGGCTTCTTAGGCCGGTGGAAAAATGGACGCGGGTGGATGCCTCAACCATCGCCTTTGGGCAAGGGGTTTCCGTGACCGCCATTCAACTGATCACCGCCCTCTCCGCCATCGCCAATCAGGGAGTCCTAATGAAACCCTTCGTCGTCCGGGGGCTCATGGACCGGAAGGGAAAGATTGTCCAAACCTATCATCCCACCGAGGTCCGCCGGGTCGTTTCACCCGAGACCGCCAAAACACTCACTACTATATTGACCGACGTGGTCGGCGCAAAAGATGGCACCGGCAAACATGCCCGCATCGTAAACATAGCCGTCGCCGGAAAAACGGGAACCTCGCAGAAATTCGATTTCTCCCGGAATGTCTATTCCAGTGAAAAAGTGAAGACCTCCTTCATGGGGTTTTTCCCAGCCGAAGATCCGCAGCTCTCCATCCTGGTCATTCTTGACGAACCCCAACGCGACAAGTGGGGCGGCGTGGCCGCGGCCCCGGTCTTCAGGGATATCGGGGAGCAGCTTCTGACCCGCTTCAGGACGAACATCCGGGACAATCCTGTCCAGGAAGAGGAAAATCCGGGTGTAAAAATGAAGGTGGTTCTGGCATCCGAATCCGCACCGCTTGCAGTTCAGAAGACCATGGAAGCGGACGATTCCCTCGTCCCTGACTTCCGGGGGATGACAATCCGCGAGGTCCTGAAGAAGTCCAAAGAGAGAGGACTGGAGGTCCAGGTCATCGGAAGCGGCTGGGCGACCGCGCAAAAGCCGGCAGTTGGCCTCCCTGTAACGAAGGACCGTCTGTGCACCGTCACCTTCAGCATGGGTTCATGAGAGGTTTCGATGCGACTGTCGCTGCTGATGAGGGGAATCGAAGCGCTGGGTTTCTCCGGGAACCCGGACGGCGAAGTGGCGTCGGTTTGCTACGATTCCCGGCAATGCAGACAAGGCAGTCTCTTCGTGGCCATTTCCGGCCTCAAGGCGGATGGCCACGCATTCATCGCCGACGCCCTATCCCGAGGCGCAGGCTTCATCATCCATGAAAAAGAGTTTCTTCCCACCGCCGGGGTAACCGCCGTCCGTGTCCGGGACAGCCGGCGTTGCCTCGGCATCCTCGGAAAAAACTTTTTTGGAGATCCCACCGCTGCGCTGTGCCTGATCGCCATCGTGGGAACCAACGGCAAGACCACCGTGACTTACCTGCTTGAAGCCATCCTCAGAGCGGCGGGATATAATGTCGGCGTCCTGGGTACGATCAATTACCGTTACGGCGGAAACCGTTTCCCTGCACCCAACACCACTCCGGAATCCTTCGAAATGCTGAGGATTCTCCGAGAGATGACCGATCATGGGGTGACCCATTGCGTCGCCGAGGTCTCCTCGCATGCCGTTGATCTCAGACGGGTCGACGACTGCGCATTCGACATGGGGGTTTTCACCAACCTCACGCAGGACCACCTTGACTACCACGGGAACATGGAAACCTACTACCAGGCAAAGAAGCGTTTTTTTTCCGAGGTGCTCCCTACCGGAGGGAAATCTCATCAACACAAAATGATCGTCAACGGCGACGACCCCTGGGGTCAGCGCCTCCTTGAGGAGGTCGGAGTCGGGGGTCTTACCTACGGCCTTGAAAATCCCTCTGACGTCTCTGCATCCCCCTTTCGCTTTTCGCTGGGCGGCATCGAGGCAACGCTTCATTATGGCGGCGAGCATATCGCGGTCGTCTCCCCTCTACTGGGGAGATTCAATCTTTACAACATCCTCGCCTCGGCCTCAGCCGCATTCGCCATGGACATCCCCGGACGGTTTATCCAGCAGGGGATCGAGGCGCTGAGGTTCGTTCCCGGACGTCTTGAAAAGGTCAGCGCGACGGGTCAACCCGCCGTTTTCGTCGATTACGCCCATACGGACGACGCCCTGCGCAGGGTCCTCCAGAATCTCTCGGAATTTCGTATGGGGAGAATAATCACCGTCTTCGGGTGCGGGGGAGATCGGGATAAGGGAAAGCGTCCGCTCATGGGAGAGGCCGCTGCCACCTATAGCGATCTGACGATTGTGACCTCGGACAACCCGCGGACGGAGGATCCGCTGGTGATTATCCGGGAGATCGAGAAAGGGATCCGGACGGGTAAATTGGCAGATATCAACGACATGGCATGGCATCCGGCCGATCAGCGCTATCTCGTTATCCCCGATCGGAAGGCGGCTATTGCCGCGGCAATCGGCCTGGCCGATACCAGAGACATCGTCCTGATCGCCGGGAAAGGCCATGAGGATTACCAGATCATCGGCACGCAAAAATTCCCCTTCGACGACCGGACAATCGCCAGAGAGGAGCTGACACGATGGCAGACCGTGCGGGGCGGGTCATGACCACCGAGGCGCCTCTTCTCTCCGCCGGAGAGATACTTAGGGCGACGGGAGGGGACCTGTTTACGGGCGGCTCCGAATGGTCATGTCGCGGTATCTCTACGGATACACGGACCCTCCGGGAGAGAAACCTCTTCATTGCCCTTCCGGGAAAAAACTTCGACGGTCATGACTGCCTCACCGCCGCTGCCGAAAGGGGAGCTGCCGGCCTTCTGATCCGAGCGGACCAGAGCGGAAAACTGGGTGCAGGGGCAAAAGGGCTGCCGGTGATCGGCGTCCCCGATACACTGCGGGCGCTGGGAGACATTGCCTGCGCCTGGCGGAGGAGGTTTTCCCTCCCGGTCGTCGCGATTACAGGGAGTTCGGGAAAGACGACAACGAAAGAGATGCTCTCCACCGTCGCCTCCCGATCACGGAAAGTCATTGCTACGGAAGGAAACCTGAATAATCTTATCGGCCTTCCGCAGACATTGCTAAACATACACACGGAACATGAGCTTGCTGTGGTCGAAATGGGGACGAACAGCCCTGGAGAAATTGCACGCCTTGCCGCCATTGCCCAACCGGACATCGGTCTGATTACAAACATCGGCCCTGCGCACCTGGAGGGGCTCGGCTCGATCGAGGCGATCCGGGAAGAAAAGGGCGCCCTCTTTCACGTCATGAACGGAAAGGGGACCGCCATCATCAATCGCGATGACGACGCCGTGGGAATTCTGGCCGGGCGCTGGCGGGGGAACCGCATTACCTTCGGCCTCAAATCGGGTGCGGACATCACTGCCGGGCGGGTAGAAACGTCGGGACCGGAAGGGGTCCTCTTCAGTCTCGTCATCGACGGGATCGAGGCCCCTGTCCACTTGGCCGTCCCGGGACTGCACAATGTCCAAAACGCCCTGGCCGCCTGCGCCGCCGCCCGGGCGCTGGGTTTCGACCGGGAGGCGATCGCCGCGGGTCTGGCGTCGTTTCGCCCCGTGCCGGGACGGATGGAGATCCGCCGCCTGGGAAACGGCGCCTTTCTGATCCTGGACACCTATAACGCCAACCCCGCCTCGATGCGGGAATCGCTCAAAACGCTGCAGGATCTGCGGAGAGAAGGCAGAGCCGTCGTGATCCTGGGTGATATGCTGGAACTTGGGGCGCAGGCTCGGGAATTGCACGAGGAAGTCGGGGGCATCCTTGTAAAGACCGGTGTTGATCGGGTTTTTCTTAAGGGGAACCTGACCCGGTCCATAGCAGCGGGGGCGACAAAAAATGGATTTCCAAAAGAGGGTATCGTCTTTTTCGATGATCCCGAAGAGCTCACCGCCCCGCTCCGTTCTTTCCTGAAAAAGGATGACTGGATCCTGATCAAGGGATCTCGAATGATGAAAATGGAAGTCGTAGCGGAGAGCATTATTTCGCAATTTGACCTGAAACCGTAAACAGTGTAAAGGTCCGACACAAAAAAAACCGGAGGCGCCGGTCAAGGAAAGAAAAATGCTTTTTCACCTCTTATATCCGCTCCATGAGGCCTACTCATTCTTCAATGTCTTTCGTTACATCACATTCCGGACCATCTATGCGGCGATCACCGCACTCGTCATCTGCTTTGTCATCGGGCCCTGGCTGATCAGAAAGCTTCAGGCGCTCCAGATCGGCCAGACGATCCGGGAAGACGGGCCGGATTCCCACCTCTCCAAGAAAGGGACTCCGACGATGGGCGGCATTCTGATCATCTTCGCGGTCACGATTTCCACTTTACTCTGGGCCAATCTGACGATCGGCTACATTTGGCTCGTGGTCATGGTCATGCTCGGATTCGGGCTCATCGGTTTTCTTGACGATTACCGGAAGCTCACCCGGCAGAACAGCCGGGGCGTGCCGGCCAAGATCCGCCTGACCGCAGAAATCGCAATTGCGCTTTTTGTCAGTCTCATCCTCTACCTGAAGCCGGGATACAACCCCAGCGTGACGATCCCCTTCTTCAAGACCGCACTCCCCTACCTGGGCTGGGGATATATCCTGTTATCGACGTTCATTATCGTCGGCGCCGCCAATGCGGTCAATCTCACCGACGGTTTGGACGGCCTCGCCATCGGCCCGGCGATTACCTGTTTCATGACCTACCTTTTGTTTGCCTACTTCGCCGGAAATGTCAAGATCGCCTCCTACCTCCAAATCCCCTACGTGGCGGGTACCGGGGAACTGGCCATTTTCTGCGGGGCGGTCGTCGGCGCCGGCATCGGATTTCTCTGGTACAACACCTATCCCGCCCAGGTCTTCATGGGGGATGTGGGCGCCCTCTCCCTCGGCGGTTCGCTGGGCGC
>CAZINF010000181.1:1471-5993 GCA_964540555.1 uncultured Syntrophus sp. | reverse complement strand
TCTGCCGTCCGGAGAGTCGGGAGATGACGGCCTGCCGGATCGACGGTTTCGACGAGTTGGAGATAGGCCATTATGGAATCCGGGCGCCGAAGGTGGGAGGGCTCAGACCGGTTTGGGGGGGAGAAATCGACGTGGTTATTGTTCCGGCTGTGGCCTTCGACCGGCGGGGATACCGAATAGGTTACGGCGGCGGCTACTACGACCGTTTCCTTCCGGGATGCCCGCAAGCGACAAAGATCGGAGCGGCCTTCGCCTCTCAGATCATAGAGGAGATCCCGGTGGAACCTTATGATGTCACGATGGATTGTATCGTGACGGAGGAAGGGATCCTCATTCCGGAGGATATTCCCGGCCGTTTGTCTGCTTCTTCTTGATTTCCCGCCGGCGCAGCTCCCCCCGGATGATCTTGCCGGTGGTCGTCATCGGAAGTTCGGTTACGAACTCGATCTCCCGCGGATACTCATGGGCAGCCAGGCGCGTCTTCACAAACTCCTTGATCTCCGAGGCCAGATCTTCGGTGGCCGGCGTCCCTGGTTTAAGGACGAGGAAAGCCTTGACGATCTCCGTCCGGACCGGGTCAGGGTTTCCAATGACGGCGGACATCGCCACGGCGGGGTGCTTGATCAGGCACTCCTCGATCTCCGCGGGGCCGATTCGGTAGCCGGAGCTCGTGATGACATCGTCCTTTCGGGCGACATACCATAGGTAGCCCTCTTCATCCTTCTTCCCGAGGTCTCCGGTGAGCGACCAGTTGCCTATGAACTTTTCCCGTGTTGCCTGTTCATTCTGCCAGTAGTTGAGGAACATGACCGGATCGGGGCGGAGGATGGCGATCTCGCCGACCGTGTCCGGCGGGACGACCTGTCCCTCTTGATCGACAACCTCCACGCGATGGCCGGGGATCGGCTTTCCCATGGAGCCTTTGCGGATGGGCATCATTTCGGAGCAGTTTCCGACGACGAGGTTCACTTCGGTCTGGCCGTAGAATTCGTTGATCTCCAGATCCATGACCCGACGACCCCAGTCGAGGAGTTCTTCGCCCAGCGTCTCACCGCCGCTGCCGATCGTCCGCATGCTATAATCGTGTCGGTTCTTGGGGTCGTTCACCTGCCGCATCATCTTGAGTGCGGTTGGTGGAATAAAGGCGTTACGGATGCCATATCTGGCGATGAAGTGGAAAGCCTGTTCCGGATCGAATTTTCTGGCACGGTAGGCGACGACCGGCACGCCGTGGTGCCAGCTTGGCAGGAGGACATCGATCAACCCTCCGATCCAGGCCCAGTCGGCCGGCGTCCAGTAGATGTCCTCTTTTTTGGGGAAGAAGTTGTGAAAAAACTCGACGCCGGGTATGTGGCCGAGGACCACGCGGTGGGCGTGGAGGGCGCCCTTCGGCGGACCGGTGGTGCCCGATGTGTAAATGATCAGGGCCGGGTCGTCCGCTTTCGTCGGGACCGGGTCGAAACGGGTCGCACCTTTTTCCAGCGCCCCCCAGAAATCGATGACGCCGGCCTCCGGTCTCCCACGGGTGACGAACAGAAGCTGCAGGTCCGTCAGGCGATCCCGGATATGGAGAACCTTCTCGATATTGGCTCCATCGGTGATGATCGCCTTCGTTCCACTGTTTGTGAGGCGGTATTCAAGGGCATCGGGGCCGAATAGCGTGAAAAGGGGAACGGCGATGGCGCCGAGCTTGTAGATGGCGATGTGGGCAATGGCGGTCTCCGGACACTGCGGGAGGAGAATGGCGATCCGGTCGCCCCGGGTGATGCCGGATGCCCGAAGAGCATTGGCCAGACGGTTTGAGAGGCGCTTGATGTCCCAGAAAGTGTATTTCTCGGTCCGGCCGTTCTCGTCCTCGTAAATCAGGGCAAGACGGTAACGTTCATCCGCCCACTTGTCACAGACATCCACACCGATATTGTAATACTCGGGGATCGGCCAGCGGAAACTCCGATACACCTCGTCATAACTGCTTTTCTTCTGCAGCATGGTTTTCCCGCGGGATTATATCATCAGATATTTCTGCTTGACCGCTTCATTTCTGCTCAGCTCATCGATGGTGCCTTCGTATTCAATCCGGCCTTTGTTGATGACATACGCCCGTTCGGCAATGGCGAGGGAGAAGCGGATGTTCTGCTCGGAGAAAAGGATAGTGACGCCCATCTCTTTGAGTTTGATGAGTTTTTCTGCAAAATCCTTGACGATCAGCGGCGCCAGACCCTCGACCGGTTCGTCTAAGAGGATCAGATCCGGGTTCCCCATGAGCGTTCGGCCGATCGTAAGCATCTGCTGCTCGCCGCCGCTCAGGTGCCCGCCGAGGTGTTTTTCCAGCTTTTTCAGGTGGGGAAAGCTTTCGTAAACCTTTTCCACCGTCCAGGGCTCGCCCGTGTAGTGCTCGGAGTTTTTTCGGGCGATATCGAGGTTCTCGCGCACCGTCAGGTCGGGGAAGATGAGCCGGTTGTCGGGGACGTAGCCGATGCCTTTGCGGGCGATTACATAGGAAGGCCTGCCGCGGAGGTCCTCGCCGTGGAAGATGACCTTGCCCGTCTTTGGGGCCGTGAGGCCCATGATGCTCCGCAGGGTGGTGGTCTTGCCGGAGCCGTTCCTGCCCAGCAGGCATACCAGTTCGCCCCGTTTCATGTGCAGCGACAGATCGAAAAGGATATGGCTTGTGCCGTAATACGTATTTATGCCCGAAACTTCCAGTATCATATGTCCTCGCCAAGGTAGCATCTCTGCGCTTCTTCGTTTTTTCTCACCTCTTCGGGTGTGCCTTCGGCGATCAAGACCCCCTGATACAGCACCGATAGCTTCCGCGCGTAGCCGAAGATGACCGATATGTCGTGTTCCGTAAAAAGGATGGTGACCCCTATCTGGGCGTTGAGACGTTTCACAAGCTCCATCGTCTCATGCGTCTCTTCGGACGACATGCCGGCGGTCGGTTCGTCGAGGAGGAGCATTTCCGGCTTTCCCGCCAGCGCCAGCGCCAGCTCGAGTTTTTTCTTGTCGCCCTGCGAGAGGATGCCGGCAACGGTATCCCGGCTTGGCAGAAGCCCGGTCAACTCAAGCAGTTCAAGCGTGCCTTGCCGGGCGAGCCCGTTCGCCGGGGTGAAGATGTCGAGCGTCTGCTTTTTCTGCGCCAGGATGGCCTGCCTGACGCTTTCGTACGTCGTCAGACGCGGATAGATGTTGCTCACCTGGAAGGCGCGGCTGATCCCTGCGCGGGCGATGCGGTGCCGGGGCCAGTCGGTGATCTCCCTGCCCTGAAAGCGGACCGTCCCGCCGTCGACCTTATGGTAGCCGGTGATGAGGTTGAAAAAGGTGGTTTTCCCGGCGCCGTTGGGTCCGATGATGGCCGCTATTTCGCCCTTCCGGAGGCTGTAGCTGACATCGGTGAGCACGGTATACTTGCCGAATGACTTGCTGAGTCCGTTTATCTGCAAAATGGGGGCGCTCGTATCGTTCATGATTCCTGCCGTCCTTGTCTGTCTGTTTCCCCTGCGCCGCTTGCATTCTGCAAGAGAAACGGGAATTTTTCGTTGAGCAGCCCCAGTAGCCCGCCCGGCATCAGTAGCACGACAAGGATGATGATGACGCCGCTCACCAGGGGCCAGTACTCGGTAAAGCTGGTCACAAAAGCCATAAGAAATGTGTATATGGCGGAACCGACGAGCGGGCCGAGGAAGCTGAAGGGTCCGCCCATGACCGTCATGAAGACCGGGATCCCCGAGTGCTGCCAGTTGCAGAGATCCGGGGCAACGCTGCGGTTGAACGGTCCCCAGAGCGCGCCGGCAAGCCCGGCGAAGACGGCGGCGAGGATGAAGTTCAGATGCATGTACCGCTGAACGTTGATGCCGATGAACTCGGTCCGTTCGGCGTTGTCGCGGATGGCCCGCATGGTGTAGCCGAAGGGCGACTCGCTGATGATCCACAGCGCGATCATTCCGAGGGTGACGACGATCAGTGTGAAGAAATAATAAGGATTGGCCGCCTTTCCGAGGAACGCCGGAGGCACGATGCCCTGCAGGCCATTGTCGCCGCCCGTGAAGGTGTACCACTGGAAGATAATGTAGTAGACGAGCTGCCCGAAGGCCATCGTGAGGATGGCAAAATAGATGCCCCGGAGCTTGACGCAGAAATAGCCCAGGAGGGCGGCGCATAGACCCGCCGAAAGCATGGACAGAGGGAGGCAGACAAGCAGCGGCACGTTGGCTTTCACCATCAGGAGGCCCGTCGTGTAGGCGCCGACGCCGTAATAGGCGGCATGGCCGAAACTGAGCTGGCCCATGTAGCCGAAGATCATGTTGAAGCTGGCGGCAAAGAGCCCAAGGATAAGAATCTCCGTCAGGACATGCACCCAGAACTCGGTCACGATGAAGGGCAGAACGGTTGCGAGCAGAAACAGCATCACTGCGAAAAGATATTGTTTTTTCATCTGTCATGCCCTCATCGGTGTGCCGAACAGCCCCCAGGGCCGGACGATCAGAATGGCGGCGGTGATGACAAAAATCAGGACCATCGC
>CAZINF010000181.1:0-1371 GCA_964540555.1 uncultured Syntrophus sp. | reverse complement strand
ATTCCAGAAGGTGTAGGAAAAATAGGCGCCCATGAGCCAGAGGGCCGCATGGGCGAAGTTGAGGATGTTCATGACGCCGAAAATGAGGGACAGACCTGCGGCAACGAGAAAAAGTATCGTGCCGTACGTCAGTCCGCTTAAAAACTGTGCAAACAATGAGGTGATATCCACGTCGGCTTCCTCAGTAGTGACGACTCAATAAAGTCGATAGTGCTTCATGTTGTCATTCCGGCTTTATTCACGCCGGGATCACTTTGCCGTCTTCCTCGCCTCCAGAATCTCCTTCTCCGGGCGTTCGCTTTCGCTGCCTTTGATCTCAACAATATCCTTGAAAATCGGGAACGGGTATTTGGGGTCGTCGGTGATCGTTCCCAGATAGGACGAGCAGCTCAACTGATTGTCTATGGTTCGGAAAGTGAGCCTGCCCCTGGTCAGGTTGACCGTCATGCCCTTCATCGCATCCTTTACCTTTTCCGTATCGATGGCGTTGGCCTTTTCAACACCCTGTTTCAGCGTATATATGGCGTCATAGCAAAGGACCGCCCAGTCGCTGGGGTACTTGTTGTATTTTGCCCGGTAGTTCTTGACGAAATCGGCCATCATCGGGTTGTCCATGTGCGCAAAAAACGGCGCCCTGGTGAGTGCGATGAGATTGCGGGGCAGCGTCTTTGCCTGCAGCTGCAGCTCCGTCACGGTGATCAGCGAGCCGGGATAGGGGATCTTGTCGAAGAAGCCGTATGTCTTTGCCTGTTCCATCCATGCGACGTTATCGTTGGATGCCAGGCTTCCCAAAACAAAATCCGGCTTCATGGCCATAATGCCGGTGATGTAGGAGGTGAATTGCGCCTCGCCGAGGCGGGGCCAGAACTCCTTCTTCAATGTCAGATTCGGCGCCATCTCTTTCAGGAATTTGACAGCTTCTCCCTGTGTCGATCTCCCCCATTCATACTCGGAGGCGATGGTGATGTACTCCTTCCAGCCCTTCTGGTTGGCCATCTTCGCGATGCCGACGGCAGCGGCCTTGGCCTGCATGTAGCTGTTGGGAACCACCTGGAAGGTATAAGGGCTGGGGTTGATCTTCGTGATGTTCTCGGAATTGCTGATGGAAGCGATATGCAGCACCTTGTACTCCTGCGCAATCGGTTTGACCGCCATGGCTACGGCGCTGGAATAGTCGTTGATGACGGCCCTGATTTTATCCCTGAGGATGAGGTCTTTCACTTCGCGGACCCCCACATCGGGTTTGGTCTGCGAGTCGCGAATAAAAAGCTCCACCTTGTGCCGGCCAAGGAAGCCGCCCTTGGCGTTGATCTCCTCCACCGCCAGCTTGATTCCCTCAACCCCGTCGGCGCTGTACAATGCGCCCGCGCC
>CAZINF010000180.1:0-5998 GCA_964540555.1 uncultured Syntrophus sp. | reverse complement strand
TCCAGCAGAAGGTGAAGGAATTCTTCGGCAGGGAACCCCACAAAGGGGTGAATCCTGATGAAGTCGTCGCCATCGGCGCGGCGATTCAGGGCGGCGTTCTGACCGGCGACGTGAAGGATGTCCTGCTTCTGGACGTGACGCCCCTTTCCCTCGGCATCGAGACCCTGGGCGGCGTCATGACGAGGCTGATCGAGAAGAACACGACGATCCCGACCAAGAAGAGCCAGATCTTCTCTACGGCGGCGGACAACCAGCCGGCGGTAAGCATCCATGTTCTCCAGGGAGAACGTTCCATGGCGGGAGACAACCGCACGCTCGGCCGTTTCGAACTGGTCGGGATTCCCGCCGCGCCCAGGGGCATGCCCCAGATTGAGGTCGGATTCGATATCGATGCCAACGGCATCGTTCATGTTTCGGCGAAAGACCTGGGGACCGGCAAGGAGCAGAGCATCAAGATCACAGCCTCCAGCGGACTCTCCGAGGAAGAGATCAAGAAGCTCGTCAGAGAGGCCGACGCCCATGCCGATGAGGACAAGAAGAAGAAGGAACTCATCGAAGCAAGGAATCAGGCTGACTCGCTGGCTTACAGTGTGGAGAAGAACATCAAGGAGTTCGGCGACAAGATCGACACCGCCGAAAAGACACGGATCGAGGAAGGTATCGCCAAGGTGAGAAAGACGATCGAAGGAGACGATCTGGCTGCGATCAAGGCGGCGCAGGAAGAGCTCACCAATGCCTCGCACAAGCTTGCCGAGGCGATGTACGCCAAGACCGCAGCGCAGCAACCGGGAGCAGGAAGCGGTCCTCAGCCCGGAGCGGGGGCGGATCAGCAGACCGGCGGCGGCAAGAAGGACGACGATGTGGTCGACGCCGATTTCGAAGATGTAAAGAAATAGCGACTCACGCCGCTGGGGCGCTTTATCCTTGAGCAACTTTTTGAAGTTACTCAGAAGATACGTGAAGCAAAACCGCCCGGGGTCCCTTCTGCGGAACACCGGGCTTTTTTTATCGACGGCGGGAGCGTTTTGTTATAAAGAAACGGGAGAGTGTGATTACATGGCAGACCCGGTGAAACGAGTGATCCGGCGGATGGCGCCGTTGGCGGTGCTTCTGTCCCTCTTTATGCATGCCCTTGCGTTTGCGGAACCGGAAACAAAGGTTCCCACCCCTGCCGGATCGGAGAGCTGCGGCGCCAAACTGCTTAAGGACCAGGATTATTTCCCGGCGCTCCTTGAAGACATCGACCAAGCCCGGCAGGAGATTGCGCTGACTGTGTTTTTCTTCAAGACGAACGGGTTCAGGGATAACCGACCCGACAGGATCCTGGTGCACCTCCGGGAGGCGGTCCGGCGCGGAGTCATAGTGGATGCGGTTATCGAGCGTGGGAAGGAAAAAGAAAACGTCAGCGAGGTCAACGCCGATACCGCAAGGAAGCTGAGAGCCGCGGGGATCAGGGTGTGCATGGACGCGCCGGACAGGACGATGCATACCAAGATGATTGTTATCGACCGGCGGACTCTCTTCATTGGAAGCCACAACCTGACACAGTCGGCCCTGAAGTACAACCACGAGGTTTCCATCCGAATCGAGTCGCCTCCGCTGGCCGAGGAAGCCCTTCGGTACATGAAATCCCTCTGCCGCTGAATCCGGACTTTTTACGAAGCCGTCAAAAAATGAGGTGTGATCATGTGCAAGCGGGGTTTTACAGCGACAGTCGGGCGGTGTTGCAGCGCGGCTCTCATCCTGATTCTTTGTCTGTCAATTGCGCCGGTGCGCCCCGTATCCGCTGCCGAAAATATGCCGGCTGTCGATCCCCACGCCGTCGGCTGTATTCTTCCCCTGTCTGGACGCAATGCCGCCTATGGCCATCGAGCGCTCGATGCCGTCCTCCTCGCAGCCGGAGTGTTCAACGCAGCCAAAGAGACCCCGATCCGCGTTCTTATCGAGGATTCGCAGAGCGATGCGGCCGTCGCCGGGGCGGCGGTGGAAAAGCTGGCCCGTGCCGGGGTGACCGGCATTCTCGGGCCGCTTGGAAGCCAGGAAGCATTGGAGGCGGCGAAGGAGGCTCAGCGCCTGAAGATCCCCATTTTGACCCTGACGCAGCGGGAGGGGATCACAGGGGTTGGGGATCACGTCTTCCGGAATTTTCTTACCGCGGCGATGCAGGTCCGGACGGTGGTTCAATATGCCCAGGCGGAGCTGGGGCTTCGCCGGTTTGCCATCCTCTACCCGGATGACCCTTATGGCCAGGAGATGTCAAGGCTGTTCCGGGAGGAGGTGCGAAGAAAGGGCGGTGAGATCAGGAAAGAGAAGTCATATAAGGCCGACCAGACCGATTTCGAGGAGGAGATACTTTCCCTCGGCGGCGTTGCGCCGGTAAGCCCGGGCATGGAAGTCGCAGCCGGGGTCGCGACGAAAACCGATCCCGGTTTCGAGGCGCTATTCATTCCCGATTTCTCATACCGGGTTGCGATGATTGTTCCGCAACTGGCCTATTACGATATCACCGGTATCCGGCTCCTCGGGACGAGCGGTTGGAATTCCCCGGAGCTCCTCAAGGCCGATCCCGGGCATTTGCAGGGGGCCGTTTTTGTGGACGGTTTCTTTGCAGGGAGCTTCCGGCCCGAAGTGAACGATTTCATCGAGGCTTTCTATACGGCTTACGGGCGCGAGCCGGGTACAATGGAGGCCCTCGTTTATGACGCCGCGGACATCGCTGTAAAGCTGCTTTTCGAAAACCGCAGCGGAACCAGGGATGCCTTCCGCAGGGGTCTCACGCAAATAGAAGGGTATCCGGGCGTGTCGGGAAAGACCTCTTTCCCGGCATCGCGGGACGCGGAAAAAGAACTTTTCATCCTGACGGTCAAGGACGGTCGGATCATCCAGGTGAAGTAGGAGAAAACATGCGCTTTCTTCTGACAAATGACGACGGGATCTACGCGCGGGGACTCGCCGCTCTCTATGAGGAGCTGGTAAAGGATGCGGAGTGCATCGTCGTGGCGCCCGAGGTCGAGCAGAGCGCCGTGGGTCATGCGATTACGATCTTCCGACCGCTGATGGTCCGGAAGGCCAGAAAAAACGGCAACTTTCTCGGCTATGCCGTCGCGGGGACGCCTGCGGACTGCGTCAAGATCGGGATCTGCGAGCTGGCCGGCGGGCCGGTCGATCTGGTTGTCTCCGGCATCAATCGAGGGGCCAACGTGGGGATCAACGTCCTGTATTCGGGGACCGTCTCGGCGGCAACCGAAGCGGCGATCCAGAGGATCCCCTCGATAGCCATCTCACTCGACACCCATCGCGAATCGGACTTCACCGCGGCCGCCCGCTTCGCCAGGCGGATAGCCGCCTTCGTTCTTGAGCGCCCCCAGCCGCCCGTGGCGCTCAACGTCAATGTCCCGGCGATTCCGGAGACTGAGATCCGGGGTGTCGCGGTAGTGAAGCAGGGGCGCGCACGCCTGATGGAGAACTTTGACAGGCGGATCGACCCGCGGGAGAACATCTACTACTGGCTGGCCGGGGAGACCGAGTTGCCCGCCTGCGAGGATGAGGATACGGACGCCTGTGCCCTCAAGCGGGGGATGATCACGATCACCCCCATCTGCTTCGACCTGACCCGCTACGACCTCCTTGACGGCCTGAAGACCCGGATCAAAGACCACTTCTCCCGTTTTTAGGATTTCGTCGGCGACTTTCCTTAAAAAGGAGATTATCCCATCAGCGCCTTGGGAAGCCAGAGGGTGAGGGGCGGATAGACAATCAGAATGACGAGAGCAGCCAACAGGGCTATTAGAAAGGGGATAAGTGCCCGTGAGACGCCCAGGATGGTCGATTTCGAAATCGCCGTAACGACGAAGAGATTCGCTCCCACCGGCGGTGTCAAAAGCGCCAGCTGGATGTTGACCGTAAAGACCACGATGAAATGGACCGGGTCGATACCCAGTTGTTTGACCACCGGCATGAGGATGGGAATGAGCATCATGATCATCGGCAGGGGTTCCAGCGGGAAACCCAGGAGCAGGATCATGGCGTTGATCATGAACAGGATCAGAAGAGGATTGTCGGTGATGGACAGAAACACCTGCGCCAGTTTCGGGCCGATCTGCTCGGCGGTAGCCACCCATCCGATCACGCTGGCCCCGGCGATCGTGAAGGTGATGGATGCCGTGGTCACTGCGCTGTTTCTCAATGCTTCGAGCAGGGACGACCAGGTAAACTCCCGGTAGACCGCACCTCCCAGAAAAAGGGCGTAGGCCACGGCGATGCCTGCCGCCTCGGTGGGTGTGGCGATGCCGAAGATCATCGTCCCCAGGACAACGACCGGCATCAGGAGACACAAAACGGCGTCCCAGGTGCTCAGGAGGAGTTCTTTGACCTCAAACTCCGATTCTCTGCCCATTTTCCTCTTGCGGGCGATCAAATACGTGGTGATGAGAAGCATGAGCCCCATAAGGAGGCCGGGAACGGCCCCCCCCAGGAATAAACGGCCGATGCTTACGCCGGTCATGCTGCCGATCAATACAAAGGGGATACTGGGCGGAATGATTGGCCCGATTGTGGCGGAAGAGGCGATGACGGCGGCGGCCATCTCCGGAGGGTATTTCGCCTTCTTCATGGCTGGAATGAGGATCGTCCCCGTGGCAGCGGCATCCGCGACCGAGGAGCCCGACATCCCAGCCATGATCATATTGACGACAACGGAGACATTGGCCAGCCCTCCGGTGATGTGGCCGACAAGCGCCCTGGCAAACCTCACCAGCCGCACGGTCACTCCGCCTTTTTCCATCAGTTCCCCGGCCAGCATGAAAAGGGGCACAGCCAAAAGAGGGAATGAATCCAATCCATGGACAAGGTTCTGGGGAATGATCGAAAGCGGGATCGGAGACGGACCCAGCCAGGAGATTAAAATATAGACCATTCCGCTGAGGCCCATGGCCGTTCCCAGTTCCATCCCCAGGAGGATGAAGATCAACATTAAGCCGAAAAGGAGAAGCATTCAGGATTGCCTTTCTTTGTAAAGATCGATCCACATCTGGGCAATGAGCGCGGACAAGCCCAAGGGAATGATGAGATAGACGAAGGCCATGGGAAAGTCAAGCGCGGGGGTGGTGATTTCGACCCGATACAGCTCCGCCATCGAACGGGTCGTAAGAATGATCACGGCGATCAGGAAGGCGGTTGCGATCCCGACGACCGAAAACTCGACGGCCCTTTTCATCCTTGCCGGGAGGAGGATGATGATGGCGTCGATGGACATGTGCCGTCGGCGACCATAGGCGGCGCCGATTCCGAGGAACGAAAGGTAGATAAAAACGATCCGCGACATCTCCTCCGACCAGGTGAGCGGGTCGTTGAACACATACCGGAGGACGACCTGGGCGATGACGAGGACGGCCATGGTGGCCACGCATGCCATGGACAGATACTCCAAGACGGTCGTCAGACCTTCGGCAAATCGATTTCCCGGCCTTATCATACCTTCTCCTTATCTGTGGCGATCATCGCACCGCCTGAATCCTCTCGTAGAACCCTTCTCCCCAGACCTTGGGGGCGAATTTCTTCCAGACGTCCTTCATCGCATACCTGAAAGCGGCGACATCGGGGACGATCACCTGGCCGCCTTTGGCCTTCCAGATCCCATGGTTCTCGGTCTCCTTCGCCAGCATCTCTTTCCGCAGTTCCATGGAGACCCCGTTCCAGACCTCCATCCACACCTTTTTCGTCTCCGGCGTCAGATCCTGCCAGACCTTGTCGTTGATCTGGACCCAGCCGGGCGGGTTGACGTGGCCGGTCAACACCAGGTATTTCTGGACCTCGAAGAAGCTGCTCTTGACGATAAAGTCGGTGGGGTTCTCCTGCCCGTCGATCGCCCCCTGCTGGAGGCTCGTGTACACCTCGGCGATGGCCATCGGGGTCGGTTTTGCGCCGACGGCGCGCCAGGTGTCAAGGTTGACCGCCGATTCCGGGACGCGGAACTTCATCCCGATCATGTCGGAGGGTT
>CAZINF010000179.1:0-6069 GCA_964540555.1 uncultured Syntrophus sp. | reverse complement strand
TGCCGAAACCAAAGGGCAGGAAGATTTGGATGTGCCGCTGAAGATGGCGCGGCTGCGGCAATGGTGCGAAGACATCAACCGGGTGCAGACAGACGTGGAGTACGACTTCGTTTACGTGGACGAAGAAAGTTTTGAAAAATACAAGCCAACTTCATTCCTGCAATTGCTGGAGGCCTTCAAGGAATACAAAGAGGAAATATAAGCGGTACCCATGCCGGCGCTAAGGCGGCGGGAAAGCTCCGGCTCGAAGGCAAGGAGTATATCGTTAAGGCCGGCGACATCATCAATTTCCGCTTCAATGTGTGAGAAAACGGCGATCATTATAGCAAGCATCGTCGTTAAACAGAAAATTCTTGACAACCAAATGGGCCTCGGTTTAATCTATGGTACAAAATAATGTTCCATACAATGAACCTTCTGCCGATGCGCCATGAGATTCAATCATGAACAGTGCCGTCATCATCAGATACCTGAACTCATTAACAAAAATGCCATTGAGGCGGGAATGATTCAATTGACCGGATTTATGGGGAACTAACTTTAAGGAGGCGAGTCATGGATTTTGGATTATCGGAAGAATTGACGATGTTGCAGGGGATGGTGCGGGGGTTTGCGGCGGAGAAGATCGCGCCGTATGCGGATGAGTGGGATGCGAAGCATTACTTTCCCTATGAGGAAGTGGTGAAGCCGATGGCGGAGCTGGGTCTTTTCGGGACGGTGATCCCGGAGGAGTACGGCGGGAACAACATGGGCTGGCTGGCGGCCGCGATCATCACCGAGGAGATCGCGCGCGCCTCGAGCTCGCTTCGGGTTCAGATCAACATGCAGGAGATCGGCTGCGCCTATACGATCTATCGGTACGGAACCGAGGAGCTCAAGAAGAAGTATATTGCGAAGTTGGTGAATGCCGAGACCCTTGGGGCGTTCGCGATAACCGAGCCCGGGGCGGGATCGGACGTGATGGCGATCAAGTCGACGGCGGAGGACAAGGGGGATCACTGGCTTCTCAACGGGACGAAGACCTGGATCTCCAATGCGACGGTGGGGGGGATCAACATCTACTATGCCTACACGGACAAATCGGCCGGGGGGCGCGGTCTGTCGGCGTTTGTGGTGGAGTTGGACAACTTCAACGGGATCACGGTGACGGACCTGGACAAGATGGGGTCGCGATCCTCGCCGACGGGTGAGATCATCCTGGAGGATACGCGGGTGCCCAAGGAGAACATCCTGGGAAAACCGGGCGACGGGACGAAGATCGTTTTCGGATCACTGTCGCAGACGCGGTTGTCGGCGGCGGCCGGCGGGGTGGGTTTGGCGCAGGCGTGCCTCGATGCGGTGACGAAGTATGCGATGGAGCGGCAGCAGTTCGGACAGGCGATCGGCCATTTTCAGATGAATCAGGACATGATAGCCCAGATGGTGGCCGAGATCGATGCGGTACGGCTGATGGTCTACAAGGCGGCCTGGCAGAAGGACCAGGGGAATCTGAGCAACAACCTGGAGGTGGCGCAGGCGAAGTACCTGGCAGGTGAGCTGGCCTATAAGTGTTCGCAGTATGCGATGCGGATTCTGGGGGCCTACGGTTATTCGACGGAGTATCCGGTGGCGCGGTACTTCAGGGATGCGCCGACCTATGCGATGGTGGAGGGATCGGCGAACATCTGCAAGTTCATCATGGCCCAGGACCAGTTGGGGATCAAGAAGGCGAACCGGTAGATAATGTGGGACAGCGCCCCTATTTTACCGACGGAAAATAGGGGCGCTGTCCCCATTTAAAGGAAAGGAAGATCATGAAACCCTATTTTGAGAAGATGGATGATCTGGGAAAGCCCCTGCGGCCTGCCCAGCGTGAGCGGATGAATGCGAACATCGCGCAGATCGAGGAAGTGATGAAGGCGGTGGAGGCCGAGGAGGAGCGGATCAAAAACGTGGGGATTCCTGTCGATCTGGTCCACAAACGGGGAGAGATGACTGTCTGGGAGCGGATCGAGTACCTGGTGGATCCCGGGACCTTCCGGCCATTGCACACGATCTATGACCCGGAGAGCGAGGAGTCGGGAAGCACCGGCGTGGTGGACGGTCTTGCCCGCATCGGGGGGAAGTGGTGCGTCCTGATCGGGTTCAACAACAAGTGGATCGCCGGGGCGTGGATCGCGGGTCAGGCGGACAACAACCTCCGGGTGACGGATATCGCCAAGATCATGAACCTGCCCTTGGTGTGGCTGGTGAACTGCTCGGGGGTGAAGCTGCCGGAACAGGAGAAGGTGTATGCCAACCGCCGGGGCCAGGGGACCTGCTTTTTCCGCCATGCAGAACTGGAACAACTCGGCATTCCGGTGATGGCGGGGATCTACGGGACGAACCCGGCCGGGGGCGGATACCAGGGGATCAGCCCGACGATTCTCCTGGCCCACAAGAACTGCAACATCGCCGTCGGGGGCGGAGGCATCGCCAGCGGGATGAGCCCGAAGGGGTTTTTCGATGAACAGGGGGCGGAGGAGCTGATCGAGGCGACGCGCCATTTCAAGTCCTTTCCCCCGGGAAGCGTGAAGGTCCATTACGATGAGACGGGATTCTTCCGGGCGGTCTTCGAGACGGAGACGCAGGTGCTGGATGCCCTCAAGGAGTACATGGCGGATATGCCGGCTTACAACCCGCGGTTTTTCCGGGTGGCCGCCCCCGCCGAGCCGAAGTACGACCCGGCGGAGATCCCGTTTCTGGTGCCGGTCAACACGAAGGCGGTCTACGATTTTGACAGCGTCCTGGCGCGGCTCGTGGACCACTCGGAACACCTGGAGTTTCGCCCCGGTTTCGGACCGGAGGTTTACACGGGTCTCGTGAAGATCGACGGGTTTCTGATGGCGGCGATCGGGAACCGCCAGGGACTGCTGCCGAACTACCCCGAATACACCAACGCCTATGGAGGCGTGGGGGGCAAGCTCTACCGTCAGGGGTTGATCAAGATGAATGAGTTCGTCACCCAGTGTGGCCGGGACCGGATTCCGGTGATCTGGTTCCAGGACACCTCGGGGATCGACGTGGGGGATATCGCGGAGAAGGCGGAGCTGCTGGGCCTCGGACAATCATTGATCTATTCGATCGAGCAGACGAAGCTCCCCATGATGCTGGTGGTCCTTCGGAAGGGGACGGCGGCTGCCCATTATGTGATGGGGGGGCCGACGGCGAATAACCACACCGCCTTTACCCTGGGGACGGCCGCCACGGAGATCAACGTGATGCACGGGGAGACGGCGGCGGCGGCGAGCTACGCCCGGCGGCTCGTGAAGGAGAAAGACTCCGGCAAGCCGCTCGGGCCGGTGATCGACAAGATGAACGAGATGGTCGAGCACTACCGCAAGACCTCGCAACCGATCTACTGCGCGAAGAAGGGATTCGTGGATGAGGTGGTGCGGTTCGAGGCGATCCGGGGCTATATGGTCGCCTTTGCCAACGGGGTGTACCAGAACCCCCGTTCGATCTGCCCGCACCACCACCTGATGCTGCCGAGGCTAATCCGTTCGCAGATCGTCAAGGGGCTGGAGCGGCCGGCGTAGGACGGATAAAGCGTGACCTTTGTAGATTGGATCCCTCCGCACGCTGGATATTTTTCGACCCTGCACCTCCTCGCTGCGCTCAACGGAAAATTTGGGACAGCTCCCTTATTTTCCTGCGGCAAAATAGGGGAGCTGTACCCATTTTCCGTTAAGGCGCTCCGTTGCGGGGGCAGGGGCCCCGAAAAATCTCCAATGCGCGCTTCCGGGATCCGATCTACAAGTCACGCAAAGGTCCCTAAGCGTATATCCAAACGAAGGGAGATTTACATTTTGAAAGCGAAGAATGAAGAGCTGATGGCGAAGGAAGCCCTGGCGCTTTTGGGTGGCGGTCAGAAGCAGATCGACAAGCAGCACGAGCGGGGCAAGCTCAGCGCGCGGGAGAGGATCGATCAGCTGGTCGACCCGGGGAGCTTCATGGAGATCGAGATGTTCGTCACCCATCAGTGCAGCAAATTCGGGATGGAGAAGGAGAAGGTTTACGGTGACGGGGTGGTGGTCGGATCCGGGAAGATCGCCGGCCGGAAGGTGTACCTTTATTCGCAGGATTTTACGGTGATGGGGGGATCGCTGGGGAAGGCCCATGCCGGCAAGATCTGTCATGTGATGGACCTGGCGATCAAGACGGGGGCGCCGATCATCGGCCTGATCGATTCCGGCGGCGCCAGAATCCAGGAGGGATTAGGCCAGTATGGTTCGATCTTCTTTCGGAATACGCTGGCCTCCGGTATCGTCCCGCAGTTTTGTCTGATTCTGGGGCCCTGCGCTGGAGGCGCAGTCTACTCCCCTGCCCTTTGCGATTTTGTCTTCATGGTGGACGGGATCAGCAAGATGCACATCACGGGCCCCAACGTGATCAAGGCGGTAACGGGGGAAGAGATCACGGCGGAGGAACTCGGGGGCGCGAAAATCCACAGCCAGAAGAGCGGCGTGGCGCACCTGGTGGCCAAGAGCGAGCAGGAGTGCTTCGAGCAGGTGAAGAAGCTGCTGGGTTTTCTGCCGTCCAACTACCAGGGGGCGCCTCCAGCGGTTCCCGATGTCGATGATCCGGGACGTCCGACGGAGGAGATCGAGGGGATCATTCCGGATTCTCCGCAGCGGGCCTACGACATGAAGAGGATCATCCGCCTCGTGGCGGATCACAACGATTTTTTCGAGATCCAGGAAGCCTTTGCGAAGAACATCATCATCGGTTTTATCCGCCTGGGCGGGCACAGTATCGGGGTGATTGCCAATCAGCCGCTGGTGATCGCGGGGTGCCTGGATATCGACGCCTCGGACAAATCGGCTCGCTTCATCCGGTTTTGCGACGCCTTCAATATCCCGATATTGAATCTCGTGGACTGCCCCGGTTATCTGCCCGGGAAGCAGCAGGAGTATGGGGGGATCATCCGTCACGGGGCCAAGACGCTCTATGCTTACTGCGAGGCCGTCGTGCCGAGGGTTTCCGTGATCGTGCGCAAGATTTACGGCGGCGCGATGTCGGGGATGGCGGTGTCAAAACTGGTGGGGACCGACTTTACAATTGCCCTGACGACGGCGGAGATTGCGATCATGGGACCCGAGGCAGCGGCAACCGTGATTTTCAAAGACGAGATCGCCCGGGCGGAAGATCCGAAGGCGATGCGGGTTCAGATGGTCAGCGAATACCGGCAGAAATTTGCCAACCCCTATGTGGCGGCCGAAGAGGGGTGGATCGACGCGATCATCGAGCCGAAGATGATGCGGTCCTATCTGATTGCGGCTTTTGAGAGTCTCAAGGGGAAGACGGAGCTCCGGCCCGGCAAGCGGCACGGGAGTATTCCATTGTAAAGGAGAAGATCATGATCAAGAAGGTTGAGCATATCGGGATAGCGGTGGCAAGCATAGAGAAATCGATACCTCTGTTTCGGGACCTGCTGGGGATACCGCTCGAGAGGGTCTTCGAATCGGATGCGATCAAGACGAAAATCGCCTTTTTCCCTTTGGGGGAGAGCACGATCGAACTGATTGAGCCGATGGATCCGGAGAGCGCGGCGGGGAAGTTCATCCAGAAGCGGGGAGAGGGGATCCACCACATCTGCTTCGGTGTGGAGAATGTGGAAGCGGCGCTCCGGGAGTTTGAGGCGAAGGGGATCGAGCTTCTCAACAAGACGCCTAAAATGACGCAGGACGGGCGCACGATTGCATTTTTAAATCCCAAGAGCACCAATGGCGTGTTGATTGAATTAGAGGAGATCCACGCCGAATAGGCATCGCGGAAGGAGGAAAGGGGCCATGGCGAAAAAACCGAGTGAAGCGGAGGTGCGTCCGGTCGTTTCGATTCTGGGCACCCCGGTGAAGTGTTTTTACGGCCCGGAGGATCTGCCGGACTTCGACTATAAAGAGCGGCTCAATGACCCGGGCGAATATCCCTTTACGCGGGGCGTCTATCCGACGATGTACCGGAGCGCCCTCTGGACGATGCGGCAGTATTCGGGCCAGTCGACGCCGGACAGCACCAACGAGCGGTTCAAATACCTGCTGAAGAACGGCC
>CAZINF010000178.1:0-6162 GCA_964540555.1 uncultured Syntrophus sp. | reverse complement strand
ACCAACAACAAGTACCAGATCGACGTCTTCCCGGCCTCCGCACTGGGCAACGAGCAGCAGATCTCCCAGGCCCTGCCGCTCGGCACGATCGACATGGCCTACCTCGGCGCGTCGTTCGTCGGGGCCATCTACAAGCCCATCTCCATCGTGAACGCCCCCTATATCTGGCGCGACATCGCCCACCACACGGCCTTCAGCAAGAGCCCGCTGCTGACCGAGCTGACCGACGGCTATTTCAAGCAGACCAACAACAAGATCGTGGCCATCACCTACTACGGCGCCCGCCACACCACGGCCAACAAGGCCCTCAACACCCCGGCGGACATGAAGGGGATGAAGCTGCGCGTCCCGCAGGCCCCCATGTACATGATGTACGCCAAGGCGGTCGGCGCCAACCCTACTCCCATCGCCTTCGCCGAGGTGTACCTGGCCTTGCAGAACGGGACCGTGGATGGGCAGGAGAACCCGCTGCCGACCATCCAGGCCAAGAAGTTCTACGAGGTGCAGTCGCACATCAACCTGACCGGCCACATCCTGGACAACCTGACCACGACGATCTCCTCCGGTCTTTGGAACAAGCTGACCCCGGCGGAGCGCGAAATCTTCGATTCCATCTACAAGCAGGCGGCCGCACGGGCCGGCGCCAGCATCCGCGAATCCGAGGCCAAGCTGGTGGACTGGTTCAAGCAGCAGGGCAAGACGGTGGTGACCCCCGACCTCAAGGCCTTCCGCGAGGCGGCGGCCAAGATCCACAACGACGCCTCCCTCGGCGCCGTCTGGACCAGGGAATTGTATGATCGCCTGCAGGCGGTGAAGTAGGACCGCACCCGTATAAGGTCACGCGGCTCGCACGCCACCACCAAAGGTCGACGCGCGAGCCGCGCACTTTTCCGAAACCGGACGGATCAGACGGGCGGCCCGGGCCGCACGGGGACACGCCCCATGAAGGATGACACCTATACCGGCCCGAATCTCGGCGAGGTCACCCTCATCGCCGTGGATGACGAGGCCGAGCCGGACCTTTCGGACTACCGGATCGAGGACTGGGTGACCCTGGCCTTTTTCTGGGCCATGGCCATCATCGTCTTGCTCCAGTTCCTGACCCGCTACGTCCTCAACGACTCGCTGGCCTGGACCGAGGAGATCGCCCGGTACCTCCTGATGTGCGTGGGGCTCCTTGGCGGCTCCTTGGCGGTCCGGCGCTACAGCCACATCCACGTGGAGTTCATGTACCTGTACTTGCCGCGCTGGATGGCCCACACCCTGTCGCCCCTCGTGGATCTGATCCGTATCGTCTTCTTCGCCTACGCCACTTGGCTCTGCTGGCTGATCACCAAGATCATGCAGACCCAGCCCATGGTGGTCATCGATTGGCCCATGAGCATCGTCTACGGGATCTGCACGCTGGGCCTGGCGCTCATGACCTTCCGCTCCGTCCAGGTGGCCTTGAGGAACCGGCGGACAGGGTCCAGCCCGCTTCTCAAGGTGCGAGAGGAGGGGCGGCATCAATGATCACGCTCGCGCTCATCGGCGGTTTCCTGCTTCTTCTGGTCATCGGGGTCCCGGTGGCCATTTCCCTGGCGGGCGCCTCGCTCATCTACGTCATGCTGGAGGGGGTGCAACCCCATCTGGTTGTCCTTCACCGGATGATCGGCGGCATCGACTCGTTTCCCCTGCTGGCCATCCCCTTCTTCATCATGGCCGGAAGCCTGATGAACTCCGGCGGAATCACGAATCGTATCTACGACTTCGCCCTGGCACTGGTGGGCTGGCTCAAGGGCGGCCTGGGCCACGTGAACGTCGTAGGATCGGTCATATTCGCCGGGATGTCGGGGACGGCAGTGGCGGATGCGGGAGGCCTCGGCAACATCGAGATCAAGGCCATGCGCGACCACGGTTACAGCGTGGACTTCGCCGTGGGGGTCACGGGCGCCTCCTCGACCATCGGCCCCATCATTCCCCCCTCGCTCCCCTTCGTGATCTACGGCGTCATGGCCAACACCTCTATCGGAAAGCTCTTCGCGGCGGGTGTCATCCCGGGACTGGTCATGGCGCTGACCATGATGATCATGGTCACCTACTACGCCCATACACGAGGCTGGCACCGGGATGCGAAGTTCTCCATCATCGCCCTCTGGCAGACATTCAAACGGGCCTTCCTGCCCCTCCTCACCCCGATCATCCTGGTGGGAGGGATGACCACAGGCGTGTTCACCCCGACCGAGGCGGCCATCGCCGCAACGGTCTACGCCATCTTCCTGGGGATGGGGGTCTACCGGACGCTGTCCTGGAAGAAGCTCATCAAGGTGAGCCTGGAGACGGCGGAGACCACGGCCCTCATTCTGCTGATCGTGGCGGGGGCCTCCATCTTCGGCTATCTGATCACGCTGACGAAGGTCACGGATCATGTGTCCACGCTCGTCCTCTCCATCACCACGCAGCCGTGGATCATCCTCCTGCTGATGAACATCTTCCTGCTCATCGTCGGCTGCTTCATGGAGACGATCGCCGCCATTACCATCCTTGTCCCTGTGCTCCTGCCGTTGATGGACAAGATCGGGGTGGACCCGGTTCACTTCGGCCTGATCATGGTCCTGAACCTGATGATCGGCCTGCTCACCCCGCCGGTGGGGATGGTCCTCTACATCCTGGCCCGGGTGTCGGGCATCTCCTTCGAGCGGACGACCAAGGCGTGCCTGCCCTTCCTGATCCCGCTCCTGGTCAGCCTGGCTTTGGTCACCTACTGGCCGAGCATGGTCATGTTCCTGCCGAACCTGTTCTATAAGTAGCATGTCGGCCCCGGGTTCACACAACATTGCAACAACGAAGGAGCGGGGACACGCCCCGATAAATACAAAAACATGAAACAACACGTATTGAAAGTGCATACGGCCGATAATGTCATCGTGGCATTGCAAAACCTTCAAAAGGGCGAAACCATCCATTGCCAGGGAAAAGAGTATGTATTGGCAGCCGACATCAACGCCAAGCATAAATTTTTTGAACACGACATGCAGCCTGGCGAAAAGGTGATCATGTACGGGGTGCTGGTAGGCACAGTACAGCAATTTATTCCCGCAGGCGGGTTAATGACCACCGACAATGTCTTGCATGCCGCCGACCCGTTTGTATACCGGCCCGGCAACACCCAATGGACACCCCCGGATGTAAGCAGATTTGCCGGTCGCACTTTCAATGGGTACCACCGCAGCGATGGCCGCGTGGGTACAGCCAATCACTGGCTGTTTATTCCCACCGTTTTCTGCGAGAACCGTAACCTGGATGTCATTCGCGAGGCGCTCCATGATAAACTGGGCTATGCCGTTACCGACAAGTACAAACAAAAAGTGCAGTTGTTGGTGGAGTTGTATGCCCAGGGTGCGGACATCGGCCAGGCGGATTTGAGCGTAAAAGAATCGGTGGTGAAAACGGACCGCCTGCTTAAAAATGTGGATGGCATCAAGTTCCTGAACCACCAGGGCGGCTGCGGCGGAACCCGCCAGGATTCCGCCTTGCTCGGTAAACTGCTGGCGGCCTATGCCGACCACCCGAATGTGGGCGGCGTGACCGTGCTGAGCCTGGGTTGCCAGTACCTGCAGGTACAGGATTTTGTAAACGCTCTCAAAGCACGAAATCCCCATTTTGATAAACCCCTGTATATTTTTGAACATCAGCACCAAAGCGAAGAACAACTGATTACCGCCGCCATTCAACAAACATTCGTCGGGCTGATCGAGCTGAACAAAGTGACACGCCGGCCAGCGCCGCTTTCCCAATTAAGCCTGGGGGTAAAATGCGGCGGCAGCGACGGCTTCAGCGGCATCAGCGCCAACCCGGCCGTGGGCTATTGCAGCGACCTGCTGGTCGCCTTGAAGGGTACAGTCCTTCTGGCCGAATTTCCGGAACTGTGCGGCGCCGAACAAGACCTGATTGACCGCACCCGCGAGGAAGCAGCCGCGAAAAAATTCATTCGTCTGATGACGGACTATAACGAGGCCGCTCATAGAGTGGGGTCGGGCTTTCACATGAACCCATCGCCCGGCAACATTAAAGACGGCCTGATTACCGATGCCATTAAAAGTGCCGGCGCTGCCAAAAAAGGCGGCACTTCGCCCGTGGAAGATGTGCTGGATTACACCGAACCGGCGGTAAAACCGGGCCTGAACCTGGTGTGCACCCCCGGCAACGATGTGGAAGCGACCACGGGTCAGGCGGCCAGCGGCGCCACGCTTATTTTATTTACCACCGGCCTGGGAACACCCACCGGCAACCCCGTTTGCCCGGTTATAAAAGTGGCTGCCAATAGTTCGCTGGCCGCCCGCATGGCCGACATTATTGATATTAATACCGGCCCCATTATTGATGGCGACAAAACCATTGAAGGGATGGGCGAACAAATGTTGGAATATTGCATTCAAGCAGCCAGCGGCGAGGTTACACCCAAAGCCGTGCTCCTGAACCAGGACGATTTTATACCCTGGAAACAAGGGGTCAGTTTGTAGTTTTTGGAGAAATTGATGAAAGCGATCGTTATAAATGCACCAAAGGATATCTCTATTAAGGAAATATCCAATCCGGAGAGAAATGAGAGTGACGTTTTAATCAAGGTCCGCGGAATGGGAATCTGCGGGTCGGACATAGGCGCATATAAAGGAATCAATCCCATGGTGACCTATCCGCGGATTATCGGTCACGAAATTGCCGGGGAGGTTCTTGAAGCGCCTCGGGGTGAAACTGAAATGATGCCCGGCGACCGGGTTGTCATAGAGCCTTCTGTGTATTGCGGTACATGTTATCCCTGCATGAATCGGAGAACGAACTGTTGTGAAAATCTGACCGTACGGGGTGTGCATATCGATGGCGGGATGTCGGAGTTTTGTTTTCATCCCCGGCATCTGGTTCATAAGGCGCCCGCCACTGTATCGTGGAAGCATCTTGCCATGGTCGAACCTCTGACCATATCGGTTCATGCCGTTAAACGTGCCCGTCTGGCAAAGGGAGAGCACCTTGTGGTTACAGGATCGGGGCCGATCGGACTTCTTGCCGCTCAGTATGCTTTGGTGATCGGAGCCGTTCCGATCATCGTCGACCCGATCGATGAACGTCTGGCGTTTGCACGTTTGCTGGGAATTCCTCATGGGATCAATCCGGTAAAGGAAAGCGCCATTGAACGTATCAAAGAAATGACCGGCGGAAGAATGGCCGAAGCGGTGGTTGAGGCTTCGGGAAGCGATGCTGCGATCCGGAGCAGTATTGACTATGTGGCATACTCGGGAAGGATCTCACTTGTCGGCTGGCCAAAGGGTGAAGTTTCACTTATGACAGCAATGGTTACGAAAAAAGAGCTCGATGTCATGGGATCGCGAAACAGTTTCCAGGCTTTTTCTGAAAGTATCGATCTGATCGCAGGTAACAAAATAGATGTCGCTTCTCTTGTTACACGCACGGTATCATTCGAAGAGGTCCCTGCCGTTGTAAAAGAGATTGTGGCGTATCCTGAAAAATTCATCAAAGTAATAGCTTTGATATAGCGAGCGGGGGAGTCCTTGCGGCACATCCGGCAGCAACACAGCGCTCAGGAGGATAGAAAATGATAGGTAGCAAACTCTTCGAACTTACCGGCAAGGTTGCATTGATCACCGGCGCAACCCAGGGGATCGGGCTTGCCATCGCGCGCGGGCTGGCGCAAGCCGGGGCTCGAGTCGTCATCAATGCCCGCAACGCTGAGAAACTGGAGCGGGCCGTGGCGACACTCGCGCAGGAGGGCTTGACTGTCTCCGGCTGTCGTTTCGATTTGCTCAACGGCGCCGAGATTCGAGAGCGGGTTGCGGCGCTGGAGCAGGAAGTCGGCAGGATTGACATCCTGGTGAATAACGCGGGAATTCAGCGGCGCAGGCCCCTGGAGCAGTTTGACGAAAAGATGTGGCGCGAGGTGCTGGACATCAACCTCACCGGGTTGTTCCTGGTGACGCAGCAGGTCGTCCAAGGGATGATCGCGCGGAAATCGGGAAAGATCATCAACATCTGTTCGGTGATGTCCGAGGTGTCGCGTCCGACCATAGGGGCCTACACCGCATCCAAGGGTGGAGTGAAACAGCTCACCAAGTCCATGGCAGTGGAATGGGCGAAGCACAACATCCAATCGAACGGCATCGGCCCAGG
>CAZINF010000177.1:0-6243 GCA_964540555.1 uncultured Syntrophus sp. | reverse complement strand
TCTGGAAGGAGATGACCGAAAGGGCATTGGCGATCGGGTCCGCCCCGAGGGTCAGACCTCCGGCTGCCGTCACCAAGGAATCGGCCAGCATGGAGAAGACGATCTCCCCGATGAGGTTCATCCCCTCCGGATCGAGCGTCGTCGGCTTGCAGTTGAAATAGTAGTTGCTCTTCAACCCGGAAACAAGTGTAAAGGGCGGGTTATCGCTGTATTTAAAGGACCTCTCGAGAACGATCTCGATCAGCCTTTCTTTCATCTCTTGAATACCCATCGTCTTTGTCCTGAAAACCTCTTCAGAATGCATCCCCATAGAAAAACCTCTCATGAGTCGAATACGGTCATTTTCTCAGGCTGACGGTTTTCATACCACAGATCGCTGCATTTGCAAAGCCGGGCCGGCGACGGATTTTCTCCAGCCTCGCGATAGCATCGGCCCCGTAAATCACCCTTGATGATCGGCGATTCGAAATTGCGATCTCCCCTCTTCATAAAGATCACCGCCGTAAATGTCATTGATCACCGTTGCCGGGAAATCTTGCACCTCGATCCTCCGAAGGGCCTCCGGCCCTAAATCGTCATAGGCAACGACATCCATCCTCTTGATGCAACTGGAAATGAGGGCGCCCGCCCCGCCGATGGCGCCAAGATAGACGGCTTTATATTTTTTCATGGCTTCTTTCACTTCACCGGAGCGCATCCCTTTGCCGATCATCCCTTTGAGTCCCTCGGCCATCAGCCTCGGTGAATAGGAGTCCATTCGGTAGCTGGACGTCGGACCGGCGGACCCGACGGTTTTTCCCGGTCTTGCAGGGGTCGGCCCCATGAAGTAGATCGCCTGACCCTTCAGATCGACGGGAAGCAACTCTCCCGCCTCCAGGGTTTCGATCATCCGTTTATGGGCTGCATCGCGTCCGACATACATCACCCCCGTCAGAAGCAGCTCGTCGCCAGCGTGCAGGGTTTCCAGGACCTCATCGGACAGAGGAAGGGTTATCGTCCGCGCAATCGTGACATTGGTTTTCATCGGCTGATCGCTGCTCCTCTTAAAGAATCGCTTCCCGGTGTCTGACGCTGTGACACTGAAGGTTGACCGCGACCGGAAGAGCGGCGATGTGGGTGGGAAAAACCTCAACATGAACGGCCAGGGCGGTGATCCTTCCCCCGTAGCCCATCGCTCCGATTCCCAGCTCGTTGACGCGTTTCAATATTTCGGTTTCAAGTTCGGCGATCTCGGAATCCGGATGAAGATCGCCCACCCTGCGCAGAAGCGCCTCTTTCGCCAGCAACATGCATTTTTCCGCGGTTCCCCCGATGCCGACACCGACAATGACAGGCGGACACGGATTGGCGCCCGCCTCTTCGACACACGTGACGACAAAATCGATGACCCCTCGTCGCCCTTCGGCAGGGGTCAGCATGGCGAGCCGGCTCATGTTTTCGCTGCCAAAACCTTTGGAGAGCGCCGTTATTTTCAGCCTTTCACCCGGAACGATGGTGGTATGGATGACCGCCGGGGTATTGTCCCTAGTGTTTATTCTTGCGGAAAACGGTTGATCGACAACGGACTTGCGCAGGTATCCTTCGGCATAGGCCCGGCGTACGCCTTCATGGACGGCCTCGTACAGGTCGCCTCCCGTTACATGAGCGTCTTGTCCCAGTTCCAGAAACACCACCGCCATACCCGTGTCCTGGCATAAAGGGACGTCACCGCGCGTGGCGACTTCCGCGTTTTCCAGCAATTTGGCAAGCACGTGCCGAGACGCCGGGGATTCTTCTTTTTCGTATGCCTGCCTGAGAGCTGCGAGCACTTCATCCGAGAGGCGGTAACAGGCGTCCTGCAGAAGACGGGAAATGGTTTCCGTCACATTTTTCGCATCGATTTCTCGCATCGTGCAGCCTCTTTATCCCATGTGAAGCTCCCCGTCCGCAGGGCGGGGCTTCCCGGTAAAGAATGGATCGGACAACCGGATGCATCGCGTATTTCCATGGTTCCTGTACCATTGCTTCGAGGCAGAGGCGTTCACGTCATGAGCGCCTTCATCTTTTCGGCGACGAGGTCTCCCATCGCCTCGGTGCCGACGATCGTGGCCCCTTTTTGGCGGATATCCTCGGTCCGGAAGCCTGCCTTCAGGACCATGCGGACGGCATCCTCAACAGCAGTCGCCTCCTTTGGCATCCCGAAGGAATGACGGAGCATCATCGCCACCGACAGGATCGTGGCGAGGGGGTTGGCGATGCCCTTTCCGGCGATGTCCGGGGCGGAGCCGTGGCTCGGCTCGTACATCGCCGTCTTCTCTCCCTGGCTGGCCGAGGGGAGCATCCCCAGGGAACCGGTCAGCATCGACGCCTCGTCGCTCAGGATGTCGCCGAACATATTCGTCGTCACGATCACGTCGAACTGGCGCGGATTCCGGATGAGCTGCATCGCGCAGTTGTCGACATACATGTGCCGAAGCTCGACATCCGGATAGTCGCGGCCCACTTCGGTGACCACATCCCGCCAGAGCTCCGTCGTTTCGAGGACATTGGCCTTGTCTACGGAGAGGAGTTTCCTACGTCTGGTCCTGGCGATCTCGAAAGCGACTCGAGCGATCCGCCGGATCTCCGCCTCGGTATAGACCATCGTGTTGACCCCGATCCGCTGGCCGTTCTCCACCCGTATGCCGCGGGGCTTGCCGAAGTAGGCGTCCCCTAAAAGTTCGCGAATGATGAGGAGGTCGATCCCCCGGATGACCTCCGGCTTTAACGGCGAGGCGTCGATCAGGTCCTCGAATACGACGACAGGCCGGAGGTTGGCGTAAAGACCGAGCCCCGAACGAAGCCCGAGGAGACCCCGCTCCGGGCGGAGGCTGTATTCGAGCGGCTCCCACTTCGGCCCCCCGACGGCGCCCAGCAGGACGGCGTCGCTCGCCGCAGCCATCTGCATAACGGTATCGGGCAGGGGGGTTCCGTAATGGTCATAGGCGGCGCCCCCGATGAGCCCCTCTTCCATCTCGAAGCGCACGCCCGCCTTATCGGCCACGACATCGAGGACTTTCCTGGCCTCCCCGATGATCTCCGGTCCGATCCCGTCGCCCGGGAGGACCGCGATATGATACTGCTTCATTTCATCTTCCCTTTAGCGATGTGATTCATCAACCCGCCGTCGGCAATGAGTTCCTGCATGAAGGGGGGCACCGGTTGAATGCGGAGCGGTTCTGCCGCGCCGCCGAGAATCCGGATGAGACCGCCGTCGGTGTCTACCTCGATCTCAGAGCCGTCGGTCACCTGCCCCCAAAGATCGCGGGACTCGAAAATGAGAAGCCCCATATTGAACGAATTCCGGTAGAAGATCCGTGCGAAACTCCTGGCCACGACACAGGCAATCCCGGCCGCCTTGATCGCGATGGGGGCGTGTTCCCGCGACGAGCCGCAGCCGAAATTCTCCCCGCCGACGATGATGTCCCCTGGTTTCATCTTCTTCATGAAACCGGGATCCGCATCCTCCATGCAGTGGGCAGCCAGCCCTTGCGGATCCCAGATGTTCAGATACCTGGCCGGGATGATTGCGTCGGTATCGATATTGTCTCCAAATTTCCAGGTTTTTCCTTTGAATTTCATGTGTCAAAAATCCTTTCCTTTATATCTGCTCCGGTCCGGCAAGACGGCCGGCGATGGCCGTCGCCGCGGCCACAGCCGGACCCGCAAGATAGACCTCGCTCCCCGGATGTCCCATACGTCCGACGAAATTCCGGTTCGTCGTCGCGACCGACCGCTCCCCTTTCGCGAGGATACCCATGTAACCGCCGAGACAGGGGCCGCAGGTCGGCAGGCTGATCACCCCTCCTGCATCCAGGAAGATATCGAAGAGCCCCTCCCGCATCGCTTGGCGGTAGACCGTGGGCGTCGCGGGTATGATGATGAGCCTGTACCGGGGGGCAATATGCCGCCCCTTCAGGACTTCGGCTGCGATGCGCAGATCCTCGATCCGGCCGTTCGTGCAGGAGCCGATGATCGACTGGTCGATCCGGACGTCCCCGACCTCGCTGATCCCTTTCGCGTTGGAGGGGAGATGGGGAAAGGAGACCTGGGGCTCGATCTTCTCCACATCGATGTCGATGACCGAATGATAGACCGCGTCAGGATCGGATGTGTAAAACTCGTATTTGCGTTCGGCCCGGTCCCGAACATACGCCTCGGTGACCTCATCGGGGATGAAGATCCCGTTTTTTCCGCCAGCCTCGACGGCCATGTTCGCCATGGTCAGACGGCCCTCCATCGACAGATTCGCGATGACTTCGCCGGTGAACTCCATCGCCCGGTAGATGGCGCCGTCCACGCCGATCCGGCCGATCGTATAGAGGATCAGGTCTTTTCCGGAAACCCAGGGGCGCCTCTTTCCGTGATAGACGAACTTCATCGTCTCGGGCACCTTGAACCAGAGTTCGCCGGTCATCATCGTCGCGGCCAGGTCGGTGCTCCCAACCCCGGTGGCGAAGGCCCCAAGTGCCCCGTAAGTGCAGGTATGACTGTCGGCGCCGGCGACGAGGTCCCCGGGAACCACGATCCCCTTCTCCGGAAGGAGCGCATGTTCAACCCCCGCCTCACCGACATCGTAATAGTGGGTGAGTCTCTGTTCGAAGGCGAAATCCCGCATGAGCTTGCACTGCTCGGCCGAATCGATGTCTTTATTCGGGGTAAAGTGGTCCGCGACGAGAACAACCTTTTCCCGGTCGAACACCTCGCTGCCTCCCGCCTTTCGGAATGCGTCGATGGCAATCGGCGCCGTGATGTCGTTTCCGAGGGCGATGTCCACTTCCGCGTTGATCAGCATCCCGGGTCGGACCTCGTCGAGCCCCGCATGCCGGCTGAGTATCTTTTCCGTAATGGTCATTCCCATCTCTTCATTCTCCTTAGATGATTCGTCTATCGCTGGGAACCGCGGTAATTTGTACTTTCTTACCGGATCTTCTGCGTTTATGCAACCTTGACCTTCTTGATGTCCTTGCTCAGCCACTCCAGGCGGTTCAGGGCGTTGATATAGGCCTTGGCCGACGCGACCAGGATGTCGGGATGGGCGCCCCGCCCGACGGCGGAACGGCCGTTGAACTTGAGCTGAACGGTCGCTTCCCCCTGGGCGTCGGTCCCCCCTGTCACCGCATTGACGGCGTACTTCAGGAGGGGGTAATTGGTCTTCGTGATCTTCCGGATCGCCGCAAAGGTGGCGTCGACCGGCCCGACGCCGAAACCGGCCTCCTGGACCATCTGCCCGTCTACTTCCATCTGCATCGTCGCCGTCGGCACCGTGGCGTTCCCGCTCACCACATTGAGGTAGAGGAAGCGGTACTTTTCCTCGTGCCGGGAAGTCTCCTCGTAGACGATCGCCTCCAGGTCCTCGTCGAAGACCTCTTTTTTTATGTCGGCGAGTTCCTTGAAACGGACGAAGATCTTGTTGATCTCCTCCTCGACCAGCGCATATCCCATATTCTTCAGGCGATCGGAGAGCGCGTGGCGCCCCGAGTGCTTGCCCAGGACGATGTGTGTATCCGAGATGCCTACGGACTGGGGGGTCATGATCTCATAGGTGGTCTTCTCCTTGATCAGGCCGTCCTGGTGGATGCCCGACTCGTGGGCAAAGGCGTTGGCGCCGACGATCGCCTTGTTCGGCTGGACAATGATGCCTGTAATCTGCGTGAGGAGACGCGACGCCTGGTGGATATACTCGGTCTTGATCCCTGTATGGAGACCGAAGAGGTCTTTGCGGGTCTTGATGGCCATGACCACCTCCTCCATCGCGCTGTTCCCCGCCCGCTCACCGATCCCGTTGATCGTGCATTCCACCTGACGCGCCCCGTTTGTCACGGCGGCGAGTGCATTGGCCGTGGCCAGACCCAGATCGTTGTGGCAGTGGACCGAGATGACCGCCTGACGGATGTTCGGCACCCGCGAAAAGAGCATAGCGATCAGGTCGCCGAATTCCCCCGGAACGGCATAGCCCACCGTGTCCGGGATGTTGACCGTTGTCGCGCCTGCGGCAATGACCGCTTCGACCATCTCACAGAGATACTCTCGGTCGCTCCGGGTCGCGTCCATCGGGGAAAACTCCACATTCCCGGTGTAGCCGCGGGCATGGGCGACTGCTGCGACGGCCTCTTTGAGGACCTCGGCGCGGGTCTTCCGGAGCTGGTATTTAAGATGGATGTCCGACGACGAGATGAAGGTGTGGATCCGGGGCGCCGCCGCCCCGGAGATCGCCTCCCAGGC
>CAZINF010000176.1:0-6267 GCA_964540555.1 uncultured Syntrophus sp. | reverse complement strand
CCAAAGTGTAACTTAACTTTGCGAAAAAAATGTCTTGACAAGTGGGTCCACCTTAGTCCCCCCTTCATCCCCCGGAGGGGGAATTCCCGACCACCCGCCCCAGAAGAGGCAAGGGCCACGCCAGCCCCTGGCGGGTCTGTCATGTCCCTTGCTGCGGTACGCAAATGGCGCGCCGGTCTTCCGGGCTGTCATGCCGCCTGCAATCAGGGTACAGGCTGCGCCGCCGAGGGCGTCACGGCCCGTGCATCTTCGGCAGGCGTCCCGCCAGCCCGCCAGCCCGTCACGTCATTTGCACTTTCCATTGTTTCCTAGTCCGGCTGCCTATGGCAGCCGGTGATGGTCCATGCCCCACCTGCTTGGTTACACCGCTTCCCAGGTTAAAGAGTCTGCGAGGATGCCAGCGGCGTTGCAGTCGCCGGGGTCGCGCCGAAGCGTCGCTCCTCACCGGCTTTGTGCACCGCAGCCGCCTCTGTATTCCCCCGCCCTCCCTCGCGGTTGCAATCGCCCGCCGGGGCCGCGTTCCGCGGCCGCCCCGCCGGGCGATTCACACCCGCTCCCATCCGCCCCGTTGGGGCTCCCTCTACGCCTCCGGGTCACGCCTGGCGACCGCTTCGCGGCGACAGGCGTGCCCTGCGGCTGAAGGTACCTTAGCTTTGCCCGGTCCCGGCAGACTTCGCTTCGCTCAGACTGCCGGTTCTTGGGCTTTTCCACGGATGGCTCCGCGTCCTTCGGACGTTCCGCTCATCCGCACAAACATGAAATTTGAGCTCCGGGCCGGCGGCAGACACACGCTTCGCGGTGACTGCCTTGGCCCTCCGGTCGTTTTTCTTTGCCCGGACCCGGAGCGGCCTCGCTTTGCTCGGACGCACCGGGTTTTGGGCTTTCCATGAGGCTGGTAGCAGCGTTGCAGTCGCCGGGGTCGCGCCGAGGCGTCGCTCCTCACCGGCTTTGTGCACCGCTGCCGCCCCTGTATTCTCCCGGACTTGCGCGCCAGCTTACTCCGCTCCATCTCACTACATTGTTACTTGATGGCCCGCTCCGCCGTCCTCTGCGCCGATACACGGCGCATGCGGGCGGCTCCGCTACCCCGGTCGCTACCGCTCCCTCATTACCTATTGCCCGCATCGCCCTGTCGCCGTGAGACGGCTAAGGGCGCTGCTTAATTGCTCACGATCCGCCCGCTCGCCGCTGCTCTGAACAAGCATCGGCATCGCTTGTCCGCATCACCCTGTCGCGCCGATGGCGCTAAGGGCGCTGCTCGCCACATTTCAGTGACACCTTATCCGGCCCGCAAAGACACCCGCGCCAGTGGCCCGCTTGCGCCCCTCGAACTACCCGGCGAAGAGATGCCGGGTTGTCTCGGGGCGCTTACGCTTGATTATTACCATTGCGACAAAGAACCAGGTAAATCCGTCGGCAGACACGCGCTTCGCGGTGACTGCCATGGCCCTCCGGTCGTTTTTCTTCTTTCCCGGACCCGGCGCGACCTCGCTTCGCTTGGACGCGCCGGATCTCGGGCTTTCCATGAGGCTGGTAGCAGCGTTGCAGTCGCCGGGGTCGCGCCGAGGCGTCGCTCCTCACCGGCTTTGTGCACCGCTGCCGCCCCTGTATTCCCCCGCCCTCCCTCGCGGTTGCAATCGCCCGCCGGGGCCGCGTTCCGCGGCAGTTCCGTCTGGCTGATTTACACCCGCGCCCGTCCGCCCCGCTGGGGCTCCCTCTACGCCTCCGGGCCGCGCCTGACGACCGCTTCGCGGCGACAGGCGCGACCCTCCGGCTGAAGTCACCTTTGTTTTGCCCGGTCCCGGCAGACGTCGCTTCGCTCCGACTGCCGGGCCTCGGGCTTTTCCACGGATGGCTCCGCGACCGCAAAAACCCGCGGACGCTCCGCTCATCCGCTTTTGTTTGGTGCTCCGGGCCGTCGGCAGACAGACGCTGCGCGCTGACTGCCTCTGCCCTCCGGTTTAATGTTTCTTTGCCCACTCCCGGAGCGACCTCGCTTCGTTCGGACGCCCCGGTTCGCGGGCTGATGCGCAGTCGGCTCCGCGACCGCATGAAGACGCGGACGCTCCGCTCTCCTGCGCCATGGTGGCCCGCCTGCCGCCTGTCACCTCCTTCGTCGGAGACAGGCGGCCGCGGGCGATCAGCCTCTTTTCGGTCGCCGTGACTCGCCCTCCGCGTTGCTCCGGACGAGACACGTCTCTCTTGTTCGCGCCCTCGCCCTCGAAACCGCTTGCGCGGATTCCAGAGCGCCGGACGGCTCTCCCTGCGGCCGATGCCGTCCGGTCGGGCGCTCCGGAGAAACCCCAGGGTAAGATAAAACCCTCAGTCAGCAAGGGTGATCGGGGCCGATCTCTGATGTTGAGGGAGTTTGTTCTCCCGTCCAAGTGACTCTTATCGGCATTCTGCCTCTTTCCCCACTCTCGGCGCTTCCTCGTTGACTCGGAGGCCTTGAAGCGGGGCCGGCAATCAGGCAGATGCTCTTTGTTGAGTGGTGGATAACTTCACATTTCCTTTGAGTTATCGAGGCAATGGTGCTATTTATCGCGGCTACGCATATTTGCACGGCGCGGCGCCTTTGAAACATCCATCAAACCGTGAAAATGGCATTCTCAACCGCCATTGAGATGGAGGGTCCGTATCGGCCTTATGCAGATCGACTTTCTCAAGGCCATGGGGCTGGAATCCGCGACCATCGCCGTCCGATGGCGAAAACACGATGGCGGATCTCCGCTCAGGCTGGTGAATCCTTTTCCCGATCCTCGGGCCCTTCCCGGACGTTTCTCTTTCCATGTGCTCGCATGCGCCATTGAGTCATTCGTCAACCATGTTCTAACCAATTTTCGGGCGGCAACGACAGGTGAACCGTTGATCCCGATGCCGCCCAGACGCCGAAGCGAGGCGATGCCGCCGCAGGGTAGCGGCGGAAACAATCGCCTCTCCCGTGCCGCCGATCCACCCGTTCTCGAACTACATCTCCGTCATCGATGCCGGCTTCCTTCGGGCGGCCCGGAACAGCAGAAAAGCCTTCACCACCAAGCGCGGGATACGCTGCAGGGAGATGAAGGCGCTTGAAATGAACCCGATCGTCATCGGCTACGCCTTCAGGATCGATTGCAGTTGATGGACGAAAATCCTGAAGGCCACGGTAAAGGAAAATCACCGGAAAGCGCTGATTATCGGACCGACCGCTCCCCTGTTTCTCATGCCGGTTTACGGCGTCGCCGGGAAGAGGCGGGGCAAGCGCCGATCCGTTTGAGGTACTGGGGCCGGAACGGCGACGACGGGCCTTTTGCCGAGTACGCTGATCTATCGAGCATCGTCCTCGAACTTCCCCTATCGGAACTGGCGCAACTACTGCCGCAGCGCTTTGCCGTGAAGCTGTACAACCTGGTCCAAAACTTTTTGATATCCCGGAAGGCCCCTGCTTTCCCTGCTCCCTCACTGATCTCGTCCGTAACCGATCTCTGCTGACGAAGCTACAATCCAAGCTGGCCCATGTGAGCCACCTCTCGGAACTGCTCTCCGATCCACCCGCCATCCTGATCGATGAGAGGCAAAAGCTCTTCTTTTACCGGGGAGTCCCAGTCCTGTTGCGTCCGGTTTCGTTCAGCTACATGCTCCTGCTCGCGCAAACTCCCGGGGAATTGGTCATGCGGGAGATCATCTATCGCTGTCTCTGGCCGGGGGAGATAAACTTCGAGGGGACAAACAAGCCCTACGAGGGGCAGATTTCGGACCACAAGCGTAAGCTCGTCGCTGAGATCCGGAAGGGCATTGCGGGCAGGGTAGAGATGCGGGAGGGGGAAGTGGAATCGCTGATCGCCACGCGGCACAAGATGGGGTACATGCTGAACTTCACCCGGGAGAACGTCCTGATCCTCCGCAAGAAGGATTTTGGGGTGATCGCCTTCCTGCTCCTGATGGAGATGGATCGAATCTTTTCCGACCTGCTCCTCGATACGACGGAACCGCTGCTTCTCTGGTGAGGGGTGGTGGTGGCGAAAAGAGACAGCACAAGATCAGTTGTTGGGGGAGACAACCGCATGGCATGCAATAAAAGTGCGATTGTGATAAGTTGAAGAACCTGATAATAATCGTTCCCATAGTTGATAACACGTTGTACGGGAGACGAAGGATGTGCGGATTTTGCCGTCGCCACGTAAACGGATATAGCTCACGAACTCAACGGAAGCTCAAGAAGCGGAGACAAAAGCTCTCATGACAAGCAAGGAACTGGATTATATCATTCAGGAAGGCGAAAGCTATCTTGTCGAATTCAAGGAAAGGGTTGGCGCCTCGCTTGCCCGTGAGATCACTGCCTTTGCCAATGCATCCGGAGGAAGGATATTCATCGGTATCGCAGACAACGGCTCCATCATCGGTGTAAAGACCGACAACAAAATCCGCTCTCAGATTCAGGATATTGCCAACAATTGTCATCCCCCTGTTCCGGTATCCATTGATTTTATCGAAAATATCGCCATCGTTCATGTACCCGAAGGTAAAGACAAACCCTATCAGTGTTCCGACGGATTTTTTAGCCGCATGGGACCAAACTCCCAGAAAATGACCAGGGATGAAATCGCCGATTTTCTTCAGGCAGAGGGGAAACTCCGCTTTGAAGAGCAGTTTCACAAGACTTTTGACTTTGCCAGGCATTATGAACCCCAGCGGTTGAATGCTTTTCTCAAAACTGCGGGCATCAGCCGCGAGATTGGCGATGAAATAATCCTTGAAAACCTGGGAGTGGCGGAACGGATAGACGACCGGTTGCGTATGAAAAATGTCGGTGTCTTATTTTTCAGCAGATCGATCGAGACTCTCTGTGAGCAGGCAACGATCACCTGCGCCGTGTTTGATGGATCGGAACGCGTTCACGTCATCAACCGGAAGGATTACCAGGAAGACATCATCACAAACATCGATTACATCATGCACTTTATCAAGCAGGAGCTGCGTGTCCGTTATGAAATGACCGGCCGGCCGCAGCGGGAGGAAATCTATGAGCTCCCGCTTGACGCCATCCGGGAAGCCGTTGTCAATGCAGTGTCCCACCGGGACTATTTTCAGTACGGCGCCCATACGACTGTTGAAGTGTTTGACGACCGCATCGAGATCAGCAATCCCGGTGGACTTCCCAGGGGGCTGCCTCCGGAGGAATTCGGAAAAAGGGCGATGCGCAGGAACCAGATCATCGCTTCGCTGCTCCAGCGCGTAAGGCTGGTGGAGAATATGGGCACCGGCATCAACAAGATCAAGCGACTCCTTCAGGAAGCGAAATGTGCAGGCCCACGTTTTGACTTCGGAAGCTTTTTCACCATTGTATTCCCTCGCGCTGAAAAGAAGGCTGGCGCTGGCTTGAAGCCGGGGGGCACTACCCAGAAGACTACCCAGAAAACTACCCAGAAGACTACCCAGAAATTGACACCGAAACAATCAGCGATTTTACAGTATTTGAAGGTTCATCCCTTAGCGGGCAGAGAGGAAATTGTGCAACACATTTCGGAAATTACAGAAGATGGGGTAAAATACAATCTAAAACGGCTGCAGGATATGGGGCTGATAAAACGCGTTGGTCCCGATAGAGGTGGCAGGTGGGAAGTGGTGAAAGAATAATGGTGGAGTGGAAACCACCTAAAATTAAGATATTGCACGTCACCAGAAGGAATCTATCACGATCAGCGAAATTCCTGTTTTCCGTTCAAACAAGCCGGATCATTTCTGCGATTAACCATACTCCTTTCCATTTTTGATCGGTGTCGTGATCAGCATCGGCGAAGTATCCGATGCCTTGATCGGCTCATCGATCGATCTCACCCCTGAAAACACAGGATAACCACGCGACAAATCCGCCGTCCGATGGAAAATTTACTGATAACTAATCAGATTCAATAGCGAATCACACGAAAACGCCTCCGAAAAATATTTTTGACGACCGCAAAAAGACCGCTTTTTTTCCGACCCGTTTATGCCATACCCTGTCAAACCGCTGTCTTATCCGCGGGCCCCGATGGGCGCGCGGGTGGTTTCCCGCCCGTTTTGATGTCGCACCGGCGCACTCCGCCGGGCATGGGGTGGGCGAGATGTTATGCCTGGTCCCGCGATGCGATGAGGAAGAGAAGATGGCCCGATCCCGGATACTGAAACCGGAATTCTGGAGCGACGAGAAGCTGGCCCTGGTCCCGCGGGAGGCGCGCCTGTCCTTCGCCGGACTCTGGACCTGCTCCGATGACTATGGCGTGACCAAGGGACACCCGGCCTGGCTCA
>CAZINF010000175.1:0-6271 GCA_964540555.1 uncultured Syntrophus sp. | reverse complement strand
ATCGGGAAGGGTCGTCCTCGGCGTGCTTGTACCCTTTTCCCTTCTGCGTCACGACGTGGACCAGGACCGGCCCCTCCAGCTTTCGAACATTATCCAAAGTCTTGATGAGATGGTCGATGTGGTGTCCCTCCAGGGGTCCCACATAGGTAAATCCCAGCTCCTCGAAGATCGCCCCGGGGACGAAGAAGGTCTTGAGCGACTCCTCCACCTGGCGGGAGAATTTCAGCATCTGCTCGCCGATGCCGGGGACGGACTTCAGGAAGGTTTTGACTTCATTCTTGATCCGTATCACCGTCTGGCCGGTCATGATCCTGTTGAGATAAGAGGAGAGGGCGCCGACATTCGGGGAGATGCACATCTCATTGTCGTTCAGGATGATAATCAGGTTTTTCTTGCGGTCTCCGGTCCAATTCAACCCCTCGAAGGCCATTCCGGCGGAGATAGAACCGTCGCCGATAACGGCGATGATCCGGAAATCCTCCCCCTTGAGGCAGCGCGCTTCGGCAATCCCCGCCGCTGCGGAGATGGAGGTTCCGCTGTGCCCAACGTCGAAGACATCGTAGGGGCTCTCCTCCCGTTTCGGGAAGCCGCTGATCCCCCCCTTTTGCCGGAGGGTGTCGAAACGGTCCTTCCTGCCGGTAATGATTTTGTGGGCGTAAGCCTGATGCCCCACATCCCAGACGAGGCGGTCCCGGGGGGTGTCGAATACGTAATGGATGGCGAGTGTCAGCTCCACTGTTCCCAGGGAGGAGGCCAGGTGACCTCCCCTCTTGGAGACAGTTTCGATCATCATCTCTCTGATTTCTTCCGCGAGGCCGCTCAGTTCCGTCCGACTGAGACGCCGGATATCCTCGGGAAAATTGACGCTGGACAGAAGGCTTTTCTTTTTTATTTCAGTCATCTTTTTCTATCGTATCCGTGTGCATGCTTGTCCCGCCTTGTAAGGCGGAAAGTTTTTTCTGTGTGCGCATATACGACGATTCTCGATGTAATTCAAGCCGTTTTTATGTCGCGCCGTGTGGAAGGCAGGACTCATTTCAGGATTTGCGCTCCAGGATGTATCCGGTGATCAGGCGAAGCGGCGCTGCCCGGTCGTCGAAGGAGGCCAGCGACGCGACGGCCTCCTTAATGAGTGACTCTGCCCGGGCGCGCGATGCCTCGATACCCAGGAGGGAGGGAAAGGTGACCTTCCTCCGGGCCGCGTCGCTTCCCGTTTGCTTGCCTAAAAGGACCCGGTCCCCCTCCACGTTCAGGATGTCGTCGGCGATCTGAAAGGCGAGGCCGATCTGCCGGCCATAATCCGAAAGCGAGGCAAGCATCGCGGCGGAAGCGCCGCTGAGGATCGCTCCCGCCCGGAGCGAGACGCGGATCATCTCCCCTGTCTTCAATCGGTGGATCTGCTGGAGTGTTTCCAGGTCGACCGTTTTCCCTTCCGATCGGACATCGAGGACCTGGCCCCCGACCATCCCGAACCAACCCGCCGCCGCCGCGATCTCGGCCGCAACGGCAAGGATGTCTTCCGGCGGGATGCCTGGCATCAGCTCCCTTCGGGTGAGCAAGTGAAAAGCCTCCGTCAGCAGGGCGTCGCCGGCAAGGATGGCGATGTCTTCTCCGAAGACTTTGTGAGAGGTGAGCCTTCCCCGGCGGTAATCGTCGTTGTCCATCGCGGGGAGGTCGTCGTGGATGAGGGAGTAGGTATGGATACACTCGAGGGCGCAAGCGACGGGCATGATCGTCCTGCTGTCTCCGCCGACCGCCTCTGCTGCGGCCAGGCAAAGGATCGGCCTAAGCCTTTTTCCTCCAGCCAGGAGACTGTAACGGACGGCCTGGAATATCACCGGCGGGTAAAACTCCTCGCCGGGGAGAAGACCATCAAGGGCCGCATCGATCAGCGCCTTCCGGCCGGCGAGGTATTCCTTCAGTTGGAACTCATCGTTCTGGTTCACGCTCTTCCCCCGCAAACGGTTTGGTGACCAACTCACCCTCCTGTCGAAGGAGAAGATCGACACGTCGGTCGGCTTCGTCGAGTTTTTTCGTGCAAAACCGGGCGAGTTTGATTCCCTCCTCAAAGGCCTTGAGGGATTCCTCCATGGTCATCTCGCCCGCCTCCATACGGCGGACGATCTCTTCCAGTTTTTCCAGCGCCTCTTCAAATTTTTCCTTACCCATATGTGGCTCCTTGTTTCATCTTTTGTGACGAGAGACTGTCATAAAAGCGTCATGAAGTATAGCGGTGATCTTTGCGTGCAGATTGCCTGCAGAAAGGCGGATGTCGACCTCCTGCCCGGTCAGGACTTCGCATGCGTCGCGGAGGATGAGACCATCCGGAAGCCGACGCGTGATACTGTAACCGCGGTTGAGGATCGAAAGAGGACTGAGGGAATCCAGAAGGGCCACCGAGGACCGTACCCGGTTCTTCCACTGCTGATCCTGTCTTTCACGGGCAGCCCGAAGTTTTTTCCCAAGACTTTCCATATTCTGGAACATTTGAACAATCCGCGCCTGGGGATTTCGGTGTTCCAGACGGACGCTCAGGTTGATCAACCCTTGACGGCGGACCTCTCTGAGGTGAGAGAGACTCATGCGCATCCGATCGACATTGTCATCCAGAGCGATACGAATGTCGGTGAGGCGTCGCTTCGGATCCCGGAGTCGTTCCGAGAGTTTCATGATCCTTTCCCGGAGCCGTTCCGTCTCGCGCCGCCGGTGGCGGTTCATCCGGAGGCTGAGCGTCTGCAGGGTCTCCATGAGTTCTGCGCGGAGCGGCACGGTGAGTTCGGCTGCTGCCGAGGGAGTCGGCGCCCGGAGGTCAGCGGTGAAATCGGCGATGGTGAAATCCGTCTCATGGCCGATCGCAGAGACGACAGGGATCCGCGAGCTGGCGATCGCCCTGGCCACACCTTCGGTGTTGAAAGGGGCAAGGTCTTCCAGTGAACCGCCGCCCCGGGCGAGTATGATCACATCGACGCCTTGGATGATCTGGAGATCGCCCAGGGCCTGGATGATCTCCGCCGGGGCTTCGGTCCCCTGAACGCGGACCGGGGCGATCAGGATGTCCACCGACGGAAAGCGGCGGCGGGTGACGGTGAGGATGTCCCGGATTACGGCGCCGCTCGGCGAGGTGACGACGCCGATTCTCGACGGCAGAAAGGGCAAGGGTTTCTTACGGCTCTGGTCGAAGAGCCCCTCCGCCTCGAGGCGGGCCTTGAGCTGTTCGAAAGCCTTCTGGATAGCTCCCAGCCCCTTCGGTTCCACCGTATCGATGATCAACTGGTACTCGCCACGGGGCGAATAGACCGCAAGACGCGCCCGGCAGACAATACTCATCCCGTCCTCGATGGCGAAACTTGAGGGACTCCTCCAGCCCTGTTTTGCAAAGGGGGTACGGAAGATCACCGCCCGGATCTGGCTTTTCGTGTCCTTGAGGGTGAAGTAGACGTGGCCCGAATCCGGTCGGCGAAGGTTCGACACCTCCCCTTCCACCCAGACGAGGGCGAACCCCCCCTCAAGGAGCGCCTTGATCCGGTCATTGAGTGCCGAAACGCTCAGAATCTCATTCATGTTTCCTCTATCCACAAAAGACGAGTATCAAATATCTGCAGCGGTGACAAGGCAGAATTTAGGGGATGATCACCGTCCGCCCCTCATTCCCGAAGTCGCTGCGCGCCGGTCCGTCAAAGCGATGCGGCGGGCAGCTGCCCTTGAGGGCAATTGCGCGTGTGCGACAACCGCTGATCAGCAGTGCGATATTGTGATGTGCAGCGTTGACTTTTCCCTGCCGCTTCTCATATAATATCCCGCGAGGAAGGGCTGTCGCACAGCGGATGAGGGGAGACTTTCCCTTCCCGCGTCGACGGCGGGAGCACTGACGAATAACAGGGGATCTTATGAAGAAGAAAGACTATTTACGGACACCGGTCCGGCACATCGACATCACCTCGTTCGACGCCACGCCCATCATCGAGGCGATGCAGGGGATGTCCTTCACCGCCCGGGATCTGGCGACCGCCGCCGACATTTATGACCGGATGCTTGCCGAAAAGAAGTGCGGTGTCTTTCTGACCATCGCGGGGAGCACCAGCGCCGCCGGCTGCATGCAAATCTATGTGGAGATGGTAAAGAACAACATGGTCGATGCCATCGTCGCCACGGGGGCGTCGATTGTGGATATGGATTTTTTTGAAGCCCTCGGTTTCAAGCACTACCAGGGGACGCCGTTCGTGGACGACAAGGCCCTGCGGAAACTCTATATCGACCGGATCTACGACACCTTTATCGACGAGAATGATCTCCAGGCCTGCGACAAGACGATCCAGGCGATCGCCGACGGCCTGCCCCCCCGCTCCTATTCCTCGCGGGAATTCATCCGGGAGATGGGGCGCTATCTGACCAAACACAGCGTCAAGAAGGATTCCCTCGTCCAGGCGGCCTTCGAGCATGACGTCCCGATTTTCTGCCCCGCCTTCTCGGACAGCAGCGCCGGTTTCGGCCTCGTTCTCCACCAGGTGGAGCACCCCCAAGATCATCTCTCTATCGACTCGGTGAAGGATTTCCGGGAGCTAACGGAGATCAAAATCAAGGCGGGGACGACGGGTCTTATCATGATCGGCGGCGGCATGCCGAAGAACTTTGCTCAGGACACGGTTGTCTGCGCCGAGATCATGGGGAAAAAAGTCTCAATGCATAAGTACGCCGTCCAGATCACCGTGGCCGATGTCCGAGACGGCGCCTGTTCCAGCTCAACCCTGAAGGAGGCCAATTCCTGGGGGAAAGTGGACAGCAGCTGCGAACAGATGGTTTACGCCGAGGCCACCTCGGTCCTCCCGCTTCTGGCAAGTTACGCTTACCACCGGGGAAGCTGGAAAAAAAGAAAACCCTGGCGCTTTTCGCGGCTCTTCAAGGATTGATGTGACCGGGAGCGCAACCCGCAAGCCCCGCCCTGTGGGCAGGGAGCTTCAAATCGCTACCTTCCTTTGTCTCTTTGCAGAATTCTTCACGTTGACAAACCTTACAACACGTCATTGGACGAATAGCAAGGAAAAACCCGCTATTTCTAACGGGTTTTGCACTTCTTTGGACTTCCTGGGATTATGTCTTGGTGGAGATGAGGGGGATCGAACCCCTGGCCTCGGCGTTGCGAACGCCGCGCTCTCCCAGCTGAGCTACATCCCCATTTATATTAAAAAAAGTGCGGTAACGAACCCACATCGAATTTCGCGCGCGAGCATATATGATTCGCCGGGAAACTGTCAAGAAATAGTTGCTTTCCGGATCTACTCGCATATGGTGTCACCGGGAGACGGCGCGAAGGAATAGTTAAAATATTTCGGTCTTTAGGTAGATTACAAATGGAATTTGTGATATTGACGTTCGAAATATGAAAGGCAGTTTACAAAGTTCCATCCCATGTAACCATGGTGGAGGGGAATATGGACTGGCTCATTAATGCCCCGTTTCTTACAAACGAAAGAGCGGGGGTTTTTTATTTCAACTCTTTAATCAGGCAATGGGCGAAAAGTTAGGAAGGTCTCTTATTGAAGAGTAACCGAATGGAAAATAAAGAAGCCACAGCCCGTATCAAGATCAACAAGCTGCTCGAAGCGGCAGGCTGGCGTTTCTTTCCGGAAGGGAGCGCGCCTGCCAACATCCGTCTTGAGCCCAGCGTGACGATCAAGTCATCCGATCTGGAAGCGCTTGGCGAGAACTTCGAGAAGACGAGCAAGGGCTTCATCGACATCCTGCTGCTCGACACCAAAGGCTTCCCGCTCATCGTCCTGGAGGCCAAATCGGAGGAAAAGAACCCGCTCGTCGGCAAGGAGCAGGCCCGCAAATACGCCAAGTCCCAGAACTGCCGCTTCGTGATTCTATCCAACGGCAACCTGCACTACTTCTTGGACCTAAAGCGCGGCAACCCTTACGTTATCACCTCCTTTCCGACTCCGGACTCGGTGATCGGCTACCAGAAAGTTACACCCAATCCGCAGCGCCTCATTGAGGAACATGTCAACGATGACTACATCGTCCTTACTCAGCGCCCGAACTATAAATCCGAAGCGGCGTGGTGCAACGAGGCGGAGCGTCCCGGCTATATAATGGCCAATAACCTGCGGTTTCTTAGGCCATATCAACTGAAGGCCATCCACTCCCTGCAACGGGCCGTGAAGGAGGGCAAAGACCGCTTCCTCTTCGAGATGGCCACCGGCACCGGTAAAACTCTCATTGCCGCCGCCGTCATCAAGCTCTTCCTCCGTTCCGGCAATGCCCGGCGCGT
>CAZINF010000174.1:0-6273 GCA_964540555.1 uncultured Syntrophus sp. | reverse complement strand
TCAAACAAACACTGTATGCTAACTTTCAATATACGAGGGACAGCTCCCTATTTTTTCATGAAAAATAGGGAGCTGTCCCCATTTTCCCTCCATTTTCCCTCCATTCCTCAGGATTCGCGCGCCTTGCCTGCGGCCTTTTTACGAAGCCGTCCCTCTATTCGATGCGCTCCACAATCGTCGCGATCCCCTGTCCCACGCCGATGCACATTGTGACGAGACCGTAGCGCGAATCGCGTCGCTTCATCTCATGCACCAGCGTCGCCAGGATGCGCGCGCCGGTCGAGCCGAGCGCGTGACCGATCGCTATCGAGCCGCCGTTGACATTCACCTTTGCCGGATCCATCTCCAGTTCGCGGATACATGGAAGTGATTGCGCGGCGAAGGCTTCGTTCAATTCGATCAAGTCAATGTCGCCGATTTTCAAACCGGCGCGTTCCAACGCCTTGCGTGTCGCCGGAATCGGACCCAAGCCCATATACGATGGATCAACTCCCGCTACCGCGCTTGCGACGACGCGCACGAGCGGCTTGTAGCCGAGTCGCCTGGCGGTTTCGGCTTCCATCAACAACACCGCCGCCGCGCCATCGTTGATGCCGCTGGAATTTCCGGCCGTGACGGTGCCGTCTTTCTTGAACGCAGGCGACAATTTGGCGAGTTGCTCCATCGTTGTTTCGGGACGCGGATGCTCGTCCTTGTTCACGACAATCGGATCACCTTTTCTCTGCGGAATGACGACAGGAACGAGTTCATCGTTGAATCTCCCCGTCGTGTGCGCCGCCCCCCATTTCTGTTGCGAAGCGAACGCGAATTCGTCTTGCTCCAAACGGGTGAGACCGTACTTCTGCGCTACGTTCTCCGCCGTGTCGCCCATCCCTTCTTTGGCGTACGCCATCGTCATCCTTGGATTCGTAAAGCGCCAGCCGATCGTCGAGTCGAACACCTTCACCTCGCGAGGGAACGGGGAATCGGCTTTCGAGAAGACGAACGGCGCGCGGGTCATCGACTCACAACCGCCCGCGACAAACACATCACCCTCGCCGATTTTGATCGCTTGCACCGCGCTGTTCACCGCGTTCAACCCGGAGGCGCACAGGCGATTGATCGTCTGCCCGGCGACCGAATAAGGCAAGCCCGCGAGCAGAACCGCCATCCGACCGACGTTGCGATTGTCTTCGCCCGCCTGGTTCGTGCAACCCAGGATGACATCTTCGATCAAATTCGGATCGAGTTTGCTGCGTTTGACGATCTCCGCAATGCAGAGCGCTGCCAAATCATCCGAACGCACATTCTTTAACGCGCCGCCGTATCGTCCGACCGGCGTACGTACCGCATCAATAATCACTGCTTCGCGCATCGCATCCTCCAAGTAAAAATTATATGTATTGTCCGCCGTCCACCTTGATCACTTCGCCGGTAATGTGCCGTGCTTTTTCGGTGCACAGGAACGACACGATCCACGCAACTTCTTCCGGCGTGCCGAGGCGTCCCAGCACGATTTCCGCAAGCGCTTTCTGTTTTACTTCTTCCGGCGCCGTTTTCATCATCTCGGTTTCGATCAAGCCGGGTGCAACCGCGTTGCAGTTCACGTTGAATTTGGCCAGTTCGCGCGCGACGGTTTTGGTCAGGCCGATGATCCCGGCTTTGGCGGCGGTGTAATTCGATTGCCCGAACTTGCCGCGGATTCCGTTGATCGACGTGACGTTGACAATTTTACCGCTGCCCTGGTCCTTGAGTAGGGGCGCCACAGCGCGGATGTAGTTGAAATATCCTTTGAGGTTGATCGCCAGCGCCTCGTCCCACTGCTCTTCGGTCATTTTCCAAATGACCGCGTCGCGGTTCACTCCGGCGTTGTTCACCAGGATGTCCACGCGGCCGAATTCTTTGACGACCGTATCCACCATCGTCTGCGCATCCTTGAACGACGACACGTCGGCGCGGATCGCCAGGCCGCGTCGTCCCATCTTCACAATCTCGGCGCAGATCGCGTTCGCTTCCGTGTCATGCTTGCGATAGTTGATCGCGACATTCGCGCCGTTCTTCGCCAGGTCGAGCGCGATCGCGCTGCCGATTCCGAGGCTGGCGCCGGTCACAATGGCATTCTTCCCTTCGAGTTCCATATCCCCTTTCTCCTCTCAATGACGATCTCGTAAAAAAACCTGAAATTCCCTCCCCCTCCGCTCCATCTTTTCAGTAGAGGGGAAACGTGCTTTTTAGAAGTTGTCCACCTTGGTTTTGGGAACACCGCACCGAACAACTCGATTGAATGGAAAGGAGCTTGCCTTGGCGCTTTTTAAGATATGGAAAGCGGTCTTGCATGTCAAGGAGAAGTTTGCGTCGCTACATAAATCATTGACAGCGATGATAGGAACGGGTACGTGTATACTCAATTCGACTGATAACAGGAGGATAAAGTAAATGGCTACAGCCGGGAGCGCCGACCATATCCGTATCAATCTCAGCGAAGGTATTTTGCATATTCAGATGAACCGCCCGGAAAAGAAAAATGCCCTTACCCGTGTCATGTACCAGACTATGGCGGATGCGATCCTCGGGGCGGACAAAGAGGGGGCAGCCCGCGTTATTCTGCTGACGGGAACCGCCGATTGCTTCACGAGCGGCAATGATCTGGCGGATTTCATCAGTGTAAGTCAGGATACGGGTACGAAACATCATAATCCGTTTCTTCCTGCAATCAGCCGTGCCCAGAAGCCTCTGATAGCGGCTGTAAACGGCGTTGCCATAGGTATCGGTACGACGATGCTGCTCCACTGCGATCTGGTGTATGCCGGGACGAAGGCCCGTTTTCAGCTTCCCTTTGTCAATCTCGGGTTGTGCCCGGAATTGGCCTCCAGTTTTCTTCTGCCCCGTCTGGTGGGGTATCAGAGGGCCGCCGAATTACTGCTGTTGGGGGAGCCGTTTGGAGCTGAAACCGCACGGGAATTCGGGCTCGTCAATGCCGTATGCCCCGAAGAGGAATTATTTGAAACGGCTTTTCAGAAAGCCCGGCAATTGGCGGCACAGCCCCCTGCCTCCGTGCGTCTGACCAAGGCGCTAATGAAACGTCCCATCGAGGAGGCGGTGTCGCGTGCCATCGAGGAGGAGCTTCCACTTTTCGTTGAATTGTTGAAATCTCCCGCGGCTGCGGAAGCGTTCCAGGCTTTTCTTGAAAAGAGGAAACCGGACTTTTCCCGCTTCTCTTGATCCGAATTCGCCGCCAAATAGGCGCTTGAAATGGATTTCCATCTGTGATAGCTTCCTTCGCCATTTGCAAGGAGATTTCATCTTGAGGAGTGTTTGATGGATTACAAGGAGAGTTTGAATCTTCCGAAAACGGATTTTCCCATGAAGGCCAACTTGTCCCAGCGGGAGCCGGAGATGCTGGCCCGCTGGGACGAGATGCATATTTATGACCGGATCCGGGAGGCGTCCCAGGGGCGGAAGCCCTACATCCTCCATGACGGTCCCCCTTACGCCAACGGGAGCATCCATTTAGGTACCGCGCTCAACAAGATCATTAAGGACATCCTGATCAAAGCGAGGAACATGGCGGGTCGCGACAGCGTCTATGTCCCCGGTTGGGATTGCCACGGCTTGCCTATCGAGCACCAGGTGGACAAGGAGCTGGGTGAGAAAAAGGCCGGGATCTCCCAGGCCGACAAGCGTCGATTCTGCCGGATTTACGCCGACAAATACGTAGGGATTCAGCGCGAGCAGTTCAAGCGCCTCGGGGTCTTTGGCGAGTGGGAGAATCCCTACCTGACGATGACCTACGACTATGAGGCCACCACGGTTGCGGAGTTCGGCAGGCTCTACCTGGGTGGGAGCGTCTATAAGGGAAAGAAACCTGTCTATTGGTGCGCCACCTGCAAGACCGCCCTGGCCGAGGCTGAAGTAGAATACCAGGACCATACGACACCCTCGATATACGTGAAATTCGCGGTCATTTCCGATATCGCCTCCCGTCTACCGAAACTCGCCGGCGAGAAGGTCTCCGTCGTCATCTGGACGACGACCCCCTGGACGATTCCGGCCAACCTGGCCATCGCCTTCCACCCGGAGTTCCTTTATGCGGCTGTAAAGGTCAAAAGCGAGGTCCTGATTCTTGCCAAGGAGCTCCTCGATTATTGCCTGGATGCCTTCGGCTATCGTCATGAACCGTATGAGATCCTCGACGAGTTCCCCGGCGCGGTCCTTGAGGGTCTCAAATGCCGTCATCCCCTGATCGACCGGGAGACGCTCCTCATCCTCGCCCCTTTCGTTACCCTCGACGCCGGGACCGGCAGCGTCCACATCGCCCCGGGCCACGGCCAGGAAGATTACGAGATCGGGTTGAAATACGGCCTGGACAATTACGCCCCGGTAGACGACGACGGAAAATTTACCAGTGATGTCAAGGATTTTTCCGGCCAGTTCGTCTTCGACGCCAATGAGGCGATAAACAAAACGCTGGCAAAGGCGGGCGCCCTCTTGGGAGCGATGGATATCCAGCATACCTATCCCCACTGCTGGCGATGCAAACAGCCGATCATCTTCCGCTCGACGGAACAGTGGTTCATCTCCATGGAGAAAAACGATCTCCGGAAAAAGGCGCTTGCCGCCATCGACAGCGTTACCTGGATCCCCGCCTGGGGACGGGACCGTATATACGGGATGGTCGAGAACCGTCCCGACTGGTGTATCTCCCGTCAGCGGCTCTGGGGCGTGCCGATCGCGATGTTCTACTGCAAGGAGTGCAGCGGCGAGATCATGACGCAGGAGATCCTCGACCACGTCGTCGGGCTCGTCCGGGAGCATGGCGCGGATGTCTGGTTCGAACGGGATGCCGGAGATCTTTTGCCCGGAGGAGCCCGTTGTCCCAAATGCGGCGGGGGTAGTTTCAGGAAGGAAACGAACATCCTCGACGTGTGGTTCGATTCCGGCGTCAGCCACGCCGCCGTCCTGGAGTGCCGGTCGAATCTTGGCTCCCCGGCGGACATGTACCTCGAGGGGAACGATCAGCACCGGGGGTGGTTCCACTCCTCGCTCCTCGAATCCGTGGGGACGCGGGGAAGGGCGCCCTACCTCAACGTCCTCACCCACGGCTTTGTCGTGGATGGCGAAGGGAAGAAGATGTCAAAATCCGTCGGGAACGTGATCGACTCCCAGACGATCATCGACGAGTATGGCGCCGAGATCCTCCGGCTCTGGGTGGCCGCCGAGGATTACACCGAGGACATCCGGATCTCCACGGAGATCCTCAAGCGCCTGGTTGAGGCCTACCGGCGGATCCGGAATACCAGCCGGTTCATCCTGGGTAATCTATACGACTTCAATCCCGGAACGGATCGGGTGCCTTACGCGGAGATGGTGGAAATGGACCGGTGGATCCTCCACCGCCTCCAGGAGGTCATCGGACGGGTGCGCGAGGCCTATGAGCAGTACCAGTTCCATGTCGTCTACACCACACTCTATAATTTCTGTTCGGTGGACCTTTCCTCCCTCTATCTCGACGTCCTGAAGGACCGTCTCTATACCTCGAAGGCAGCATCCGCGGCCCGCCGGTCGGCACAGACGGTGATGACGGCGATCCTGGAGGCGATGGTCCAGCTCCTGGCCCCGATCCTCACCTTCACGGCGGAGGAGACGTGGCTTGCCCTTCCTGCCTATCCCGGCAAGGCCGAGAGCGTCCACCTTACACGGTTTCCGGAGGTGGACGGCGCCTGCCTTCGGTCTGATCTGGCGGAGAAGTGGAAGACGCTTATCGCCGTCAAAGGGGAAGCGGCGAGAGCCATCGAGGCGGCAAGGCAGAACAAAATCCTCGGACATTCCCTCGACGCCTCGGTGACCCTCTCAGCGCCGGAGAAGCTGCGCACTTTCCTTTCGGAGCATACGGATGATCTGCGCGCACTCCTGATTGTTTCCGATCTCCGGGTCGTCGACGAGCTGAAGGGCGGCGAGGTTTTCCGGAGCGCCGAGATCGCGGGTCTTTCGGTGAGCGTGGGGCGCGCGCCGGGAGAGAAGTGCAACCGATGCTGGATCTACAGCGAGACGGTAGGCTCAAACACGGAGCATCCGACGCTGTGTGAGCGATGCCGTGATAATTTAAATTGAAGAGGCAGGTTTTGCAGAAGAAGACGATCCTCTTTCTGACGATTGCAGGCACGGTGATCCTCCTGGATCAGCTGACGAAGAGCTGGATCATCGCGACGCTTAGGCTCCACGAAGGCTTTGCGGTTGTGGACGGTTTTTTCAATATCATCCACGTGCGGAATCCGGGCGCTGCCTTCGGTTTTC
>CAZINF010000173.1:0-6287 GCA_964540555.1 uncultured Syntrophus sp. | reverse complement strand
CCATTACGCTGATGATAAAAGAGAGGATATAGATCGTCAATCCCACCGGAATGACAACGGCAAGGCCAGTTAGAAAAATTCGCTTCATTTTTTTCTTCAACACTTCTTTTCCCCAACACGCTTTTTCAATATGCAAGTAAAGTAACCGAATGAACGGATATTTTCAACCCCTATTTAGGCGGGCAAAGGGAAGACGATCGCATGATCTCCAGGCTTTTACGTATGATGCATGCCTCATCAGACAGCGAGAGTCTCGCCAAAGACATGGTTGTCGATCAGTCTTGTTTTCCCTACCCAAACCGCCAGGGCGAGCACTGCCTCCTGATCAATGCGGGGTATATTCTCCATGGTCGCCGTAGCGCAGATCTGCGCATAATCGATTTTTGCATGGGGGTGACCGGCAATGAATCCCCGCACCTTGGTCAGAATGCGGTCCGCATCCCTCTCGCCCTTCTCGTAGAGCTCCTTGGCCATCAGGAGGGAGCGGACCAGGCTGAGAGCGGATTCCCGTTCCTCCCATTTTAGATAGATATTCCGCGAACTCATTGCCAGACCGTCGGATTCACGGGTGGTTTGCATACCGATGACCTCGATGTCCATATTCAGATCCTGCACCATCTTTTTTATGGTCACATACTGCTGGAAATCCTTCCGGCCGAAGACGGTCACATGCGGCTTCACGATATGAAACAGTTTCATGCAGACCGTCGTTACCCCCCGGAAAAAGTGGGGTCGGGAAATGCCGCAAAGATTTTTAGTTACCCCCTCCACCCCGACAGTGGTCTGATATCCTTCCGGATACATCTCCCGGCTGTCCGGGGAAAAGATCCAATCCACACCGACCCCTTCCACAAGCGATCTGTCTCTTTCGAAATCCCGCGGATAGGCCTCGAAGTCCTCCTCGGGGGCGAACTGGGTGGGGTTGACATAGATACTTACGGCAAGACAATCCCCCTGTCTCCGCCCAATTCTCATCAGGTTCAAGTGCCCCTCATGGAAATACCCCATGGTCGGGACCAGGGCGATTCTGCTTCCCCGACACCTTTCCCGGTCGGCAACCGCCTGCATCTCTTTGATCGATCGAATGATCTCCAACCATTAACTCCCGCAGTAAAAAAAGGCCCCTGCGTCATAAACGAGAGGCCTTTTCCTGTTTTCTGAACGTCACATCCTGCCGTCCCAGTCCGTACTCCGGATCCAAGCGAGTGTGACAACATATCAAACACCTCGCAGCTTGTCAAGGACTTTCTGGGCATCGCCGCATGCGGCCAGTTCTGTTGCAAGGAGGTGGAATTCGCCGAGCGTAAGGGTTTCTGCCCTTCTCACACCCTCGATGCCCGTTTTCACAAGCACCCTGTCCAGCACGTCATCCGCAAAACCGGCAGCGCGCAGATTGTTCCGCAGGGTTTTTCTTCTTTGGGAAAAAGAGGCCCGGACTGTCATGATAAACCACAACTCTTCCTCCGGCGTTCCCGGATCATCGGATATCATTATTCGGAGAACCGACGAGACAACACCGGGTACGGGATAAAAACAGGTTGGGGGAATCGTCATTTCCCGGACCGCCGAGGCATGGCGGGCGAAAATAACCGACAGGATTCCGTAATCTTTCTTTCCGGGACGCGCTATGATCCGGTCCGCCAATTCCTTCTGGAACATCAGCACCATAGACTTGATCACCCCTCTGAATTCAAGCAAACGAAAAAGGATCGGCGTCGAGATATGGTAGGGGATATTGCCGACGACCTTGATCCGCTTTCCCGGACAGGCAGAGGAAAAATCATAAAACAGCACATCTTCTTGGATGATTTCCACCCTGTCATCTCCGGCAAACTTATCCTTGAGAACCAAGATGAGACGGGGATCAATCTCGAGCGCGATCACGCGGCCGGCTTTCTTTGCCAGTTCAGCTGTCAGCAGCCCCAGACCTGCGCCGATCTCCACTACAGTCTCATCCATTTCCGGTTCCGCCAAGGCGGAGATCCGGCAGACCATGTTCATATCCTCGAGAAAAGACTGTCCCAGTCTCCTCCGGGGACGAATATCATACCGAGCGAGCGTCTTTCTTACGGAATTCATGCACCCTCTTCTCAATCCCAGATCATCGGGCAAGAGGCCACCGGGAAACCGCGTTCAGGTCGAGGCCGTCTCTGCACCCTTTCCTGAGGAGGTGTTCGCCGACGACGGCGATCATGGCCGCATTGTCGGTGCAAAGAGCCGGCGGGGGGACAAAGAAGTCGATACCGAAGCGCGCCGCCTCGTCGCGAAAGAACTCCCGCAGACGCGTGTTCGAGGCGACCCCTCCGCAGATGACAATCCGTGAAACCGAATTCAGCGCAGCGGCCCGGAGGGTCTTTTCCACCAGGACCTCGACGATGGCTTCCTGGTAGGAAGCTGCCACATCGGGCAACTCCTCGATCGAAAATGGCGTCCCCCTCTTCCGAAGCCGCATCAGGAGAGAGGTCTTCAAACCGCTGAAACTGAAATCGAGACCCTCCTTCATCGCACGGGGAAAGGCAAGGGCTGTGCGATTTCCCTGTTTGGCCAGACGATCGATCATTACCCCACCCGGATAACCGATCTCCAGGAGTTTGGCCGCCTTGTCGAATGCCTCCCCTGCAGCGTCGTCACGGGTCTGACCCAGGATGCCGAACCGGTGGAAATCCTCCACCAGATAGATCGTCGTATGGCCTCCGGAGACCACTAAGGCGATAAACGGAAACGCGGGAGGAGTGTCGGTCAAGAAAATTGCCGCCACATGTCCTTCCAGATGATTGACGCCGACCAGGGGCAGATGTCGGACATAGGACAGGGCTTTGGCTGCAGACAAACCCACAAGGAGAGAACCGATCAATCCCGGCCCTCGCGTCACCGCAACCCCTTCGATTTTATCCAGTGTCAATCCGGCATCCTTCAGGGCCTTCAGAATGACCGGTGCGATCGCTTCGATATGCCTTCGGGAGGCAATTTCCGGAACAATGCCGCCGTAACGGGCATGCACGTCCACCTGAGAGGCGATCACACTCGACAGTAGAACCCGCCCATCCCGCACGACGGCGGCAGCCGTTTCATCGCATGACGATTCGATACCCAAAATCACCACTGGTCATCCCCGCTAAATTTTCTTTTACAAACCATTGGGAAGTATATATAGAATGAGGAGTATTTGTAAACAAACTTTTCCGGAAAGAGGTCCCGTTGGAAATCCGTACCGATTTTCTCGTACTGGGCACCGGCATTGCAGGACTCAGCTTTGCCATCAAGGCTTCCCGGCTGGGAAGCGTCGCCATGGTCACCAAGAAAGACAAGACCGACTCGAATACCAATATGGCCCAGGGAGGTATCGCAGCCGTACAGGATCAGACAGACTGTTTTGAGTATCACATCAATGACACTTTAATTTGCGGAGGAGGCATCTGCAACGAAGAAGTGGTCCGGTTCGTAGTTATGGAAGGTCCCGAACGAATCCGGGAGTTGGTGCAATGGGGGGTTGAATTTACCCGCTCGGCTGCAGATCCGGATCGGTTCGATCTCGGACGGGAGGGGGGTCATTCCATGCGGCGGGTCATACACGCGCGGGACCTGACCGGCAGAGAAATCGAACGGGCGCTCCATGAACAGGCCGGTCGGCAGAAGAATATCCGTATCTTTGAAAACCACATCGCCATCGATCTTATCATGAAATCTTCCGTAGTCGGACAGAAAACAGAGAGCCGCGACCGCTGCCTCGGCGCCTATGTCCTGGATATCGATAGAAACGAAGTCCATACCTTCCGTGCAAAGTTCATTATGCTGTCGACTGGGGGCGCCGGCAAGGTCTACCTGATCACGACGAACCCCGACATCGCCACCGCCGACGGGATCGCCATGGCTTACCGGGCCGGTGCAGAGATTGCCAATATGGAATTCATCCAGTTTCACCCGACCTGTCTTTACCATCCCGATGCCAAGTCTTTTCTGATCAGCGAAGCGGTCCGTGGTGAAGGGGCAATTCTGAAACTGAAAAGCGGCGCCGCTTTCATGGAAAAATACCATCCGATGAAGAGCCTGGCGCCCCGCGATGTCGTTGCCAAGGCCATAGACACGGAGCTCAAGAAGTCCGGCGACGAGTATGTTCTGTTGGATATCACCCACCGTGATAAAGATTTCCTGTCGTCAAGATTTCCGAATATTTACGAAAAGTGTCTTGAGTTCGGCATCGATATGACGCGGGATCCTATCCCTGTCGTCCCGGCGGAGCATTACCTCTGCGGCGGGGTAAGGGTAAACGCAAGCGGTGAAACGAGCATCGATCGTCTGCTAGCCTGCGGCGAGGTAGCCTGCACCGGCCTGCACGGCGCCAACCGTCTCGCCAGTAACTCGCTGCTGGAAGCGGTGGTCTTTGCACATCGTTCCTTCCTCCGGGTTGCAGATCTCATCTCCGGGGCAACGGATGACCCGATCCCCGTCCCGACATGGGATCCCAAGGGCGCCACGGAAAGCGATGAATCGGTCGTCGTCTCCCACAACTGGGACGAGGTTCGTCGCTGCATGTGGAACTATGTGGGAATCGTCCGTTCTGACAAGCGTCTAGAGAGGGCGCAACGCCGGATCGATCTCATCAGCCGGGAGATTGAAGAGTATTATCGGAATTTCCTCATCACGCGGGACATTCTGGAACTGCGGAACATCGTCGTTGCCGCCAAGCTCATCGTGTCCTGCGCCAGGATGCGCAGAGAGAGCCGGGGGCTGCACTACAATCTCGACTACCCCGAAAAGGATGATCGCCTCTGGTTGAAGGAGACGGTTGTTTCACGCGAGAAATTGTAAAACAAGCTATGACGGCACTTCAGCGCCTCTCAAATTTCAGCTCCGCCTTTCCGAGGACACTCGTAATGACCAGCCTCAGGGAGTCCGCCTCTGCCTTCGTCACGGGATGGAAACGGAGCCGGTATGCCATTCCGTAATAGGGATTGACATAGGGGAAGAATTTAGTGATTAAAGGTGTAATGGGTTCGATCCTCCGCACTTCCCAGGGATCGATCCTTTCTCCCTTCCCGTTGAGCAGAAAGATGGTCCATATTGACCCCCGCCGGTCGAAGTCGTTGGAGGTTTTCTCCGGGATCGCGGCATAAAATACGAACTCGGTGACATCGGCCGTCGCCCCCTTCAGAGTGTCTTCCCGTTTTTTTCGATCCTCCCCTTTCAGATGGTAGATCCGGGAATATTCCTCATGATATGCCCGGTTAAATTCCGGACTCTGATAGGTTGCGCTGATATGCGCCTGTGTTTCAAACTGTGAATAGATGACATGGGAACGCGTCCACTCATTCAAGACGGCCGTATACTCCCCGGACATCCCTCTTTCCCGGGTGATTTCCAGGTAATTCTCGAGATGGCCGCACGCCGCGATACCGGCAAGGCAAAAGGAGAAAATCAAAAGACGGATCCATCGTTTCATGTTTTTGCTCCAAAAACACGATTAAAGATAAAATCCACATGTGTGAGAAAATTCTCGACTCTGAATATGGCAGCCAGCTCATCCTGCCCCAGCCGCGAATTGACCTCGCCGTCTTGTGAAAGCAGCTCCCGGAACTCAACCCCCTCCTGCCAGGAACGCATCGCGTTGCGCTGGACGATGGCATAGGCCTCTTCCCGGGTGACCCCCTTCTCTATCAGTTTCAAAAGGACCATCTGGGAAAAGATCACCCCCTTGGTCATCTGAAGATTGACAAGCATCCGCTCCGGATAGACGACGAGCTGTGCAACCAATCCCGTGAAACGGCTCAGCATGAAATCGAGGAGGATGGTTGCGTCCGGTCCGATGATCCGCTCGACGGATGAATGGCTGATATCCCGCTCGTGCCAAAGGGCCACATTTTCCATTGCGGACAGGGCATAAGAACGCATCAGGCGGGAAAGACCGGAAAGATTTTCTGACAGAACGGGGTTTCTTTTATGCGGCATCGCAGAAGACCCTTTCTGTCCGGGGGAAAAAAACTCCTCCACCTCTTGGACCTCGGTCCGCTGAAGCAGCCGAATCTCCTGAGAAAATTTGTCAAGGGAAGAGGCGATGATGGCCATGGTCGTGAAATATTCGGCATGGCGGTCCCTCTGGACGATCTGTGAGGAGACAGGGGCCGGCTTCAGTCTCAGTTTTCTGCAGACATAGGTCTCTACACTCGGATCGATGAAGGAGAATGTCCCCACCGCCCCGGAGAGTTTTCCCGTACTGATCGTCTCTCTGGCCCGTATCATTCGCTCCCGGTTTCTCTCCATCTCCGTGTACCAGAGCGCCATCTTCAGGC
>CAZINF010000172.1:0-6323 GCA_964540555.1 uncultured Syntrophus sp. | reverse complement strand
CCGATCTTCTGCAAAAACTGCGGGACAGCGACTTTCCGTTCGATCCCAGGCAAGCCGATATCGTCGGCATAGCCATTGCGGGACCGATAACGAAAGGCGTAAGAGTTCATCCGCCGCTGATACCGTGGGAAGTCGACATCACTCATGCCAAGCGTGATTACGGATTCCAGCGTTCTATCCTGATCAACGATTTCGTAGCGCAGGCCTTTTCCTGTATTTCGCCTATCGGCAAGTCTGCCGAGACAATCCTGGCCGGATCCCCCGAACCACACTCCACGATTGCCGTCATCGGGGCGGGCACAGGACTGGGGAAGGCCATCCTTGTTCCCGATGACCGAGACGGTTACAGCATCGCTCCTTCGGAGGGCGCGCACGCCTGTTACCCATTCATCGGCGAACGGGAATTTGCCCTGCAGCGTTTTTTCATCACGTCCCGAGGGATCCCTTACCCCACTTATGACCACGTTGTCTCCGGAAGCGGGTTGACGGCCATCCATGAATTTCTTACGGGCAGTCGTCTGGAACCGGCTCAAGTAACTGAACAGTTTCCCCGCCACCCCGAAACGCTTGCATGGTTTGCAAGGTTCTATGGCCGGGCATGCAGGGATTTCGCACTCGAAACCCTTGCGCGCGGAGGCCTCTTTATCGCTGGCGGTCTTGCCGCCAGAAATACCGACATTGTGCACCATGAGCTTTTCAAAAAAGAGTTCCTCGACTCGGATGCCATGAGCGCCGTGCTTGCCGATCTGCCGGTGTTTCTGATCAGGGACCAAAACAGCGGACTCTGGGGTTCGGCAATGAAGGCGTTAAGGGCATTGGCAAGTGATCTGTCATAATCGACAGAGAAGGAGTCAGCGCGACTCGCTAACTCCTTCATATCATTGGTCGGGGCGGAGTGATTTGAACACTCGACATCCTGCTCCCAAAGCAGGCGCGCTACCGGGCTGCGCTACGCCCCGTTTTCATCGGTTCCTTTTTGAAGCCAGAGTATCAGCTTCCTTGCAGCCTTTGCTCGATGGCTGATTCGGTTTTTGATCCCGGCCGGAAGTTCAGCCGCTGTGACGCCCTGCTCGGGCAGATAAAAGACCGGATCATACCCGAATCCTCCCTTCCCTGCCGGTATCTCCGCAATTCTGCCTTTCCACTCTCCGTCAAAGGCATGATAACACCCGTCCGGCCGGTAGAGGACCAGGATGCACCGGAAAGCGGCCCCTCTTTCTTTAGTGGGGACATCCTGCAGGTCATTCAGGAGCTTCAGAATATTCTTTTCATCATCGGCATTGTCGCCGGCGTACCGGGCGGAATGAATTCCCGGCGCCCCATCGAGGGCCGCAACCTCCAGACCCGAATCGTCGGCAAGGACCATCTCTCCGGTCAGCTCCGCAATCGGCCTCGCCTTTTTAAGGGCATTTTCCAAAAACGAGTTTCCATCTTCACTGATTTCAGGTAGATTCTCGTAATCATCCAGCGACTGAACGGTCAGCCCATACTCCGCCAGCAGCGCCCGAATCTCTTCTATCTTTCCCCTGTTCCGGGAAGCGAAGACAATCTTTTTCATACCAGGCTTCGACAGGGATGGACACGGGGCGTTTACCATATCATGAGACTCATTTACTGCGCCTTCTGGAAATATTTCCAAAGGCTCTCTACCAAGGCGCGGGCGACGGCTTTTTGCGTATTCTCATCGGTCAGTTTTTTCCGGTCCTCCGGGTGGGTTGCAAAACCGATCTCCACGACCACTGCCGGGATGGTCAATCCCTCTAAAAGCGGGCTGGGCGCATCTCTCAAACCGCGTCCCTGGCGGGGAAAAACCGTCTCGAGACCGGTCTGGATCTGCTGGGCCAGCCTTACAGAATCGTTGAGGTATCTGTTCCTCTCCATATCCTTGAGAATGGCTGCGGATTCGTTTCCCCCGGCGACCGTTTGCCGAAATCCGGGAAAGTACACTTCGTAACCGGTCGCTTTTTTTCCGAAACCGGCGTTCACATGGAGGCTCAGCAGACAATGGGGCTTAAGCGCCGCCACCGCCTTCCTCCTTTCCGCCATCGTCGTGGTCCTGTCCTCGGAACGGGTCAGCTGAACGTCAAAGTTTCCCTTTTTTTGCGCTTCTTGTCTAATCAACAGGGCAAGATTCATCGTGAGATCCTTCTCTCGGAGCCTGTCGGAAACCACACCCGTCTCCTCTCCGCCATGCGCCGGATCGATCAGGACCGTATACCGGTTCTGTTGAGCGCTTTCTCCTGCTAAAGAAGCAAGGGCGAGAGTCAGCAGAATGAGGGTGAATATCCCATATCTCAAACGCCGTTTATCCATTAACTCTACCGTTTCCTTTCCGTTATCTTGCTTGACAAGGCCCGTGCTTCATACAGCAAACGGCAGCCGGCTGTCAATTCATATCATAATGGGGACGGATTTGAAATCCGTCCCCGCGCGCGATTGCTCGGCACTTTCGACGGTCCCTCAGGACCGCCAGAGTCTCTGCACGGAAACCACACCGCGCACTTTTTTTACCGCATCGATTATCCGATTAAACTGTTGCAGATCATTGACATTCACGGTAAAGTCACAGGTGGCCTTGCCGCTCTGATCGGTAGTCGTCTCCGCATGGGAGATATTCACATCCAGCATGGAGATGGCGGAGCTCAGATCGGCCAGTATGCCTTTCTTATCATTGCAGATCGCTCTCATCTGAACCAGATAATCCCTCTTTTCACGGACATCCCAATGGACATCCACCAGTCTTTCGGTATCCATGTCCCGTATGTGCGGGCAATTTGACGTATGCACCACCACCCCGCGGCCACGGGAGATATAACCGATGATTTCATCGCCGGGTATCGGATCACAGCACTTGGCATATCTCACCATGACGTCGTCGATCCCGGTCAGGGATACACCGAAAAGCTCCGTTGCCGAACCCTTTTTTCTGGTCTTGTCGGTGGTTTCTTCCTTCCGGACCTCTTCCTCTGGAAGGCACTGATGAACGATATGCTTCGGTGAAACCCGCCCGTATCCGACAGCCGCCATCAGATCTTCGAGGGAATCGACATGGCTTTCGGCAAGAATACCCTCCATTTCTTTTGATTTGGCAAAATTTCCGAACTTCAGGTGATTTTTCCTGAATTCCTTCTCCAGGAGGTCTTTTCCCAGAGCCACGCTCTTTTCCCGCTCCTCGGTCTTGACCCAGTTTCGAATCTTGGCCAACGCCCGGGAAGTGACCACAAATTTCAGCCAATCCTTGCTGGGATGGTGTCCTGATTGCGTGATGATCTCGACCGTATCCCCGTTCTTCAGTTGATATTTCAGCGGTACGATGCTCCGGTTCACCTTGGCCCCGATACATTTGTTGCCGATATCCGTATGGATGCTGTAAGCAAAATCGATGGGCGTCGCCCCCTTTGGAAAGGACTTCACATCCCCGTTAGGCGTAAACACATAAACCTCTTCGGGGAAAAGGGCCACTTTCAGGTTCGACATGAACTCGCGCGGATTCTTGATATCCTGTTGCACATCCAGGAGATCCCGAAGTATTCTGATTTGATCCTCGTCGGTGCTGGAGAAAGCCCTGCCCTCTTTATACCGCCAGTGAGAAGCGATGCCTTCCTCCGCCCATTCGTGCATCGCTCTCGTCCGGATCTGGATCTCGACCCGCTCCCCGTAGGGACCGATCACCGTTGTATGGAGGGATTGGTAGTGGTTGGCTTTCGGCATGGCGATATAATCCTTGAAACGCCCCGGCACCGGTTTCCAGAGGGCGTGAACGACGCTGAGGGCCTCATAGCAGTCCTTCTCCTTGTCCGAACCGAGGATGACCCGGAAGGCGGTGAGGTCATAGACCTCGTCGAAATTGATATGCTGTTCCTTCATCTTTTTATGGATACTGTAGAAATGCTTCGCCCTGCCTTCCACTTCGACCGGGATGCCCAGGAGCCCCATCTCCCGGCTGATGATGCTTCGGACTTCCTCGGCATAATCGTCCCGCTTGTCTTTCTTCTTCACGACCCGCTTGGCAAGGTCGTTATAAGCCTCGAAGTCCAGATACCGGAAAGAGAGGTCCTCAAGTTCCGTCTTCATCCAATTGATGCCGAGCCGGCTGGCAAGCGGGGCATAAAGCTCCAGGGTCTCCTTGGCGATGTACACCTGCCGCTCCGGCTTCTGGAATTCCAGGGTTCTCATGTTGTGAATTCGGTCCGCCAGACGAATGAGGAGTATCCGGATATCGGACGACATGGCCAGAATCATCTTACGGAAATTCTCCGCCTGTCGCTCTTCCTGGTTTCCGAGGGTGATCTTGCTTATCTTTGTCAAGCCGTCAACGAGAAACGCCACTTCCTTTCCGAAGGCCTCCTCGATCTGTTCCTGCGTGGCCAGGGTGTCCTCCACCGTATCGTGGAGGATGCCGGTCACGAGTGTCGCCGCATCGAGTTTCATGTCGGCAAGTATACCGCACACCTCCATGGGATGGGTCAGATAGGGCTCACCCGAGAGGCGGACCTGTCCCTGGTGGACGGAAGCAGAAAAAACGTAAGCCTTCTCTATTAGTTCCACATCGGAAGGCGGAAGATATGCTTGAACTTTTTCGATGATATCGGTGATGCGGAGCATGGAATCTATATTCCTTCGCCAATCCTGGACATGATGAACGCTTCGACCTCGTCGATCTGCAGGATGACGACCTCTTTGGACCGTCGGGACATGATTTCCACTTTGCCTTCGGCCAGTTTCTTGGGACCAACCGTGATCCGGAAGGGGATGCCGATCAGATCGGCATCCTTGAATTTGACGCCTGCCCTTTCATCTCGATCATCCAGAATCGTGTCAACCCCTCTTCCCCTGAGAGTGCGGTAGAGTTGTTCTGCCGTTTCCGAGAGGCTTTTTTCATTCACATTCACCGGAGTGATGATGACCTGGTAAGGGGCAAGGGGCAAGGGCCATATGATCCCGTCCGAATCGTGATTCTGTTCAATGGCAGCGGCTATCGTTCTGCCGACGCCGATCCCGTAACATCCCATGACCATGGTCTGCTCCCGGCCGTTTCGGTCGAGATAGAGAGCCTTCATGGCTTTGCTGTACTTGGTCCCCAGTTTGAACACATGGCCGACCTCGACGCTGCGCGCAAAATGGATCTCCCCTCCACAGCGGGGACAGGGATCCACCTCCCGGATCACCCGGAGATCGGCGTAGGCCTCAACCTGGAAATCCCGCCCCGGATTCACATGGCGCAGGTGATAATTTTCCCGGTTCGCTCCCATGATGCAGCGGGTCATCCCCAGAAGCGAATAATCGGCAACGATCCTGGTTTTGATGCCCACAGCGCCGGCAAAGCCTCGAGGGGAACCTGTCGCCGCAAGGATCAGATTATCCGGGGCCAGTTCGAGTTCAGCGCAGCCAAGATAGTTTTTCACCTTGACTTCGTTTATCTCCTGATCTCCGCGGATCAGGACGGTTACGGCGGCGCCGTCTGCAGAAAAGATCAGCGTCTTGACGACCTCCTCCGGTTTCACCTGAAGAAAAGCGCAGACCTCCTCGATCGTTTTTACTCCCGGCGTGTGGATTTCTTCAACCGGAAGCGGCAGATCCGTATCTTCCTTCCCGGCTGGTTTCACAACCTCGGCCTTCTCTAAATTCGCCGCATAGCGACATGAGCCGCAAAAGACGATCGCATCCTCCCCGGAATCAGCGATGACCATGAACTCGTGGGAATAACTTCCCCCGATCGCTCCCGAATCCGCCTCCACCGGCCGAAAGTTGAGGCCGCAGCGGGTAAAGATCCTTTTGTATGCCTCGAACATCTTTTGGTAGCTGATCTCGGCGCCGGCCTCGTCCGCATCAAAACTGTAGGCGTCCTTCATGCCGAATTCCCGGCAGCGCATCACCCCGAAACGGGGGCGGATCTCATCACGGAATTTCGTCTGGATCTGGTAGAGATTTCTGGGAAGCTGCCGGTAGGTCTTGATCTCATGACGCACCAGATCGGTGATCACCTCCTCGTGCGTCGGTCCGAGACAATACTCACGTTCGTGACGATCACGAAAACGGAGGAGTTCCCTGCCGTAATGGACCCAGCGACCCGACTCCTGCCAGAGTTCCGCTGGCTGCACCATCGGCAAAAACACCTCCTGGGCGCCCGCCCGGTCCATCTCCTCTCGGATGATCTGCTCGACCTTGCGGATCGCCCGGTAGCCAAAGGGCAGATAGGAATAGATTCCCCCTGTCAGCTTTCTCATCATGCCTGCCCGGATCATGAGCTGGTGGCTTATCAATTCCGCATCGGAAGGGATCTCTCTTCCTGTGGGCAGAAACATTTCTGAATAACGCATGAA
>CAZINF010000171.1:0-6335 GCA_964540555.1 uncultured Syntrophus sp. | reverse complement strand
CTCTTTCCCTCGCTCTTGAAAAGCCAGCCCAGGAGGGTGACATCCTTCAGCCCGGGGACGCCGCTGACCGCGGTCGTTGCCTTTTGTTTCGTCAGGCCGGAGATGACGATGGTCTCGCCGTCCCGCACGATGAGGGTGGTCTCGGTCTGCTTTTTAATGATGAAAGGATTTCCGTCAACGTTCTTCAGCAAATCCACCTCGTCCTTTTTTACAAGGATTTTCATCAACAGATTTTGACCGTCGATGACGTGCGGCGTGATTTCAAGACGGAGTACGACATCCTCAAATTTTACAGTGCGTGTGGGCGGATTGACGCTGGTGTCGAGCGTCGAATAGGGAACCCGCTGCCCGTTTTCCGTGAAGGCCTTCTGATTGTCGAGCGTTGTGATAGAGGGGCTGGAGAGGATGTTCAACTTGCCGTCATTCTGTAGGGCCATCAATTGGAGATCCAAGAGGTTGCCGCCGATGCTCCCGAACAACAAACCCAGAGAAGCTGCTCCTCCGGACATGGCGCTGGCGGCGACGGGAAAGTTGACGCCGAAGCCTTGCCCGCTGATCCCCTTGGCGCCGGTGGCGGGCGTATAGCCTCCCGACAGCGCGCTTCCGGGAGGCGTGGTCGAGCCGGCCGAACCGCCCGGGGTGACAACGAGGTTGCTGCTGCCCATCTGGCGGGCATACATGCCGCCCCACTGGATCCCCAGGTTCCGGGCCGTGTCCTTTGACGTCTCGACGATATTGGCCTTGATCTGGATCTGGGGGGTCGGTTTGTCGATTTTCTCGATAATCGGCATCATCCGGGCCAGGTCATCCTTGATCGCCGAGATGATGAGGGAGTTGCTGTGTTCGTCCACACGGACCGCCCCGCGCGGCTTGTCCTCCTTGCTCCGTGTGAGGAAGGTTTCGAGATTCTCTTTCAGGTCTTTTGGCTTTGCATAATCGATCGGGACGACGACGGTCAGGAGCGGTTCAACCCACTTGACGCCCATCTCCTGGGTCTTCCTTTTCAGATCCAGTTCCTGGTCTTCGAAGGTCAAAACCCTGAGGATGTCGCCCTCCCAGGTGTAGGTCAGCCCTTTGCTGCTCAGGAGACTTTTGAAAGCCTGGTCCCAGGGGACATCCCGGAAATCGATGGTCACCTCGCCCTGGATTTCGCTTTTTACGAGAATATTATGATTGACGATCCGGGCGAGGGCGCGCAGGACGGTCTTGATGTCGGCCTGGCGCATCTTCAGGCTGACCATCTGGATCGGGAGCTTTCTGACGGGTGGGGCCGTTTGCTCTCCTTCAGCCGCTCCGGTTCCCTTCAGCAGCTCTTCGGCAATGACCGAGCGTCTCTCTCGCGGCGCCGGCGAATAACCCGTTGCCGTATCCGCCATCGTCGTCCATTTTTCGAAGAACGGGTCCTTCTGCAAGGTCTGGTTGCCCGCACAACCGAATGCCAGCAGAGCAGTTATCACGACGCCCGTCAGAGCTCGCCGATATGCATTATTGATCTTATCCATATGATGCCTCCATCATTCCTGCAGGGGAACATTCAGCAGCGTCCTGGTTGCGCGGTTTTCGACGGCAATACTTGTCGGGGAGACGGTCTTCAGCACGAATCCTTTGATATCCAGGGCTTCGCCTTCCCGATATTCCACGCCGTTGACGATGGCCATCCGTGTCCGGCCCACCTCGAGATAACCGGTATAGGCGATTTCGATTTTCGGGGCGGCAGCGAGCCTCTCCTTGGCGGGCATCTTGGCCTCGGTCCACGATTTATAGGCCTTGCCGTCCAGAAAAGGGTCCTGCGTCCATTCCTTTTCCGCCCGGCTGAAGACAAGGACGCCGAGATTATTCGACAGGTTCTTTCCGACGCCCGCGGTGATATCCGTCACGAAGGTGTTCAATTCCGCGGTCTTCCGGCCCATATCCTCTCCCTGCCCCTTTTTGCTTGACATCAGATGATCAAAGGCGGCGTAAAGGAGCACGATTGCCAGCAATCCCATGATGATCTTTTCTCTCTTGCCAATTTTATCCATGACAAACCCACCCGTTCATCCGACGGCCACCCAAATCTTCAGCCTGAATTCCTTGCTGTCCGATCTCTGCTGAAGCGTGATCTCTTCGATCTGCTGCACGGAGGCATTGCCTCCGAGCTGGATGAGAAATTTCCGAAAGTTGACGAAATCCCCTCTAAGGACGACGTTCACTGACAGGGCCGAGGCGTCGCCGGTCAGGGCGCTGAGGCTGGGAATTGCCGATATCATGGACAGCCCGCTCATTTTGGCTAAGGCGCCGAAAGTGATCGGCAATGTATCGATCTCGGTCCTCGCCAGTTTGCCTTTCTCCGGGAGGGGCAGGATCTTTGATTCTTTCTTCGTGCTTTTGTCCTGGAGTGATTTCTGGAAGGGACCGAGCGTTCGCGTCTCTTCGAGCCGGAACCGGGCATCCCTGGCTTCATTGACCAGTTCCGCGATCGTCCAGCTGTTCGGCAGGATCCCCGCGAGGATGAAGATGGCGATGCCGGTCAGACAGAATATGAGATAAAGGATGCTCTGCCGCGGGATATTGAGGGTCATCTTCTGCTCAGCCACCGACTTGCTCCTCCACTTTCATATTCAGGATAAAATGAAGCGTCTCGCCTTTGAGATGGGGTTCCACGCTGTTCTTCTGGATCGTGACCTGTTTGAAGAACGGCGACGCCTCCAGGGCCATTGTAAACGCTGCCAGGGAGGTTTCGAACACCTGTCTTTCGCCCAGGATCAGCCCCTCCAGGGTGATCTCTTCCCCCCGTCCTTTCGGAGTCTCCTTTTTTGCGGCATCTCCCTTTGCGGCATCTGTGGCAGGCGGCGGTCCGAGTGAGACTTTCATATCGGTAAAACGGATATGCGCCGGCGTCTGTGCCGCGATCTCACCGATCAGCGCCAACCCAAGATACCGGTCGGCGTAGACCCTGGAGAGCTCGCTTTTCGCTTTCACTTTGGCGGCCAGCTTCAAAATCTGGTCGCGGTCGACCGGCGGACCTGTCTGGGCGAGCTGCGAACGGAGTCCGGCGATCGCCTCCCTCTTTTTGTTGATATCATGGTTCTGGTAAGTGAAGATGGCAAAACAGATCAGGACAGAGGCAATGAAGACCGCGAAGACGGCCCGGTTGATCCGCTTGATGCTCGCTTCCCGCTCCTTGTCCTTGTATGTGAGCATCAGGTTCGGCGTTCGTTCGTTGTCCGAGAGGGCGAGGCTCAGGGCCGGTCCGAAGGCGATCCGTTCCGAAACACAGTGCAGATCATCCACATCCGGACAGGCGGTCGATTCTTCATCGATAAGGGGGTCCAGGATGGCGCTCGCGGTCCCCAGCTGGGCGCCTATGTAGTCGACGATCGACTGGGAGATGTTCATGGCGCCGGAAACGAAAATCCTGTCGATCCGGCCTCCGGGCTTGGTCGTATTGAAATGCTCGAAGGTCCTCTCCACCTGGCGGGCCAGCCTTTCCAGGGCGGGCTCGATCATCTTGAAGATCTCTTCCTTTCCGAGACCGAAGCCGACATCCGTTTCTCGCCGGAGGGGCGCATCCGAACCGAGACTCTGGATGATCTTACGGCCCTGCTCCGGGGTAAGAGGAGGCGCCTCCGGATTCGTTTTCGTCTCGTTGAACCGCTCCACCAGGGCATCGGTCATACTGTTCAGTCCGGCCTTGATGCCGCGGGTCATGACGAGGTTCCCGCCGGCATAGATATCGATGCGGGAGGAATCATTTTCAATAGCGAGGCCGGCGACGGTCATGTCGAAAGCGGGGACCCATTGGGTTCTGAAGAGATTCTGCAATGAAAAAGGGGCGATCGTGATGCCGGTGAGGGGCCAGCCGATCCGGGAAAAGAGGTTCTTGAGGTCCTCGATCTCCTGGCGGGGGGCGGTGTAAGCCATTGCGGCCAGCTTGGGGGCGCCCTGCTCGGACGCCTCCCCCCGGACCTCAAAATCAAGGATCATCGCTTTTTCGTCGAAGGGGGACGCCTTCTTGACCGTCCAGTAGACCACATTGCCGAGCTGCTTGTTGGGGACCTTGGGGATGGTGAGAGGGTTCATTTCGACACGGGCCGCGGACATGAGGACCCATAGGCGTGAGTGCTTTGGAGACCCGCATACCGATCCCAGCGCAGATTTCAGGAAGGCGGCAAATTCAGGCGTGTCGACGGGAGTATTGGGTGGCGCGGCCAGTCGCCTCCGGTCGAGTATCTGCCAGTTCCCGCGCCCCTTTTCGGCGACCCGTACCAGGCGAAGATAGTCATGGCTGATGTCGATACCGACCGTGGACGATTTATGAAGGGCAATGATGGCTGGCGAAGGCAGCTTGAAACGTCCGGTCTTTTTAAGCGGAGTTTCGGCGGAACCCGAAACGGCCGGCGCCCCGTGCCTTTTTTTACGGATGACCCTGAGGAGCTTTTGTGTCGATGTGATTTCACTGGGTCGTGCCATTTGAGAACCCCTGTAGATCCGAATCAACCGATTATAAATCCAAAAACAGCGAGTTCTGTTTCTTTACGCGATCACCATTGTGGACGGTCCGATACTGTTTCAGCCGTTCTTTTGCCGTATCCACGTATGCTTTTGGGAAATGCTTGACTTGACGAATGCCGAACTGAATGACGGGGGGCTCCGGAATGATCCTCTTTGTGATGTACTGACGGATCGTCTTTGCCGATACGCCAAGCTCCGCCGCAGCATCGATAATGGTGAAGTAGGTCTGGCCATTGAAAATAATCATGCCGTCCCTCCTTAAAAGTGGTAGCAAGTACCGTAGCAACGATCCCGACGGTTCGAACCTATCAAACCTCAGGGGAGTTGTCAAGGGTTTTTTGCAGATTTCTTTATGTTTTTTTTGTGATGGGCTGAGAAATGACAGATGAATCGCCGGAACGTCCCTTTGGAGGGAGAAAACCGATCTGCCTGAGCAATTTTACAGTGTTTTTGTGGCGGAAAGATGTTCGATCTCCTCCGGCGTGACCCAACGGGCCTCCAGGGCGTCATCGGCCCCCAACACTTCGCCGCTCACATAGTCCGCCGCCAAATCGACGATCACATAGTGGAAGCGGACGCGCCCGTCGTCGTCCCGCTGGCAGACATCGCAGGTAAAAACCGGCTCCCCGGCGCGGATGGTTATCCCGGTCTCTTCCAGGATCTCCCGCTCCGCCGCTTCCCGGAGGGTCTCTCCCAACTCGAGGGCGCCGCCCGGTATCGCCCATAGACCGCTGGCGGGCGCTACACCTCTCCGGACGAGAAGGACGCGACCCTTTCTTAGAACGACGGCCCCCACCCCAACCCGCGGGCTGTCCGGATATTCGCGGTTCGCCATTGCTTATCACTCCTTTTACGAGGTCATTATTTCTTGAGCTGGAAATCGAATCGGGACGTCATCCAGGGATCGGTTTCGCCGCTGAACACCCGCTCGATAAATGTTGCCCGCCCCCTATGGTCGATGAGCAGAACGGTCGAAGAGCGTGTGCCGTAGACCGGGCTCTTGATAAAGAGCGGGGAGAGGATACGCTCCCACTCCGGCCCCACTCCTGTTACCGGAAGCCGCTCATCCGGCGGCCTTGACCGGTCGGCAAGAAGATCGAGCAGCGCTTCCGGTGAGAGCGCCTTTTCCTTATCGAGGAGGTTTCTCAGAGCCTGCTTTCCCCGTTCCACTTTCGGCCAGGGTGTGTCGAGAAGATGATTGCTGATGCCGTGGATACCCGGCAACAGGGGGCCCCCAACCCCCCGGTTCGAGAAATAGTAGAGCTCATCGGGGTTTCCGACGAGCAGGCCAAAGCCGTTATACCGCGCCGCCCTCGGCGACAGCCAGTGGAGATAGGCTTCAGGCGTCCGCCGTCCGCGGAGAAAGTCAGCGACGAGCTTTCCCCGCGACGGGGCTCCGTCTTTCAGACTCGCCGGGTCTCGGTAATTGGTGAGCGCCGCCAGTCTTCCCCTCCGCGTGATCCCGAGCCAGGTTCCTCCCGCCCGTAGATCCCTGCCGGCGAGGAGCCCCGGCGCATCCTCCCAGAAAGCGGCCGGTGCGGTGGGCCGCTCGTAAAACTCGTCCCGGTTGGCTGCGAGGATAAGCGGAAAGGTTGCATGCATTTTCCAAGCGAAAAGGATCAGACACATCCGATGAGCCTCGCTTTGACCTCGGCGAGGATCCGCCCCATGACTTCGCCTGCGGAGGCGCGGATGACGATGTCCGCGGTCCGGTCCGCCGGTGTCGGAGTCAGGTTGATGATCACGAGCTTCGCCCCCGACTGCTTCGCGTAAAGCGGCATATAGGCCGCCGGATAGACGACGAGCGACGAGCCGACGACGATCATCAGGTCGCAGCGGTT
>CAZINF010000170.1:0-6390 GCA_964540555.1 uncultured Syntrophus sp. | reverse complement strand
AAGCAGATCCCCCCAATCCCACCGGGAGGCCGTATAAATTTCGTTGATTCCCTTCCGTCGGTAGGCGTCAAAAAGCTGCTTCGCCATGGATTGACCGATCCCTTTTCCCATGTACCGGGGCAGCACCCCGACATTCTTTATCCAGCCCCCCTGATCGAGTCCGAAGCTGTTGGTCATCAGCTCGCTGATCAAAAAACCGACCACCCGCTTATCCGCTACCGCCACCAGGCTGATATTCCCCTCCTTTTTTATATGTTCCTTCAGGATGGCGATTTTTTCAGCGGTGACTTTCTGGCGGGTGATAGTTCCCTGGATGGCGACCACCTGGGGCAGATCTCTTGCCATCAATTTCCTGATCTTGAAGATTTCCTGATCCTTGTTTTCGTTTTCCATGACTAATCTATCCTGATAATTTTAACCTGCTTGCCCACCCATTCCGGGGGAAGATAGACCCGGCCGCTGTTTCCGCTTCGTTTGACCTCTTTTTCGATCATCTCCTCACCAAAAACCTCGAATTTGACCTTGGAAGGCTTATACCCCTTCCCTTCCTTGAAAGCCGGCTTTCGGGAAATTTTTTCTTTTTTCTGAGAAATCATCGCGTTTCGGTTCCGGGTTGTGGAATACAAGACTGGCGTCCCATGCGCTTGTTTTAACCAGAAAGAAGATAAGAGATGCAATCTTGCATGTCAAGGAGATTTTATCGCAGGGGATGCTATGATGCATGCGATCACGGAGAAAAGGGGGTATCTGAAGGAATGGTAAAGGTATTTTTCGCCCGGGAGTTTTTTCTTGACAAAAGGGTGTATAGCTGTATTATAGCTCCAACCATCATAAGAACCGCACCATTTTTCATCTACCTAAGGAGGAGACCTATGGCCGATCTCAGCTGGATCCCAAAAGAATCAGGAGACAAGAATCATTACCTCTGGGGGGAGGAGCACTTCGGTACGGAAGCGCCATCCGTCATTTACGAAAAAAGGCCCATCCTGGACTCGGAGGGGAAGGCCGTGGAAGGACTCTATTCCGCCTGGATCATTCTCAATAATCCCAAACAGTTTAACTCTTACACCACCGGCATGGTGAAGGGTGTTATTGCCGGATTTCAACGGGCTTCGGCGGACAACTCGGTCGTGGCCGCCGTTTTTACGGCCGTGGGCGACAAGGCCTTTTGCACAGGCGGGAACACCAAGGAGTACGCCGAATACTATTCCGGCCGGCCCAATGAATACGGCCTCTACATGGACCTCTTCATCGCCATGGTGGATGGCATACTCGGCTGCAAAAAGCCCACCATCTGCCGGGTAAACGGCATGCGGGTGGCGGGGGGGCAGGAGATCGGCATGGCCTGTGATCTGACGATCACGAGCGACCTGGCGATTTTTGGCCAGGCCGGTCCTCGTCATGGCTCTGCGCCGGACGGCGGCAGTTCTGATTTCCTTCCCTGGATGCTGCCGATGGAACTGGCGATATGGAACTGCATTTCCTGCGAGCTGTGGAGCGCGTACAAGATGAAGAGGCTGGGGCTCCTCTCCAAATGCCTGCCGGTCATCAGGGACGGCGGGAAGTGGATTCGCAACCCTGCCGTCGTTACGGACAGTTATCTGGAAGACGGGGAGATCGTTTACGGTGAGTTCAAAACCGGCGAAGAGGCGAAAAAGTCTCGCGAATACATCAATAATGCAAAGACGGACTTCGCTCTGGTGGATGCCGAAGTAAATAAAATCCTGTGGACATTCACGAATCTCTTCCCCGGCTGCCTGATCAAAAGCACCGAGGGTGTGCGCCTGAAGAAGAAATTTTTCTGGGACCAGGCCAAGGTCATCAACCGGCACTGGCTGGCAGCCAACATGGCTACCGAGGCGAATCTCGGCTTTAACGCATTCAACACAAAAAAGATCACCGGCAAGGATACCATCGATTTTATAAAGTATCGCCGCCTTCAGGCGCATGGAGCGGCATTTGATACGGATTTTATGGCCGCCGTGCTGGCGGGCCCCAAGAAGGAGTAGTAAAGGTCAATCAAACGCAAAATTAACTAGGACGGCTTCGAAAAAAGGCCGCAGGCAAGGCGCGCGAATCCTGAGGAATGAGGCGTACTTTGGCGTACGCCGCAATGACGAAGGATGAAGTGCAACGCAGCATCCGGACTTTTTTCGAAGCCGTCAAGGAGGGATGAACATGTCGTTTCAGCATATCAAGACGGACCATGCAATAGGGCTGGCGCGGATTACCCTGGCGCGTCCCAAACACAATGTGCTCAACATCGAGATGATGAAGGAGCTCAGCGCGGCCTTTTCATCCCTCGCAACGGATGCAGACCTGAAGTGCGTGGTCCTCTCCGGCGAGGGGCCAAGCTGGTGCGCCGGCGTCGATGTGGGAGAGCATCGTCCCGAAGTGGTTGCGGAGATGATGGGCGCCTTTAACGGCATCTTTGAAACCATGGAAAAAATCGAGGTGCCACTGATCGCCGCGGTTCATGGTCCCTGTCTGGGAGGCGGCATGGAGCTGGCTATTGCCTGCGATATCATCGTTGCCTCATCCAAAGCCACTTTTGGCCAGCCCGAAATACGCCTTGGATTTTTCCCTCCGTACGCGGCCATACGCCTTCCTGAACTTATAGGGACCGCCAGAACCATCGAGATTTGCTCAACAGGCAGGATATATTCCGCCGACGAGGCCAGGGTCATGGGTCTGATCAGCCAGGTAGCCGGAGAGGAAGCGTTCGGCGAGGCGGTGGAGAGCGTCGCGGGCAGCCTGCTTCTGAGCAGCCCGCTCATTATCCGTCTCAACAAACTCGCCGTGAAAAGGCATATCGGCATGGCCTTTCCCCAGGCCCTGGCGGGGGTGACGGACCTGTTTCTCAACAGACTCATGAAAACCGAGGATACGCTGGAGGGGATAAACAGCTTTGGTGAAAAACGCAAACCGGACTGGAAAAACAGATAGGTCCAGATTGAAGGAGACTACATGGGGAAAATCAGCAAGATTGGTGTTGTGGGCGCGGGCAATATGGGCAGCGGCATCGCCCAGAAGATCGCCCAGGAAGGCCTCCATGTCGTCATGGTGGATACCGGGGATGAATTGGTCAAGCAGGGCATGGACAATATCAAACGGCTGCTCCGGGAAGGGGCGGAAAGGAAGATCTTCCATCCGGACGACATCGACCGTATCCTGTCCCGCATCACCGGAACCACAGACCTTCAGGCGCTGGCGGACGCCGACCTGGTGATCGAAGCGGTCTTTGAGGACAAGGGAGTCAAGACCGAGCTCTTTAAAAAGCTGGACAGCATCTGCATGGATAAAACCATCCTTGCCACCAATACCTCGAGTTTCTATGTCCGTGAATTTGCCGAGACAACCTCGAGGCCGGACCGGGTGATCGGCCTCCATTATTTCTATCATCCCGCCAAAAACCGCCTGCTGGAGGTGATCCCCCAGGAAAAAACATCAGCAGAGACCATCGACCGCGCGCTGCTGGCGGCCAAGCTGCATGGAAAGACCGCCATCCTGGTGAAGGATACGCCCGGTTTTGCGGTCAATCGTTTTTTTGTCCCTTTCCTGAACGAAGCAGCCCGGATGCTGGAGGAGGGGCTGGCGGGCATCGCCACCATCGAGGAGGCGGCAAAGCGGGCTTTCCGGATCGGCATGGGACCTTTTGAGCTGATGAATGTGACACGCCTCCCGATCACGTTCCATTCTACGGTCACCCTGGGCAATGAACTGGGCCCATTTTACGCGACCGCCGGGATCATGAAATCGCAAATGGGGAAAAAGGCCACCGACTGGGATCTTTCGGGCGAAGTGCAGGAAGAGAAGATCGCCGCCGTGATGGATCGCTTTTACGGTGTCTGTCTCGGCGTAGCCGCCGCCCTGGTAGATGAAGGGGTGGCCACGATGGAGGATACCGACCGGGGAGCGAAGGTCGGCCTGCGATGGGCGCTTGGGCCCTTTGAGATCATGAACAAATTGGGCATTGAAAAAACCTTCGCCCTGGTCGAGAAAGTGGCCGACAAATATCCCGGCTTCAAGATGCCGGGGCTCCTGACAAGGCAACGTCAGTCAGGCCGACCCTTTGCCTTTACGCTTGTCAACCTGGCCATTAGTAAGGACATTGCCACCATTACCATCAACCGCCCGGAGGCGATGAACGCATTGAATGAAACCGTCGTGGAGCAGTTGACCGAACGGTTCTCCGAAGCGGAGCAGAATCCCGGCGTGACCGCCATTATTTTTCAGGGCGCCGGAAAAGCCTTCGTGGCCGGGGCGGATATCCGCTTCTTTATTGAAAAGATAAAGGCCGGAAAAATTGCCGACATCGTGGATTTTACCCGAAAGGGCCATCAGCTTTTCAGGCGGATAGAAGATTCAGATAAGCTGACCATCGCGCTTCTGGACGGCCTTTCAATGGGCGGCGGAAGCGAACTCGCCCTGGCCTGCCAGGCGATTGTGGCCACGCCGGCAGGCTCTCTCTCCTTCCCGGAAACGGGCATCGGAATCTACCCGGGCCTCGGCGGCATGTTGCGGCTGGGACGCCACCTGGGGCCGGAGCTTGCCAAGTATTACGTCTTAACCGGCGCCGCAATCACTGCCTCTGATGCCAAAGAGCTCGGCATTGTCACCCGCCTTGTCGAGCCCTCCGCCGTGGATGAGGAGATCCGGAACCTGATCGGAGAAGGCAAGCCCGACAAGTATCGCCCGCGGCCGATTCCCGACCGATTTACCCCTTGGCGAACCCTGTTTGGCGCAGAAAACACGGCAACGATCCTGGCGGCGAAAATCCCGCCGGCCGTCGATGAAGCGGTTGCGTCGAAAATTTTGAAAACCGTGGGCTACAAGGCGCCGCTGGCCTTGAAACTGGTCAACCAGATCATTGACCGGCAGGCGAAAACCTCTCGAGACGAAGGGATCGAGATCGAACTTGACCGCCTGGGGGTGATCTTTGCCACCGCGGATGCGCTGGAAGGCCTCTCTTCGCTGGGTAGAAAAAAGCCCGAATACAAGGGTCAATAAAGGAGATGAACCGATGGAAATGATCTCATGGAAAATGTCGGCGCCAGGGAAACCGATCGAGAAAATAGTCTCGCCCCTTCCTGTTCCCGGCCCGGGAGAAGTTCTGCTCAAGGTGGCCGGCTGCGGCGTGTGCCATACCGACCTCGGTTTTTATTATAACGGCGTCCGTACCAAATCACCCCTTCCCCTCACGCTGGGCCACGAAATCAGCGGCATCGTCGAGGCTGCAGGCGCCGGCGCCGGGCACTGGGAAAAGAAGGCGGTCGTCGTGCCGGCGGTCTTGCCGTGCGGCGAATGTGATGTGTGCAGGCGCGGCAAGGGCAATATCTGCCCAGTGCAGAAAATGCCCGGCAACGACATCCCGGGCGGTTTTGCCAGCCACATTGTCGTACCCGCCGGAAGCCTCTGCGCGGTTCCCGTGGATGATCAATACCGGCCGATTTCCACCTCCGGCGTTACACTGGCGGAACTCTCGGTCCTGGCCGATGCGATAACGACCCCCTACCAGTCCATCGTCGAATCGGGCCTCTCCGGGGAAGATACCGCCATTTTCATCGGTGTCGGCGGCGTCGGCGGCTTCGGGGCGCAGATCGCCCGCGCCCTCGGGGCTCTGGTCGTAGCGGTGGATATCGACCCGGACAAGCTGCAGGCTATCGCCCCTTATGTGGATATCACCTTCAACGCCATGGAGCTGCCGGCAAAGGAGTTAAGAAAGGCCGTATCCGATTTTGCCAAGAGCCGGAAAAAGCGCCCGACGGAATGGAAGATATTTGAAACCTCGGGCACGGCGGCAGGCCAGAAAACGGCCTTCGGGCTTCTCACCTACGGGGCATCGCTGCAGGTGGTCGGTTTTACGATGGACACGGTCGAGATCAGGCTCTCCAACCTGATGGCCTTTCATGCCATCGCGCGGGGCAACTGGGGTTGCGTGCCTGAATACTACCCGGCAGTGCTGAAACTGGCCCTTGCGGGAAGCGTCCAAATCGCCCCCTTTGTAAAGACTTTCCCGCTCACCGAGATCAATGGAGTGTTCGAGATGGTCCACCAGAGAAAAACATCACTGCGGCCGATTCTTGTCCCCTGATTGCCGATTGTGCGGTTGGGCCAACAGGATCAAAGCTTGAGGATATTTGAAACGCATTTATAAAAGGGAGGAGACGTTGAAAGAACTGATGACAGGAAATGAAGCGCTGGCCTACGGCGCTTATCTCAGCGGTGTGCGCGTCGGGTCGGCCTACCCGGGGACGCCCAGCACGCAGATTATGGAAAAATTTGCGTCTTTTCCCGGGGTCCACGCAGAATGGGCCCCGAACGAAAAGGTGGCCATGGATGTGGGCATCGGGGCAGCCTACGCGGGAACAAGGGCCCTGGTTGCCACCA
>CAZINF010000169.1:0-6472 GCA_964540555.1 uncultured Syntrophus sp. | reverse complement strand
TCGTCGAAACCGTCGATCCGGCAGGCCGTCATCTCCCGACTCTCCGGACGGCAGAGGGGAACCACCATCCGTTTCCCTTCTCCCCAGCCCCAGCGGATCAGGTCGTCGGTCATCACCTCGCTCCCGAAACTTAGATACACCATAAGTGTGGAGGCTTTTCGGATTGCTTCGACCCGCATCAGCCTTGTGACGATCTCGCCGCTTCCTGCCGTAATTTTTTCGCTTGACAGCGAGTTCCTCAGACCGAGCAATCGCTTCCGAATTTCGCTCTTACTGTTCATCTCTTCTTTATACGCAGATGAAAACGCGACTCCTTCCTTAGTGTATCAGAACCGGCAAACAAATCCATTCGCCATTTTCCAACTGCGTGAGAAATATCGTGAAATCATAGAAATAGCAAGGCCGTTTTTGTTCATTGACGCAGAACCTCTTATTCTATATAGATTCACTCAAGAATATAAAAGGAGGTTTTACGATGAGAAAGTGGGGTCTGTTCTTTGTTGTAGCGCTTATGTCCGTTTTTTGTAACGTCGGCTCTGCGCCGGCGCAGGAAACCGTCAACGCCTACTCCATCTGGCCGGAGAACTGGGCCAGGCCGATGTTCCAGGAGTTCGAGAAGGCCACCGGCATCAAGGTGAATTTCATCCGCTTCTCCTCGGGCGAGGCCCTCGCCCGGATCATCGCCGAGAAGAATAATCCGCGCGTCGACGTCCTCTTCGGCGGCCCAGTGGAGACACACGTTGCCGGGATCAAGGAGGGCGTCTTCGAGCCGTACAAACCCCCGGCCTATGGAGAGCTCGCACCCCGCTTCAAGGACTCCCAGGGCTACTGGATGGGAATCGCGGACGATCCGCTCGTCTTCATGAGCAACAACAAGTTCCTCAAGGATAAGGGGCTGAACCCGCCCGCTTCCTGGAACGACCTGCTCAACCCCGCCTACAAGGGGATGATCCAGATGGCCGATGCCCGGACCTCCGGTACGGCCGTCACCCGGATCTTCTCCATCATTGAGGTCAACGGCCGCGACGAAAACAGGGCCTTCGACTACATGAAGAAGCTCCGCCAGAACGTCCAAGTCTATACCAAGAGCGGCGGCGGCGGGACCATCCCCATCGGTCTGGCTCAGGCGGGGGCGGGGATCTTTTTCATCGTCGACGCCCTCAAGACGAAGCAGGAGGGATACGACGTGGCTATCTCTTTCCCGAAGGAGGGAATCGGAACCACTGTCGAGGCGATCGCCCTGCTCAGGGGAGCCAAGAATCCCGCCGTCGGCAAGAAGCTGATCGACTGGTCCACGAGTGCGCAGATGCAGAACCTCTATGCCCAGTACAAGATCAACTTCATCCCGGCCCATCCGTCGGTAAAGACCGAGGCAAGCCTGGCCGAGATCATCAAGGGCGCCAAGATCTTCCCGATCGATGAGGAGTGGGCGGGCCAGAACCGCAAGCGGATCGTGGAGCGTTGGATCAAGGATGTACTGCCATAAGGATAATCCATGCCTGATGCGATCGCCGTTGCCGCACTGAACCCGTCGGATCGTCTCCGGGGGATGCTCAGGGATCCGCTGCTGCTGTCGATCCTGATCATCCTCTGGGCGCTTATGGCCCTCTTCATCGTCTACCCGCTGACGAGCCTCCTCATCCGGACCTTCACGGACGAGGGAAGGTTCTCGGTCGCCGGGGTACTCGGGATCCTCACCGATCCACTTCAGCGCCAGTCCCTCTGGAACAGCCTCCTGCTGGGAACGCTCGTCGGCCTCTGCGGGACCATCCTCGGTTTCCTCTTCGCCTTCACCGCGGTCCGGACAAACCTCTCGAAGGGGTGGGTCCTCCTCCTCGATTCGGCGGTCATCCTCCCCTTGATCTCGCCCCCCTTCACGACGGCGATCGCGATGATCTTCTCCTTCGGCCCCCGGGGGCTGATCACCTATGACCTTCTGGGGCTCACGAACGTCTCCGTCTACGGCCTTTCCAGCACGCTCTTCTCCGAAACGATCACCTTTTTCCCGATTGCCTACCTGACACTCAAGGCGATCCTCGCCGGAATCGACCCCACCGTGGAGGACATGGCTTTCAGCCTGGGGAGTTCACGCTGGCGGGTCTTCCGGACGGTCACGCTCCCGCTCACGATCCCCGGCATCGCAAACGCTTTCCTGCTCCTGTTCGCAGCATCGCTCGCCGACTTCGCGACACCGCTGATCCTGGCGGGAAACAGCTTTCCCGTCCTCCCCACCCAGGCCTACCTCCAGATCACGGGGCTTTTCGACCTCAAAGGCGGGGCGGTCCTCTCTTTCGTCCTTCTGGTCCCGGCCTTCGCGGTCTTTCTTCTCCAGCGTTTCTGGGTGAGCCGGAAATACTACGTGACGATCACCGGAAAGGCGGGCGCCAAGACGGAGATCAAGAGCGTCAAGCCCTGGATGCGCCATGTCCTTCTCATCGTCTGTCTTCTCATTTCGGTTTCGATTCTCTATTTTTACATCCTGCTCTTCTACGCCTCGATCGTGAAGGCCTTCGGCGCCGACTTCACCATCACCGGGATGCACTACCATGTCGTCTTCACCGAGGGAATGAAGGCGATCCGAGACACGCTCATCATCGCGGGGATCGGGATGCCGCTCGGCGGGATCTACAGTGTGGTCGTCGGCTACCTCGTCTGCAAGAAGGAGTTCATCTCCCGGCAGACTATGGAGATCGTCTCGATGATCAACTACGCCCTGCCGGGGACGATCGTCGGGATCGCGTACCTCCTGGTCTTCAACGACCCGCCGCTGATGCTCGCGGGTACGGCGGTCATCATTATCGCCTGCTACGTCTTCCGCTACGGTCCGACGGGGATCCGTACGACAGTGGCGATTCTCCAGCAGATCGACCCGTCGATTGAGGAGGCCTCCTTCAGCCTCGGCGCGAGTTCCGGGACGACTTTCCGGAGGATCACCCTGCCGCTGATCCTCCCCGCCTTCTTCGCGGGACTTGGCGTCGTCTTCATCCGGTCGATGACGGCGATCAGCGCCACGATCTTCCTCATCTCGATCAACTGGACGCTGATCACCGTCCAGATCCTCTCGAAGATGACCGAGCTGGAGCTCGGGGTGGCGGCGGCCTTTTCGATTCTCGTCGTCGTCATCGTTTTTGTCGTGATCGGGGCGATCAGCCTATTCCTGCGCCTCTTCCGGCAGCCGGGCGCGCCGGAGATGGCCAACATTCTCGGGGGGTAGCCATTCATGGAAGCGGTCCGCATCCGTCTTGAACAGATCCAGAAGACCTTCTTCCACCGGATCAAGGGCGAGGTCACCGCTGTGGATAACGTGAGCCTGGAGGTAGAACCCGGGGAGTTCCTCACGCTGCTGGGCCCCTCGGGCTGCGGGAAGACAACGACGCTCCGGATGATTGCCGGCTTCGAGCGGCCCGACCGGGGGCGCGTCTTCATCGGCCAGGAGGACGTCACCGACCTGATGGCAAACCAGCGGAACATCGGGTTCGTCTTCCAGAACTACGCCCTCTTCCCGCACCTGAGTGTCTTCGAAAATGTCGCCTACGGCCTCAGGGTTCAGGGGAAGTCCTCTGTAGACATCAACCGGGAGGTGGCTCAGGTTCTTGAACTCGTGGGGCTTTCCGCCTACGAGAGGCAGTTTCCCCACCAGCTCTCCGGTGGGGAACAGCAGCGAGTCGCCCTGGCCCGGGCAGTCGTCATCGAGCCCCGGGTGCTTCTCTTCGACGAGCCTCTTTCCAACCTCGACGCCAAGCTCCGCGTTTACATGCGGGGGGAGATCCGCCGCCTCCAGAAGACCCTGGCGATCACGGCGGTTTACGTCACTCACGACCAGGAGGAGGCGATGGCGATATCCGACCACATCGCCGTGATGAACGAAGGGCGGATCGTCCAGATCGGAACTGCGGAAGAGCTTTATCTCAAGCCCCGGGATGCCTTTGTGGCCCAGTTCATCGGCAGGATCAACACGCTGCCGGCCGAGGTCCTCGTTCTGGAGAGCGGCCAGGCGACTCTCTCTCTCCTGGGCCGAACCTTTCAGCTTGCCGCCCCGCCTGATGGTCTCGCCATCGGGCGTAAAATCCAGGTTTTCATTCGCCCCGAAACGGTGACGCTGACCCGCAAGACCGGCGCCGATCTCCTGTCCGGGGTTGTGGCAGAGCGGACGTTCCTCGGCGAAAAGGCCGACTATCTCCTCGATATGGAGAGCGGCCGGCTCTCAGTCACCGCTTATGACCCCCTCCGCCATGGGACCTTTGCCGTAGGTGAGAGGGTGGGGGTTTGCATCGAACCCGGCGTCATCCACATTTTGAATGAAGGGGGGCGGTGATGGGAAAAGTATCCCTTGGCACGCTGGACATTTTTCGACCCCGAAAAATCTCCAATGCGCGCTTTCGGGATACGATTTCCCGATCATTGAGAGAAGGGGATATTATGGGACAAAGGGCATTGATTTTGGTGGGTCTGGGCCTCCTGCTGGTCCTGACCATGGGACGGCCGGCTTCAGCCGCGACCGAGCTCCACGGGGCGGATTCCTCCTTCAGGGCTCAGGGGATCACCATCCTCTGGGCGATCCTGAAGGGCTCCTCCGAGGAGAACACCTTTGTCCACATCCGGATTCTCCACGATGCCGTCGCTGCCCCGGCGATCACGCTGTTCGGCGTCGAGGCGGTTGATCCTTTCTCAAAGGAGAGGGCGTGGGTGATGAAGGGCGTGCCCCTCCGGTCACTCCAGACGCTGAAGATCGTCCGCACCGATTTCCGGGACAAAACGGAGCGGTGGCTCCATTTCTACACGGACAGGGAAGCCCTGGAGAAGAGCCGGCCGGCGCTCACGATCTTCTACCACGGTGTTCCGGACACGACCCCTGAGGTGCTTTCAGAAGCGGATCTTGAAGCCTACCTGGCCCAAGCCCTCTCCCGGAAAAAATAGGAGTGGACAAATACCCGGGAATAAAGACACTGTAGCTGCTTGTGGCTAACGTGTTAAATAACTATTGACATATCATTAACTCCTGGTTAATATGAGCCATGTATGAAGTCTTCTACCAGCAGAAGGCGTTGAAAATCCTGCGAAAGCTGCCGAGCAATCTATCCAAGCTCATCCGGGAGAAGATCAGCCAGCTTGCGCAGGATCCCCATGCCCCGAATCCCAATGTCAAGCTGCTGGAAGGACGGAATGGTTACAGGCTCAGGATCGGTGACTGGCGGGTCCTGTACGAACTGTTGGACGATAGGTTGGTGATTGTGGTGGTCAAGATCAAGACGAGAGGAGATGTTTACAAATGAAGGTTCAGGTCATTGAAAAAGAGGGGAAACCGGAATTTGCCGTCCTGCCCTTTGAAGAATATGAGACGCTGCTGCAGCGCCTTGAAGACCTGGAAGACGCCCGTGATCTTCAGGTATATTGCGCCAATTCTGGTGAATCCTTCCCAGCGGCGTTTGTAGACCGCCTCCTCGAAGGGTGTAATCCCGTCAAACTTTTACGGGAGTTACGGGGGATGACACAGGGTGGACTGGCGGAAAAGGTCAAGGTCACGGTCGCCCATATCAGCCAGATTGAAAGCGGAAAAAGGGAATGTTCCGTAAAGCTCCTCCGGGCGCTCTCCAGGGCGTTGGCTGTAGATATGGAGATGCTTCTGACCTAAAAGGAGGCTGACATGAAGATCACCAAAGAACAACTGGCGGGAATGATCGACCACTCCCTGCTGCGCCCCCAGTCCACACGGGAGGAATTGAAAAAACTCTGCAACGAAGCCATCGAGCATCACTTTTTAGCGGTCTGCGTGAACCCCATTCATGTGGCCGATGCCGCAGTCCTGCTCAAAGGCGAGACGCCCCTCGTCTGCTCGGTGGTCGGTTTCCCTTTTGGAACCCACACCCCGGCAGCGAAGGCCGCCGAGACGGAGGAGGTGATCCGCCTGGGAGCACGGGAGGTGGACACGGTCCTGTGTGTCGGCGCCCTGAAAGAAGGACGGAACACCGAGGTCAAGGCGGATATCACCGCCGTTGTCCGGGCTGCAGCGGGCTGTCCCGTCAAGGTCATCATCGAGACGTGCTACCTCACGGAGGAGGAGAAAATCCGCGCCTGCCTTCTTGCCGTCGAGGCCGGGGCGGCCTTTGTAAAGACCTCTACCGGCTACGGGAGCGCCGGCGCCACGACAATCGACGTTCTGTTGATGCGGAAGACGGTGGGCGGGAGGATCGGCGTCAAGGCCGCGGGCGGCATCCGGACACTCGCCGACGCCCTGGCGATGATCGAGGCCGGGGCAAGCAGGATCGGCGCCAGCGCCTCTGTCGTTATCCTCGGCGCTCTATAAGCGTAGCTGCCACATGAAAATGGTCCACGATTGAGGTGAAGAATGGTTCATCCGATTGATGCGTACTTTCTGAAAAAGGATGAGATCAAAGCCCGATAGCAAGCAACCTCCCTTACACCTACCTATACGTAACATAATCCGTATTTGCTATTGATATTAATATTTTAG
>CAZINF010000168.1:0-6494 GCA_964540555.1 uncultured Syntrophus sp. | reverse complement strand
TCAAAGGCGCCGACCCGGCGGGGAACCGGATTCACCTCCTGTGGAATAAAAAATAGCGGATCAGAATCCGCGTCGGCTTTTGTGAGGCGACCGGCAGGCCGTCGCGGAAGATTTCCGGTGGACGACAGAGGATCGGATCGGGAGGGGTTATGTCAAACAGTAGCGCACGTGTCGATGCAAAGCAGTTGGACCCGTTTATCCAGAGAATATTGTCGGCTGCGGGCCTTTGCGAGGCGAACGCCCGGATCGTGGCCGATTCGATCACGACGGCGGAGCTTTTCGGATTTCATTCGCATGGGGTCATCCGGATTCCCCATTACATCAAGCGGCTCCGGATCGGATCGATCAACGGCAACCCCGATATCCAGGTGGTGCAAAAAAAGGGAAATACCGCCATCGTCGACGGCGACCACGGCATGGGCCATGCGGTCGCCTTCTTTGCCATGCAGGAGGCGCTCAGACTGGCGGAGTCCGGCATCGGCTTCGTCGGGGTGAAGAAGAGCAGCCATTTCGGTATTGCCGGTTATACGGCGATGCAGGCCCTCCAGAAGGACATGATCGGGATCGCGCTCAGCCATACCGATGCCTCGGTGATCCCTTATGGAGGGAAAAGGCCCGCGGTGGGAACGAATCCCCTGGCCGTGGCGGTTCCCACGGACAGGGAATACCCGGTGTTGCTCGATATGGCGACCAGCGCGGCATCTTTGGGGAAAATTCTCGTGGCGAAAAGCAAAGGGGAGCAGATCCCCCCGGACTGGGCGGTCGATGAAGAGGGAATTCCCACGACCGATCCCCAAAAGGTGAAATACCTGATGCCGATGGCGGGACCGAAAGGGTACGCCCTGGCCCTGATCTTCGATATCCTTTCAGGTCCGCTCACCGGGGCGCTCTTCGGGAAAAAACTTCCCCTGATGTATGGCGATTATGACAAACATCGTGAGCTGGGCCATTTCATCGGCGCCATAAATATCGCGAATTTCGTACCGGTGGACGAATTCAAAAAGAACGTCGGTGCGATGATCGACGACATCCACGACACCCCTGCGGCGCCGGGATTCGAACGGGTGCTGGTGCCCGGCGAAAAGGAATATCTGACGCAACTCACATATGAGAAGGAAGGGATCCCCATACCGTCCGAGACCCTGAAGGAGCTCCAGGCTTCTGCGCAGGAGTTGGGGATTTCCTTTCCTTTTCCCGTTGCGTAACATCATCCGGAGGAAAGGATAGGAACAGCAATGGTAAAGAACTCCCCTCACACCAAGCCGAACAACCTTGTCCAGACGATTGAGCGAGTTTCGCTGATCCTCGATATGGTCGGACAAAATCCCCAGGGCATGAGTATCCGGGATCTCTCAGCCGGTCTAAAGCTTCCCAAAGGGACGGTCCATCGTCTATTATCCTCGCTATCCTATTTCGGCTATATCCGCCAGGATCCAGAAACAAAGAGTTACTTTCTGGGACTGAAGCTGATGGAATTGAACGCCCATCTGGGCAATCAGCTCGATTTTCGCAAGGTCGCGGAACCGATTCTGCGAGACCTGGCGGAGAGGACGAAACAGACGGCCCATATGGTCATTTATGACCGGAGCGAGGTCGTCTATGTCGAGAAGATCGAGACCGAGCAGCCGGCGGGCGGTCTGAAAATGGCGTCGCGGGTGGGTTCCCGGAATCCCGCTCACAGCAGTGCGGTGGGGAAGGTCTTGCTCTCCTGCTTTCCGGAAGAGGCCGTGGATGCCTTTCTATCGGAGAAAGGGCTGCCCCGACGGACAGTCAATACGATTACCGATCCAGACGCTTTCCGGGGGCACTTGAAGATCGTCAGAAGCCAGGGCTACGCGATGGATGACGAGGAGAATGAAAAGGGGATCCGGTGTCTGGGGGCCCCGATCTTCGACGGGAGGGGGAGGCCGGTGGCCGCCATCAGCGTTTCGGGTCCCGTCTTCCAGATGACCAAAAAGTTTGTTCAGGAGGTGGTGAAAAAAGAGGTCATTGCGGCCGCCTCCGAAATTTCCCGGCGATTGGGTTTCAAGTGATTAAACCGAGATGAGCATCCATACAATGATCTGGTCCCCGCATTGTGAAACGACTATAGGAGGGAAGCCCAATGGGTCGAAGTATCATCATGGACGAGGATCGTCTCTTCTCCAGTGATCCCGCCGAGAGGGGGATCGCCAGACGCCTGTATGGCGTGGTTAAAGATCTTCCTATCATCAGCCCCCACGGGCACACCGATCCCCGGTGGTATGCGGACAATATTGCGTTTTCCGATCCTGCTGAGCTGTTCCTGATTCCGGATCATTACCTGTTCCGGATGCTCTACAGCCAGGGGGTTCCTCTCGATAAACTCGGTATCCCCCGGATCGATGGCGATCCGGTCGAAGGCGATCCCCGCACGATCTGGCGTCTTTTCGCGGATCATTACCACCTCTTCCGGGGCACCCCCTCGCGGATGTGGTTAGAGCATGTGCTCTATTTCCTCTTCGGCATCGACGAGCGGCTCGATCCTGCCAATGCGGATGCACTCTACGACCGGATTGCGGAGGCCCTGATCCGTCCGGAGTTCCGGGCTCGCGCCCTCTTTGATCGCTTCAACATCGAGGCGCTCGCCACGACGGACTCCCCCCTCGATTCCCTAAAATATCACCAGGAGATTGCCGCATCCGGCTGGGGGGGGAGGGTCATCCCCGCGTTTCGCCCCGACCTTGTGACCGATCCGGATTTTCACGGGTTTCGGGAGAATGTGATTCGCCTGGGCGAGATGACCGGGGAGGAGACCGGCTCCTGGGAGGGGTATCTCCGGGCGCTGGCAGAGCGCCGTCGTTTCTTCAAGGGGATGGGCGCCACCTCCACCGATCATGGGCACCCCAGCGCCGTCACAGCCGATCTCGATCCAGCCGCCTGCCGGGAGCTGTTCGACAGGGCCCTGAAAGGATTGCTCAACGCGGAAGAAGCGGAGCTCTTCCGCGGACAGATCCTCACCGAGATGGTGCGAATGAGCCTCGAAGACGGCATGGTCATCCAGATCCATCCCGGTTCCTGGCGCAACCACAACCCGGAACTGCTTCGCGCCTTCGGCCGTGACAAGGGGGCCGACATCCCGACGCGGACCGATTACGTCCGAGCCCTCAAACCCCTCCTGGACCGTTTCGGAAACGAGCCGGGTCTGACGGTGATCCTCTTTACCCTCGATGAAAGCGCCTACAGCCGGGAACTGGCCCCCTTGGCCGGCCATTACCCGCTCCTTAAGCTCGGATCGCCCTGGTGGTTCTTCGACAGCCCCGAGGGGATGATGCGCTATAAACGCCTCGTTGTGGAAACGGCCGGGTTCTCCAATACGGTCGGTTTCAATGACGATACGCGGGCCTTTCTCTCCATTCCGGCCCGACATGATATGGCGCGGCGAATCGACTGCGCCTATCTGGCGGAACTGGTCAGCCGGCACCGGCTGGATGAAGACGAGGCGGCCGAGGTGGCCGTCGATCTGGCGTACCGTTTGGCGAAAAAAGCCTACAGGTTGTAGTGTCGTATCCCCGGTTTTCCACTTCAAGCTATCATCCGTTAAATTAAGGAAACCCTCGCCATGCGGAAGCGGTGATGAGGATCATCACCGCCCGGGGTTATCTGTTGATCGCCGCCGTCGTGGGGTTCCATATGGGTGAGAGCGACGACTCGCTCAGCCCTGTGCGCTCATCACCTCTGCGTAGATCTTCCGAAACTCTTCTTCCGTGACCAATCGCTTGTTGTCTTCGCTGATTCTCTTGATCCGGCTCATCATCTCGGTCGACTGCGCTTCCGTGGGCTCGGCCAAGCCGAGTTCCCACGACTTGAGCATGATGGAGTAACGGCCGCTCTTTTTCCCCAGAACCACATCGATCGCCTTGCCGCCGACAATCTCATAATTCAAAAGCTCCGCCCGACCATACCCATGCTCGTTGCGGCGGTCCCACATCTGCCGGGTGGCGATCCCGACCTCGACCTGGGAGGTCAGCGATCCGGTGAAGGGCTTGTACCATTCGGCGCCGGCCGGACCCGAAAACCCCTTGACCATGGCGGAGAGCTCGCGGAACCCTTCGGTCTTGACGCCGGTCGGCGCACGGAGGAAGGCCTCTATCCCCATGATAATTTCGTCGAGCGGTCCATTCCCGCCCAGGCCGTTGATACAGGTGTGGGCGATTTCGGCCCCGGCCGAAATCCCGGCCAGCGTGTTGGCCGTGGAGAGGCCCCAGTTGTTGTGACAGTGGACCTCGATGGGCACATTCACCATCTCCTTCACCTGGGCGACCTGCCAGGCGAAGCCCTGCGGATAGGAGGAACCGCGGGTGTCGACGATGGCCACGGTGTCGGCCTTGCCCTCCTCCACCACGGGGACGATCAGTTGCCGGATCAGGTCCAGGGGGGCCCGGGCGCTCTCCATCAGGAAGAAACACACCTTCAGGCCGTTGGCTTTGGCGTACTTGGTCAGGCCGACGATGTCTTCGGCGGCCTTTTCCCGGCTTCCCCAGATGTTCTTGATGATCGGGTCCAGGGCGGTGATCTCCATGATCGCCCAGTGCAGCTTGGCCTTGATCGCCCGATCGATGTCGTCCCGCCGCGCGCGGCAGAAGCCGCAGACTTCGGCCTTCTTCAGATCCCTTGCCATCGTCGCGAGGGCGTCGAAATCCTCGTCGGAGACGGCGACCATCCCCCCCTCGATGCGCTGTACGCCCATGTCTTCCAGGGCGTGGGCGATTTTCAGCTTCTCGTCCTTGCGGAAGACGACCCCGGGGGTCTGCTCCCCGTCCCGCAGCGTCACGTCATGAATCGTGACTTTTGAAGGAACCTTCCAGCCCGCGCGGACTTCAGGCTCGAAACCATAGGGACTCAACGACCATTTCCCCGGCACCTTCCAGGGCGTCTCTTCTGCATTGCTCATCTTCAATTTTCTCCTCTAAGACAATAAGTTCTCATCATACGGGGTTTTCGTGAGGACTTCGTTGCCGTCCTCGGTAATCAAAATGGTATCTTCGATGCGGACGCCCCCCCCGCCCGGGGTGCCGGGAATGAAAATACCGGGCTCCATGCTGAAGATCATGCCCGGCTTCAGTACGACCTCTCTCTCGCTCCCGATCGCGGCGACTTCTCCCACGATGGGGTAGGTCAGTCCGGTGACGCCGATGCTGTGCCCCAGCAGACCCAGATAATCGTGCCCCTTGAAACCATGGTCGATGACGACCTGCCTCGCGGCATTGTTCACGTCTGAATTGGTGTTGCCGGGTTTCATCGTCCTGTGGATTTCCATCATCATCCCGTAGACGGCTTTATAAATTTTCTTATGTTGTTCGCTGGGTTTGCCGAAGATCACCGTCCGGGTGAAATCGGAAAAATACCCGTTGAAACAGCCGCCGAGATCCATGAAGACCAGTTCGTCCCAGTTGATCTTCCTGTCCGAGGCGAACCGCCGCAGGGGCGCCGTTCCATCTCCGGAGGTCACGATCAGGCTGCACTGGGGGACTTCCATCCCGTTCGAGTACAGGGAATGCATCGCTTCCGCGAGAATCTCGCACTCCCTTACCCCCACATCGATTTTTTTCATGGCCCTGTCCATGGCGACCGACGCCATTTGACTCGCCACTCGCATGCATTTTATCTCTTCGCTGTTCTTGATCACCTGGGCATCCAGGACACAATGATCCCCGTTCACGAATTGGGCCTTGGGAAAAGCCTCTTGCAGTTTGAGCAAGGTCAACATGGAGACGTGATCGATTCCAATCTTTCCGTCTACAATCCCTAACTCTTCGAATGCGGGGACGAATTTCTTCCTGATCTCCACCTCCACGATCCCCGGATCCTCCATGGTCGCCAAAGGTCTGATGTTCTCCTTCTTCATCCAGTACATCGAGTCCCTGCATCGCTCGTAACAGCCGCTCGTAGGGAAAAGGAGAGGCTCCTTGTCCGGGGCCATGATGCCGGCATTCCGGGTGAGAAAAGAGATGGGCCACCACAGCGGGCGGTAGCCCGTCATGTACCGTATATTTTCCGCCTTGAAACAAAGTATTGCATCGAGCGCGTGTTTCTTGATCTGTTCGTTTAAGCACTTTGTTCGCTCTTTGCGGAGGAGATCAAAGTCTATCCTTTTTGTCCAGTCCACAGCAAAATCCATTTCCCGTCTCCTTTCAAAACAACCGTTTGGATGCGCTCTCCCGATAAAAGACAAATCCGTGATCGCCGCAATACGTCCATCTGGCAAGGATTAATTTTACGCGCGCAAGAATAAGAGAAGCGCCCTTGTGTGTCAAGCAGATATTCGCAGAGGGAAATTTCGGCATTGACATCTTTACAAAATGTAAATACAATGGAGCCATGAAATTTGAATGGGACGAAGAAAAGCGACTCGCTAATGTTGTTAAGCACGGTGTCGATTTTACCGATGCCTGCCGTCTTTTTGAAGGCCCGTTTATGATCATGACGGATAACCGCCGCGATTACGGAGAAATCAGAAGCATCGCCTTCGGGCA
>CAZINF010000167.1:0-6615 GCA_964540555.1 uncultured Syntrophus sp. | reverse complement strand
CCTGATGAGGATGTTGATCTGATCATAATCAATTATGTGTCGGAGTAGAATTAATAGGGAGCTGTCCCTATTTAATCCTATTTAATCCCAAACGATGATCAACGAATGTACCTTAATGAAGAGGGGAAATTGATTTTTCTTAAAGGAGTTTTGCATGTTGGGACGAACATTGCCTTTAACCGGGAGAAACAGAACAGCTCAGGGTGGCGTCAGGGCTGGTGAAGTGATCATGGCGATCCTTTTATGCGCCGCGGTATCTGCCAGTGTCGGGTGTCAGAAGCAGGAAGCGAAGGTGCAAAAGGAGCGGGTTGTCAATGTCCGCGTCTGGGCGGCGGAAACGCGCTCTCTCAGACCTTTTGTGGAGTCGATCGGAACGCTCAATCCGTATGAAATTGTCAATGTGAGTTCCGAACTGGACGGAATCCTCAAGACGATCCACGTCGACGAAGGCTCTCCCGTAACCTCTGGCCAGGTCATTGCCGAGATCAAGGTGACCGATTACCAGCTTGCCGTTGAGCAAGCGACGGCCGTATTGAAGCAGGCGGAGGCGGCCCTGGCCAACGCGAAACAGGAACATCTGCGAAAAGAGGCCCTCTACCGGGAGGAACTGGTAACGAAGCAGCAGTTTGACGATATCGTCGCGCGTCTTGCCGTTGCCCAGGGGGATGTGGAACGGGCAGTGGCGGGACTCGATCTGGTGAAGGAGAAATTGACCAAGACGAAGATCCATGCCCCCATGGCCGGCAGCATCAAAGAAAAGAAAGTCACAGCAGGGGACTATATCCGCAACGGAACATTCCTCGTCTCGATCATCCGGATCGATCTCCTCAAACTAACATTCACCGTCTCCGAGAAAGGCGTGGGAAGCCTCCGGGCGGGTCAGGATGTTTCCTTTACGGTGGATGCCTTCCCCGGGCGCGAATTTCGCGGCCAGGTGAAGACGATCTATCCCCACCTGGAGGAGAAGACCCGTTCTATCCTGGTGGAGGCGCAGGTCGCGAATCATGATGGAGGCCTGAAACCGGGGTTTTTCACCCGCGTGACGCTCTATACCGGGCCGGCAAAAGATACCGTCGTCGTGCCGATCACCGCGCTTCTCTACGATAGCTCCTCCACCAAGCTCTTCGTCGCCGAGGGGGATCGGGCAAAAGAGCGGAAGGTCCGTATCGGTAGGAAATACGGTGAGTTCATGGAGATTGTCGAAGGCCTCAAGGCTAAGGAGATCGTCGTGACCGTGGGACAGAACAATCTGATGGAAGGGGTGCTCGTCAATGTGGCTCGCTGACACCTCGGTTAAAAGGCCGGTTTTTGCCACCATGGTTATCATGGCCCTGGTGGTCCTCGGGGCGGTCAGTTATCCGGAGATCGGCGTTGATCTCTTTCCCAAGGTGGATTTCCCGATCGTGACGATCAGCACGCGCTTGAACGGGGCGAGCCCCGAGGTGATCGACGTCGACATCACCGACAAGATCGAAGGGGCGGTCAATACGATCAACGGCGTAAAGACGATCACGTCGAGCAGCACCGAGGGGGATTCCCGCGTTACGGTGGAGTTTATCCTCGAGCGGGACATCGATCTCGCCGTCCAGGATGTCCGGGAGAAGGTTGCCCTGATCCGGAACAAGCTTCCCAAGGACATCGACGAACCCCGGATCGCCAAGGTGGATCCGGATGCGACGCCGGTCATGTGGCTCAATCTGGCGGGTCAGAAAACGGTCCGTGAGCTTTCCACATACGTCGACGAGGTCCTCAAGGAGAAGCTCCAGCGGATCAACGGCGTCGGCGACGTCCAGCTATTCGGCCTGCAATTGCGCCAGGTCCGTGTCTGGCTTGACTCCGGCAAACTCCAGGCCTACGGGATTTCCGCGAACGACGTCATGGGCGCCCTCCAGCGGCAGAACGTCGAGTTGCCGGGAGGGCGGATCGAGAGCCTTTCCAAGGAATACACGATCAAGGTCAAGGGGGAGTTCCTCAATGTCCCCGATTTCAGCGACCTGGTTATCGCCTACGACAAGGGCGCCCCGGTCCGCCTCCGGGATGTCGGGAAGGTGGAGGACGGGATGGAGGAGAGGCGCACCATCGCCCGCTTCAACGGTATCCCGGCCGTGACGATGGGCGTTCAGAAGCAGTCCGGGACGAACACCGTCGCTGTCGTCAATGCGGTCAAGCAAGAGATCGATAAGATCAACAAGACCCTCCCGCCGGGGATGACGCTGAACATCGCCATCGACCAGTCCGTCTTCATCCGGCGCTCCATTGCGGAGGTGCAGAAGCATCTGATCCTGGGATCGCTCTTCGCGGTTCTCGCCGTTTTCATCTTCCTTGGCAACGTCCGGACGACGCTGATCAGCGCGGTGGCCCTGCCGATCTCGATCATCGCCACCTTCGCCCTGATCCGGGCCTTCGGGTTCACCTTCAACAACATGACGATGCTCGCGCTCACCCTCTCCGTCGGGCTCTTGATCGACGACGCCATCATCGTCATCGAGAACATTTACCGCCATGTCGAAGAGGGGATGGCGCCGCGCGAAGCGGCAACCTTCGCGACCACCGAGATCGGTCTGGCGGTCATGGCAACCACCTTTGCCATTGTGGCGATCTTCTTCCCGGTCGCGTTCATGAAGGGGATGATCGGCCGCTTCTTTCTCCAGTTTGCACTGACGGTCGTCTTTTCTATCCTCGTCTCCCTGCTGGTATCGTTTACCCTGACGCCTATGATGGCATCGATCTTTCTGAAGCCCGTCGTGCTCAAGCGGGGAGGCCCGGACGGTGCGTCGTTATCCATAAAATTCTGGCAGCGACCCGGGGAATGGTTTAATCGGGGCTACAAAAAACTTGAGGCGGGCTACCGGCATGTCCTGGCCTTTTCCCTGAATCACCGCGGCGCCGTGCTTATCGGCGCCGTCCTCCTGTTTGCCGGCAGCCTCTATATCACAAAATACCTGGGGAAAGAGTTCATCCCTCCGGAAGACCAGGGGCAGTTTATCGTCCGTCTGGAGGCGCCCATCGACTATTCGGTGGAAAAGGCCGACGAGCTGTTTCGGCCTGCGGAGGAGATTGTGAGAAATATGCCCGAGGTCAGGGCGGTTTTATACCGGCTGGGAATCGGGGGTTCGATCAACCGGGCGATCCTGATGACCGCCCTTGTCCCGAAGAGCGAACGGAAGAAGACCCAGATGGATCTGAAAAAAGAGATCCGCGAGAAGCTGCGAAAATTTCCCGGTCTCAAGGTGTCGGCGGAGGACTTCTCCATGATCGGAGGAGGGCAGCGGCAGGTGCCGATCCAGTACAGCGTCCGGGGGGCGGATCTTTCGGCGATACAGGACTACGCTAGGCAGATCGCCGGCGACTTCTCAAAAATACCGGGGATCGTGGACGTCGATACCTCGCTCGAGATGGGTAAACCCGAACTCAAGGTCTACATCGACCGTGAAAAGGCCGCCGACCTCGGGGTGGACGTGGCGACCGTCGCCCAGGCGATCAATCTCCTCATGAGCGGCGAGACCGAGGTGACCAAATACAAGGATGAGACCCGGGGGAAGCGTTACGACCTGCGGATCCGCCTCAATCCGGAAGAGCGGCGCGACCCCGATGACCTGGGCAGACTCTATGTCCGATCGCGCGACGGGCGGCTGGTCGAGCTCCGCAACCTCGTCAGAATCCAGGAGGGAGGGGGGCCGAGCGTCATCAACCGCGAGGATCGCCAGCGGGCGATCACCCTTTTCGCAAGCCTCGAGGGGATACCGCTGGGTATGGCCATGGAAGGCCTCAACGACATCGCGGCCAAGATACTGCCTCCCGACTATCTAGCAAAATACCGGGGACAGGCCGATACAATGGCGGAGTCCTTCGGATACCTGTTATTCGCCATCCTCCTCGGGGTGATTATGGCCTACATGGTCCTCGCCGCCCAGTTTGAGAGCTTCGTCCACCCTTTCACCGTACTTCTGTCCATGCCGCTCTCGTTCATCGGGGCCTTCGGCGCGCTGCTCGTGACGGGAAACACGATCAGCATCTTCAGTTTCATCGGCCTGATCCTCCTGATGGGGCTTGTCAAGAAAAACGCGATCCTCCTCGTCGACTACACAAACGTTCTGCGGGAACGGGGAATCTCCCGGAGGGAGGCGATCCTCGAGGCCGGACCTGTCCGGCTGAGACCGATCCTGATGACGACCTTCGCGATGGTCTTCGGGATGTTCCCGGTCGCATTCGGCATGGGAGAGGGGGCGGAAACCCGCGCTCCGATGGGGATCGCGGTCATCGGCGGCCTCCTTACGTCACTTTTTCTGACGCTGGTGGTCGTACCTGCCGCCTACGATCTCTTCGACGATTTCCAGAGGCTCTTCAAGAAGCGGAAAAGAAAGGATAAAAAGGCAGAATCGGTAGCGGTCTCTCCGACGGGCGAAGCCCACCATCGATGAGATAAGGAGGTTCGAGACCATGAAGATGTTTCTGATCATCTACGGCGAGGTGGCGGATGAATATGTGATCGCCGCGCTGAAGGAGGCCGGGATCCGGGCGTACACGAAGATGGTGGAGGCGAGGGGAGAGGGGACGGAAACCGAACCGAAGCTGGGGACCCACTTCTGGCCCGGGAAGAACAACGTCCTGCTGATGGCCGTGGCCGACGAGCAGATACCCAGGATCAGCGAGCGAATCCGGGAGATCAAACAGGATCACCCCCGCGCCGGTGTCCGGAGCTTTCTCCTACCGATGGAAGAGACAGTTTAGAGCCCGATCCTCGCACAAGGGGTCGAGAAAAAGGACAATGGCGAAGCGACAGACCACCCGCAGGCAGAAGGATATCTCCCGGCTTCTCAGGGAAAAAAAGCAAATTCCGCCGCCGGGAAAAATCCGTAAAGAGAGCAAGGAAAAGAAAAAGTGAGTAAAATCGAAAGCAGTTGGTCTGCAAGGGACCTGGAACGGATCTCCTCGGAGGGTTTGACCGTCGAAGAGGCGGAAAGGGAGCTGGCGCTCTTCCAGCGAGGCGTCTCGCCGGTCCGCCTGAACCGTCCCTGCCGTGAGGGAGACGGGATCGTTTCCCTTGCTGCAAAGGAGGAAGCGGAGCTGCTCAAGGTCTACGAAGAGGCCCTCCGGACAAAACGGTTCATTAAATTCATCCCGGCTTCCGGCGCGGCGAGCCGCATGTTCAAAGAATGGTACCGGCGCCTCCACGACGAAGGGTTTTGTGAGAAGAACGAAGAAGATTCTTTCATTCGTGATCTGAAGCGATACTGCTTCTTTCCGGACCTGCAGGCCGTCTTCGCAGGGCAGCGGCAGGATCCGGAGGAGCTGATAAAGAAAAGGGAGTATGCGACGATCCTGAGGTTGATCCTCACGGAAGAGGGTTTGAATTACGGGGGTCTTCCCAAGGCGCTTCTGAAATTTCACGACTATCCCGAAGGGTGCCGGACCCCCCTGGAGGAACACCTTGTCGAGGCTGCCTTCTACACCCGGGACGGGCAGAACTGTTCCCATCTCCATTTCACGGTCTCCAGTGAACACGAAAACGCCGTTCGGGGGTATCTGCAGCAGGTGATCGGAAAATACGAATCCCGCCTGCATACGGTCTTCAAGGTCGGCCTCTCCATGCAGTCAACGGGAACGAACACCCTGGCCGTCGATCTGGGGAAACGGCCATTTCGGGACGGGGAAGGAGGCCTGGTCTTCCGCCCGGGCGGTCACGGATCGCTCCTAACGAACCTGAACGACCTCGATGCGGACATTGTTTTTTTGAAAAATATCGACAATTGCGTCCCGGATCGCCTGAAGGAGCAAACCATCCGCTGGAAGAAGATCCTGGCCGGCTATCTGATCACACTGCAGGACGGGATATTCCATCGGCTCCGCCTTCTTTCGGCAGGGAATCCCGGGGAAGCGGACCTTGCCCAGATCGCCCGGTTCTGCCGGAAGAAACTCCATCTTGTTATCCCGCCTGGGTTTTCGAAACGATCCCCGGCCGAGCGGCGATCCTTCCTATTTGAAAAACTGAACCGGCCGCTGAGGGTCTGCGGTATGGTGAAAAACGAGGGGGAACCGGGAGGCGGCCCCTTCTGGGTCGATCATTCGGACGGGACGGGCGCCTTGTCGCTCCAGATCGTCGAGGAGTCGCAGATCGACCGGAACGAATCCGGACAGCGAACCCTCTGGGAGTCGTCCACCTATTTTAATCCTGTCGATCTCGTCTGCGGTGTCCGTGATTACCGGGGGGAAAAATTCGATCTGACCCGTTTCATCGATCAGGATTGGTCGACCATTTCCCGTAAGTCGGAGCAGGGAAGAGACCTTCTGGCACTCGAGCGGCCCGGTCTATGGAACGGGTCAATGGCCTACTGGAACACCCTCTTCGTCGAAGTGCCTCTGGTCACTTTCAATCCGGTGAAGAGCGTTACAGATCTCCTCCGTCCGCAGCACCTACCCTAGCGCTGCATCCGGGAGACCTCTGAACATCGGATCCCTTCGCGCGCTGGACATTTTTCGACCCTGCACCTCCTCGCTACGCTGCGGGGGCAGGGTACCCCGAAATATCTCCAATGCGCGCTTCCGGGATCCGATGTTCGGGGAAAATTAGTTATTCCTTTCAAAGTCAACAGTAGAGATTGACATTTTTCATGT
>CAZINF010000166.1:0-6663 GCA_964540555.1 uncultured Syntrophus sp. | reverse complement strand
TTGGCACCAGTATATACCAAAATCAACTTACCCACTCACTGTGAAAAAGAACCATATGTATTCCATAGTGATCATGAGATATTTTCCGACATAATGAAATCACCTATGCTACGATGATATCCATATTATCGGAAAAAGCGAAGTTCGGATATTAAGTGTTGGACCAAGAGGTGGAATATGAGAAACAACCCATTTCGGCCAAATTCCCCGGTCAATCCTGGCATGTTTGTCGGGCGGCTCGACGATATTAGGATGCTTGAACAGTCATTACTTCAGACACGCGCTGAATCGCCCTGCCATTTCATGATCACCGGTGAGCGAGGCATCGGGAAGACATCGCTGCTGCTGTATCTCCGCTATCTTGCAACCGGACAGATACCGCTCGATGGGCAGAAACTGAACTTCCTGGTGGTCGATCTTGACACTGACAGCAAGACCACTCAGCGAGGGTTGGTCGAGCGTATCACGCTGCAACTTGATCGGCTCCTTGGCCAATCCGAGCCAGCAAAACAGTTTCTGAAGCAGGCTTGGTCTTTTCTGCAGAGAATCAGAATCATGGATTCAGGTATCGAGCGGCACACGCGCGATCAACAAGGAGAGGAAGTCCTGCTCGACGAATTCGCCTCGTCACTTGCGGATGTGGGGGACCGCATGTGCCGAGGGGATGGAGACGGAAGTCTCTTTCAGGCTCGTCATGATGGGTTGCTCATTCTGATTGACGAAGCTGACAACTCCTCCCCCGAACTCGGGTTGGGGTCCTTCCTGAAACTGCTCTTGGAGCGCCTCCAAAAGAAAGACTGCAACCGTGTTCTCGTGGGCTTGGCCGGCTTGCCGGAACTGAGGAACCGTCTGTACACCAGTCACCAGTCGTCGGTTCGCATTTTCCAGGAACTCCCACTTGGCAGGCTGACAGATCCCGAAGTCGCACAGGTTATCGACATTTGTCTTGAACGTGCGAACACGGAAAACGAAGAGAAGACGACCATAGACACGGACGCAAAGAACAGCCTTGTAGCGCTGTCGGAAGGCTTCCCCCATTTCATACAACAGTTTGGCTTCTCTGCCTTTGGCAAGGATACCGACGGTACGATCAGCAAACAAGACGTGCAGTTGAGCGCATTTGGGGCAGGCGGTGCCCTCGAAACGATTGGGGATAGGTACTACCGGCACGATTACTATAACAAGATTCAGCAGGAGAGTTATCGCCAGGTGTTGCGGATCATGGCCGACGACCTTGACGGGTGGGTCCCCCGATCCAAGATCGCAGCACAGTTCAAGGGCAAGTCCTCGATCCTCAACAATGCGATAAAGGCACTCCGGGATCGCCACATCATCTGGTCTAAGGAAGGTGAGAAGGGAGTCTATAGGCTGCAGCACAAAGGGTTCGCACTGTGGATCAAACTCTATACTGACCCCGATTTCATCCGAAAGATGATGGAACGATGATCTCAGCAGCAACCGGGGGCTGAGGATGGAACAGGTCCAACACCGCCTCCGACCGTACAGTGATCCGCTGCGCGTTTCACTACCGGTCAAGGCGGCCGTTGGACTAATGAGACAATCCTATGGAAGCACTACTGTACTTTCTCGCCGGAGTTATTGGAACGATTATCGTTTCGCACCTCTACTATCGGCGGGCCTCAAAGGAGAAGCCGGAGTGGGCGAAAGAGCTCATCGAGAATCTTCCGGCTGATCCTCCTACGCTGTCGCAGCTACTACGACTATTTCAGCGACACTTGGATTCCGGGGACGTTGAGATTCACCCCGCAATTGGACGTATCGCCTGCCCGGAATGCGGCGAGCCCTCAAGGAATTTCGAGAATAAGGTGTTCGGCGATGATGCACACACCATTGTTGTTGCGACATGCCCGAACTGTGGCTGGTCCGAGCACGCTGAAGTGTGATAACAAAAATATTCCAACGTGCACTTGCACTAGACCGCGTCAAGATCACGGCTGGTGAGGTGCGCGTTAGCCAGGGAGGGGGGTAGCCGCATGAGTATAGGGATAGCTATAGCAGTGCCTGACGGCATCGCCTTAGCCGCTGACACTCAAACGACTTGGAGCAACATAATCCTTCGCGCAAAAGACAAGAAAACAGGCAACGAGTTCGATTTGGCTGAACCTATCGCTGTTCCTGTTGGTTGGTCGCAATGTGCTCGAAAACTGTTCTCTGTAGTTCTGGGCGGAAAGACTTACGCTATCATTACGGCTTGTGAGGCCAATCTCAATCAGACCGTTGCAGATGCAGTAGACTACACCCGATTTCTAGTGGCCTTTACCTGTGATTTTCAACGATTCGCAATTATGGTTCCCAATTGCGGTCGACCAATTTCATCGGCAACTTTAACACCGGAATCATTCGAGGAAAAGGTGGTTGCATAAATTGGCTATCCAATAGCGGTGGGGACGACGATTGCTACCGTGCCAAAGACGGGTGTCAGGTGTGTGTAGAGTCGCCCCCGCCGCTGCCGCACCTCCATCGGAAGATAGGGGCGCCTTTCAACCGCCGGAGGACAGTTTCCGGTCCAGAGATTCCCTGATCGTTTCCAGGAATTGCCGCGTCGTCAGCCACACGGCGCCGCCCGTCAGTGTCGCCAGATCCTTTGTCATGTTCCCGGCTTCGACCGTGTCGATGCAGGCTTTCTCCAGGGTCAGAGCGAACCGCTGCACGGCAGGCGTTGCGTCGAAGAGCCCCCGGTAATAAATCGCCCGCGTCCAGGCGAAGAGCGAGGCGATGGGATTGGTCGACGTTTCCCGTCTGGCCTGATGATCGCGGAAATGGCGGGTGATTGTTCCATGCGCAGCCTCGGTCAGAACGGTTTTGCCGTCCGGTGTCAGGAGGATCGACGCCATCAGACCCAGCGAGCCGAATCCCGCGGCCACCATGTCCGACTGAATGTCCCCGTCGTAGTTCTTGCACGCCCAGACAAATCCCCCCGAGGACCGGACGGCGAAGGCCGCCAGTTCGTCGACCATCCGGTGTTCGTAACCGATCCCTCTCTCCTCGAACCGGGTCCGGAACCGGGTGTCGTACACCTCCTGGAAGGTGTTTTTGAACAGGCCGTCGTATGTCTCAAGTATGGTATTCTTTGTTCCGAGGTAGACCGGCAATCCTCTTTCAAGGCCGAAGTTCAGGCAGGAAAGGGCGAAGCCTCTGACCGATTCCTGGGTGTTGTAGATGCCTGCGGCTGCGCCGGCCCCCGTCACCCGTTCCTGATCGGGGTTGATGGCGGCGCACTTGACGCCGACGCGGTACTTCCTGATCGCCTCGGCGGCCTCCGCAACGACCCGGTCCTCGGTCGCGTCGCGATGGAGGATGTGGTAGTCAAAATACTTCAGGTCGATGTCGAGATAGGGCAGAATCAAGGATTCCTTGATCCAGTGCCAGATCACCCGCGCCATTTCATCGCCGTCGATCTCAACGATGGGATTTTTGACTTTGATTTTATCCATACCGAGGATCATTAAAAAAAGGAGGCGTGTTTGTGAAGGCGCGAAACCTATATGCCGACAGCCTTCATCTGTTTCTCAGGATAACGCGTTCCCGCTGTGACGCCGAAGGGGAATGCCTCGGCGAGCGCCGCGATCTCTTCCTGAGTGAGTCGGATGTCGAACGCGGCGGCGTTCGCTTCGAGGTAGCCGCGGCGCTTGGTGCCGGGGATCGGCAGAATGTCTTCTCCCTGCGCGTGCACCCACGCCAATGCGACCTGTGCGGCCGTGCAGCGCCTGTCCGCTGCAATTGTCTCGATCGGGGCGAGCAGCCTTGCGTTGAGCTTGAGATTGTCCGGATTGAAGCGCGGGTGGTCGCGCCGTCGATCTTTGGGCAACAGGGCATCGAGGTTCTTGATCGTGGCGGTCAAAAAACCGCGGCCCAGAGGCGCATAGGCCATGAAACCGATTCCGAGTTCGCGACACACGGGCAGCACGTCCGCCTCGACGTCGCGGCTCCAGAGCGAATATTCGGTCTCCAGGGCGATAATCGGATGCACCTTCTGCGCGCGCCGGATGGTCTGGGGGCCTGCCTCCGACAGGGCGAGGTGGCGCACCTTGCCCGCCTCAACGAGGCGCTTCATCGCGCCGACGGTCTCCTCGATCGGCACCGCCGGATCGACACGGTGCAGGCCGTATATATCGATCACATCGACACCGAGGCGTTTGAGCGATGCGTGACACGCCTGCGGCACGTAATCAGGATGGCCGCCGCTCAGGCCCGGCGTCGTGATGCCGGCGAGCGTGAGATTGCCGAACTTGGTTGCGATCAACGCGCTTTCGCGTCTGCCTTTCAGAGCCCGCCCGACCAGCTCTTCGTTCACCCCGTTGCCGTAAGCATCGGAGGTGACGATGAGATTGACGCCGATATCCAGCGCACGGTGGATGGTGGCGATCGATTCCTGGTCGTCGGGCTCGCCGTAGCTGATCGACATGCCCATGCAACCCAATCCCTGTGCGGATACGAGAGGCCCCTTGGCGCCGAGTTTCCGTTGCTGCATGATCTCCTCCTGTGTCTTGATAGGTTTTCTTTCCCTGTCCGAACCCGGAGCGGGAGATGGATTTAGGGTCATTCCGGCGGTTGCGAGAACCGTTTTATCTATCGTTAAGTCTACTAAGAGGGGGGGGGTGTGTCAAGACAATTCAGGTTGCCGCCGTGGATTCGGCAGCGGATTTCCTTTCGGTCACGGCTTTTTTGCGCCGCGCGGATTGACTCGACCGGGAAACCATGTTATCAAAACAGACCCAATGCGGTTGCCATCCACTTCGACACCGAGCGTCACCAACGCAAAGGGAACCCCCGTGCGGGTCAATACAGGACGGCGCCGCTCTGCGGACGCCGATTGAAATGCCAGAAGCACGAAAGAAAGGATGTTGACTATGAGAAAGAAAGGGTTACTGTTGTCAGCCGTTGTCGCTTTATTCCTGTCTGCTCTTTCCCCGATGATCTCTCCGGAGGCCCGGGCCGCCTATCCCGAACCGGGGAAAACGATCCGAATGATCGTCCCCTTTCCGCCGGGGGGAAACACCGACATCGTTGCCCGCGCCATCGCTAATGAGTTCAGCAAGAATCTGGGCGTTCCGCTGGTGATCGACAATCGCGGCGGCGCCGGCTCCACGCTCGGCACCTCCTTGGCCGCCAAGGCGCCGGCCGACGGTTACACGATCCTGATGGTTTCAGGCACCCATACGATCAACCCGAGCATGTTCCAGAAGCTGCCTTACGACTCCATCCGGGATTTCGCGGGCATCACGCTGGTGGCGGATCTGCCGGTTGTGCTGGTCGTCCATCCGTCGGTGCCGGCCAAGACGATGAAGGAACTGATCGCCTATGCCAAGGCGAACCCCGGCAAGCTGAATTACGCCTCCTCCGGTCCCGGGTCGATCGGCCATCTGTCCGGCGAACTGCTCAGCTCCATGTCCGATATCAAGATCCAGCATGTTCCCTACAAGGGGAGCGGTCCGGCGGTCATCGACGTTCTGGGCGGTTACGTACAGATGCTGCTGACCAGCGCCGCCACCGTCATGCCCCATATCAAATCGGGCAAGCTTCGGGCGATCGCGGTGGCCGGCGAGAAGCGCTCTGTTGGGGCGCCGGAGATTCCGACAATGATCGAATCGGGCCTGCCCGGGTATGTCGTTTCCGGCGGTTTCGGACTGCTCGCGCCAGCCAAGACGCCGCGGGAGATCATCATGAAGCTCAATGCCGAGGCGGTCAAGGTGGTCGCGATGCCCGAGGTCCGCGCGCGGCTGGTGAACGAGGGGGCTGACCCGGTGGGAAGCACGCCGGAGGAGTATGATGCCTACATCCGTTCGGATATCGAGAAGTGGATACAGGTTGTCAAAAAGGCGGGTATCAAGCCCGAATGAAACGGGTGATTGTACAACGGTGAGGAGGCGCTTCTTGGGTCGTGACTGCTGGCCGGCCTCCGCACAGGATAACCACCGGGATCATCCGGGTAACGGGAGGCCCGGATGATCCCGTACTTCTTCTTGACAGAATCGAGATCTGTTACTATGCTACAGGATGAAAAGAATCTTCCGTCCGATCGTGGCGGCATCAAGACCGAGAAATATACTTAGGAGGTAGTCATGGGGCGAATCAGTCATTTAAGAAAATTGTTCACTGTCACATTCATTTTTTTTATTCTGCTGGGGGTGGCGCCGGCCCTGGTTTTTGGCCAGCCGGAGGCGGACAAGAAAGACAACCGCCCGGAGCGGGGTATCGCCCTCTACACGGATTATTCCGGCGTCGCGGTCGCAAAAGGGGAGACCGTTCAGATGGACCTGACCCTGGAGAACAAGGGGCGCACCGATGAGAACATCGACGTCCGGATCACTTCGGTAGCGAAGGACTGGAAGGCGACGCTGAAAGGCGCCCGTTACCGGGTCACCGGAATGTACGTCCCCAACGGCAAAGCCAAAACGCTGGCATTGACCCTGGAGCCGGACAAGGGAATAGGGCCGGGGAAATACGCTTTCCAGTTCGAGGCGAAGACCGCCGACGGCAAGCTGACCTCAAACCATACCCTGTCCGTAGAGGTCCAGGAACGGAAGATAGGCGCCGACAACATCCAGATCAACGCGGCGTATCCGGTCCTCAGGGGCCAGACGGACTCCAAGTTTGAATTCTCCCTCGAAGTGATGAACAAAAGCGAGATGGAACGTACGT